>CP019797.1:2101682-2413518 GCA_002951995.1 Stenotrophomonas acidaminiphila
GCTGGTGGCCCAGCGGCGACAGGTCGAGGATGCTCAGCCGCCGGTGCGCCAGCGCCACGCCGGCGCCGGCATCGGCCCAGACGCCGCGGTCATCGGGACCGCGATGGGCCAGCGCATCGCCCATCGCGCCGGCCAGCGCCGCCAACTCCGCTTCCTGCAACCGCGCCTGCGATTGCAGTATTCCCGCCAGTCCACACATACAGATCGTTATCCACGCGCCAGCTCGGCTGCGGCGCTCACCACGTCATTGTCGCCCGGAAGCACCAGCAGTGCGGCGCCGGCCAGCGGCGTGTAGGTGTCGGCGCCGGTCACCCGGCGCAGCGGCACGCCGCCGAAGCCGGCCTCGACCAGCGCGGTGATCACCCCTCGCCCACGCCGGCGCTGTGCCGGCCCTCGTCCAGCACGATGATGCGCCGGGCGCCGCTGGCCTGCTCGGCGATGTAGGCGGCGTTGAGCGGCACCAGCCAGCGCAGGTCCACCACCCGCACCTTCCAGCCCTGCGCCGCCTCGATGGCGCGCGCCGCGCGCAGCGCCATCGGCACGCCGTTGCCGTAGGTGAACACCACCAGGTCGTCGTTGCCCTCGCCGTAGACACGGCCCTGGCCCAGTTCCAGCGCCTGCTCCGGCGCCGGGTACGGGAACAGCCACTGGCCGTCGCCGGCCTCGTACAGGTCCTTGGCCATGTACAGCGCGATCGGCTCGAGGAACACGCACACCCGCCCGTCCACCCTGGACAGCGCCGCCAGCGTGCGCAGCATCATCGCCGCATCGTCGCCACGCGACGGGCAGCCGACCACCAGCCCGGGGATGTCGCGGATGGCGGTGATCGAATTGTCGTTGTGGAAATGGCCGCCGAAGCCCTTCTGGTAGCCCAGCCCGGCGATGCGGATCAGCATCGGGTTGCGGTACTGGTCGTTGGAGAAGAACTGCAGCGAGCAGGCTTCGCCGCGCACCTGGTCGATGGCGTTGTGCAGGTAGGCCAGGTACTGGATCTCCGGCACCGGCAGCATGCCCATGTTGGCGAAGCCCTGGGCCATGCCCAGGATCATGGTCTCGTCGAGCAGGGTATTGAACACCCGGCGCGGGCCGAACGCCTTGTGCAGGCCCTTGGTCACCGTGTAGACGCCGCCCTTCTGCGCCACGTCCTCGCCGAACAGCAGGGTGTCCGGGTACTTGCAGAACAGGTCGTGCAGGGCCTGGTTGATCTGGATGGCAAGGTGCCGCGGCGGCAGGTTCTCGGGCAGCGACGCCTCGCTGCCGAACACCTGCAGGCGGCGCTGCGCGTAGTCGGCGCGGGTCGCCTCGGCGCGCACCTGCTCCGGGGTGTACGGCGCCAGCGGCGCCATCACGTCCTTGAGCGAGGTCAGCCGCGGGCGCTGGTCAGCCTCCTCGGCGGCGGCGAAACAGCGCGCGCGGGTGCGCTCGTACAACGCCAGCACCTCGTCGGCGCTCATCACCCCGGACTCGACCGCGATCTGCGCCGAGCGCAGCAACGGGTCGCCCGCCTCCACCGCGCACAGTTCCTCCAGCGCGCGCCATTCGATCTCGAAGTCGGTGCCGGCGTGGCCCATGATGCGGGTGGTGCGCAGGTGCAGGAAGGTCGGCCGGCGGGTGCGCCGGCAATGCTCCACCGCGCGCTGCACGTCGGCGTAGCCGGCGGCCAGGTCCAGGCCGTCGGCGAAGAAGTAATCCAGGTCCGGGCGGTTGCGGAAGCTCTCGGCGATCCAGCCCCCGGGGGTCTTCACCGAGATGCCGATGCCATTGTCCTCGCACACGTACAGCACCGGCGCCGGCAGCTTCTGGTAGGCGGTCCACGACGCGGCGTTGAAGGCGGTCTGGGCGGTGGCATGGTTGGCCGAGGCGTCGCCGAAGGAACAGATGGCGATGCTGTCGCCCGGCACCGGCAGCTCCACCCCGAGGCGCTTGCCGGCCTCGATCGCCAGCGCCGTGCCCAGCGCCTTGGGCAGGTGCGAGGCGATGGTCGAGGTCTGCGGCAACACCCACAACGGCTTGCTGCCCCACACCTTGTGGCGGCCGCCGCTGGCCGGGTCCTCGGCGCTGGCGGCGAAGCTCAGCGCCGAGTCCATGATCGGGTCCATGCCCGGCAGCTTGCGGAAGCGCTCGGCCATGAAGCCGCCGGAACGGTAGTGCAGGAACGCCGGGTCGGTATGGCGGGTGGCGCGCGCCACCATGGCATTGCCTTCATGCCCGGAGGAGCCGATGGTGTAGAAGACCTTGTTCTGCACGCGCAGCACGCGCGCCATCAGGTCCAGGTGGCGGCTCACCAGCTGCGATTCGAACAGTTCGCGGAATCCGCGCGCGTCCAGCGCGCTGCCCGGCAGCACCGGCGCCCCGTCCTGCGGCGCACCGGCCGGCCCCTGCCCCAGCCCCCTCACGAATTCGATGAAATTGGTATCGCAGATCTCGGCGCGGTTCAGGCCCTTCATGCGGGCCGGAATGGGGTTGGGTACACGGGCGAACATCAGGCAGGACTCCACGGTGCAGACGGGTTGGGGAAAGGAAGGATCAGGGTGACGCGGCGAAGTTGCGCAGCACCTCCGGCGAGGGATCGGGCATGGCCACGAAGCCGGGCCGGGCGCGCAGCGCCTGCAGCCAGCGGCCGATGGCCGGATAGGAGGACAGTTCGATGCCGCCGTCGGCGGCGACCGCGGTATAGGCGAACAGCGCGATATCGGCGATGCCGTAGTCCGGCCCGGTGAACCAGGCGTGGCCGGTCAAGTGCTGCTCCATCACCGCCAGCGCCGCATGGCCGCGCTCGCGCAGCCGGGGCAGCTCCTGCCGCCGCGGCGAATCCGGTGGCGTCCAGCCCCGGATGAAACGCGCCACCGCGATGTATGGCTCATGGCTGTACTGCTCGAAGAACATCCACGAAAGCGCCTGCGCGCGCTGCCAGCCATCGGCCGGCAGGAACGGCGTGCCTTCGGCCAGCCAGAACAGGATGGCATTGGACTCGGTGAGCACGCGCCCGTCGCCGCGCTCCAGCAGCGGCACCTTGCCGTTCGGATTCAGCGCCAGGAAAGCGGCCGTGCGGGTCTGGCCGGCGGCACTGTCCACCTCGACCCAGCGATGGCGCGTGCCCAGCTGCGCCAGCAACAAACGGACCTTGTGGCAATTGCCCGAGGTGGACATGCCATACACCGTCAACGCAGCACCTGGATTGCTCAACGACACGATTCCCCACACCGCCGACTGGCAGGCGATCCTGCCATCTGACCGGAATCGGGGGCGGTTGGTAAAGCTGCGACCGCAGCAAAATCCACGCGCGGTCCAGGACCGCACCGCGGCGCCGCCGCCCTTCGCCGCAGGCTGCGCATGCGCCGGGCGGCCGCCGCGCGTGCCGGACCCGCGGCCGGCCACGATGGATACATCGGCAACGATGCGTCAGCGGCGGGCTTTCCAGGCCTCCCGCGGCTGTCCCCACACCTCGACGTCGACCTCGTGCGGGGGTGGCAGGCGGGCATGCCGCAGTACCCGCGCGCCCAGCTTGCGCGCCACCGCCTGCGAATTGCGGTTGTCCGGCGCGATGGTGTGGATCACCTGGTCCCAGCCCAGCACGTCGAACGCCCAGTCGATGGCCGCGCGCGCGGCCTCCGGCGCGTAGCCACGGCCCCACCGGTCCGGCACGATGCTCCAGCCCACCTCCGGTCCCGGCCAGCCGTGCGGCTGCCACGGGCCGGCGCGTCCGACCCAGCGCCCACTGTCCTTCTCGATCACCGAGAACATCGAATAGCCGAGCAGGTGCCAGCTGCCGGCCATGGTGGCCAAGCTGCGCCACGCCACCGACGGCGCCTGCACGCCGCCCAGGTGCTGCATCGGCAGCGGATCGGCGCAGAACGCGGCGAACGCGTCGAAATCCTCCGCGCACGGTGGCCGCAGCAGCAGCCGCTCGGTTTCCAGGCGCAGGTCGAAAATGCTCATCGCGGGCTCTCCATGTATCCGGCAGGCCACGCTACCACCGCGTGGCGCTCAGGCGGTCATGCGCCCGCTGACCGCGCCGTAGGCCAGGCGCACGGTCTCGAAGCCGTACTTGCGTTCCAGCCGGCGGACAATGAAATGGCCCCGCGCCATGTCCTGGTAGTAGCCGGTGAACAGGGTGTTCAAGGTGGCGCCGGCGACCGCGCCGAGCACCGGCACCGCCTGCGCGGCGAACTTCTCCGACACCACCACGCCAAAGCGGGCGGCGACCTTTTCCACGATCCGGGCCAGCCATTTGCCGGCTTCCTTCGGCCCCAGCCCCAGCAGCAGGCCGTGGCTGCCGCTGAGCGTGGTGCCGGCCAGCTCGGCCGACAGGTGCCGCATCAGCTCGGTGGTGAAGCCGCGTGCCAGGTAATAGCCGGTTTCGCTGGCGTCGTCGCCGCCCGAGTTGCCGCCCAGCGCGAATACCTCCAGGCACGCTTGGCGGGTGCCGAAGTCCTCCAGATCGAAGCCCTCGCTGCGGGCGATGTCGGCCACCGCGCGCATGATGATGGTGGTCGACAGCGGCAGCTCGATCACCAGTGCCGGCAGCCCGCCGGCACCGCCCAGCGCACCGGACGCGGCCGCCGCCAGCTTGTGCAGGCGCGGCGACGCCGGCTTGCCCGGCCGGGTGCGGTCCATGCTCCACAGCGCCGCCTGTGCGGCCTTGTGCAGCGCGGCCTCGGCCGCGCCCTGGATGCGCCTGGATACGCCCGCCGGCAGCCGGCGCACGGCGAACTCCAGCGGCGAGCCGACCAGGTTGGCCATGCGTGCACTGAGCGTTGGCGCTTCCAGCAGCGCCACCGCACGTCGCAGGTCGGCCATGTCCTGCGGGCTGTCGGCCAGGGTCGGCGCCAGTTCGCCCATCGCTCAGGCCGGTTCCGCCACGCCCGGCAGCCCGGCCAGCGCACCCATGTACTGGCGGTAGTGGCGCAGTTCGGCGATCGAATCGTGCACGTCGCTCAGCGCGGTGTGGCTGGAATTCTTGCCCACCCCGGCGGCGATGGCTGGCGCCCAGCGCCGGGCCAGTTCCTTGACCGTGGACACGTCCAGGTTGCGGTAATGGAAATAGCGCTCCAGGCGCGGCATCTGCCGGTGCAGGAAGCGGCGGTCCTGGCAGATGGAATTGCCGCACATCGGCGAGGCGCCGGCCTTGATCCAGTCCTGCAGGAAGGCGATGGTCCGCGCCTCGGCCTGGCCCAGGCTGACGTCGCTGTCGAGCACGCGCTGCCACAGGCCGGAACGGCGGTGCTGGTTGCGGTTCCATTCGTCCATCGCCTCCAGCGTCGCCAGCGGGTGGGCGATGGCGAACTCGGGGCCTTCGGCCAGCACGTTGAGCTGGGCATCGGTGACCACGGTGGCGATCTCGATGATCGAATCGTTGTCCGTGTCCAGCCCGGTCATCTCCAGATCGATCCAGATCAACCGGTCGTTGCCTGTGCTGTTGTCCGTCATGTGGCGCCTCGTGCAGGGGGCCGGCGGCGACGCCGGCCGTGTTGTCGGGCGCCCATGATACGCCGCGGGTTCACCGGGCCGGACGCCGGCCGGACGCTCAGCTGCCCTCGCCGGGCAGCAGCGGCCGGCCACGCTTGGCGCGGAAATAGTTGGTCAGGCGCAGGCTCGCCTCGCGCGCCAGCACGCCGCCGGCCACCTGCACGCGGTGGTTGTGGCGCGGGTCGCCCAGCAGGTCGAACACACTGCCGCAGGCGCCTGTCTTCGGATCGGTGGCGGCATACACCACCCGCGCCACCCGCGCGTGCACCAGTGCCATCGCGCACATCGCGCACGGCTCCAGCGTCACGTACAGGGTGCAGCCGACCAGCCGGTGGTTGCGCAGCCGTGCGCCGGCCTCGCGCATGGCCACGATCTCGGCATGCGCGCTGGGGTCGTGGCGGGCGATGTTGAGGTTCCAGCCCTCGCCCAGCAGCTGCCCGTCGGCGCCGACCAGCACCGCGCCCACCGGGATTTCGTCGAACTCGCGCTGCGCGCGTTCGGCCAGCGCCAGCGCATGCCGCATCCAGCGTTCGTCGGCCTGCGGATCGGGGCTGGTGGTGGCAGCGTTCATGCTGCCGCGTCCGCTGCGGTGGGCGCACCGGCGTGGCGCAGATGCACCAGCGGATATGCGCGCCCCTGCCCATCCAGCGGCGAGCGCCCGGTCTCGACGAAACCCAGGCGCGTGTAGAACGCCAGCGCCTGCGGGTTCTGCGCGTTGACGTCGGTACACAGGTGCGGGTGTTCGCGCAGCGCCTGCTCCACCAGCCGGCGTCCCAGCCCGCGGCCGTGCTGCGCCGGATCCACGAACAGCGCCTCCAGCTGGCCGCCCACGACCCACATGAAGGCCTGCGGCACATCGTCGGCGTCCACCGCCAGCCGCAGCGGCGCCGCGGGCAGCAATGCACTGACCTCGGCATCGAGGGCCTGGCGGTCGGCGGGGGCAAGGAAGTGATGCGTGGCATCGACGGCGCGACGCCAGATGTCGATGACCCGGGCGCCGTCTTGCGGGCGCGATGAACGCAGTGTCGGCATGGTTCGCAAGTCCGGAAAGAGCCCGCGACGGGGCCGGGGCCACATGCGCCCGGGTCGTCGGAATGGCGGGCAGAGTGGGATTCGAACCCACGGAAGGTTTGACCCTTCGCCGGTTTTCAAGACCGGTGCCTTAAACCGCTCGGCCATCTGCCCGTGACTGTCGTGCCGATGCCTGCGCACCGGCCAGGGGCGCGCATTCTCGCACGCCACCGGGGATTGTGCTCAACCGGCCTCGATCGCCAGCGCGCCCATGGTCGAGGCGCGGATCTTTTCCTTGGCGCGTTCGCAGGCGCCGCCGCAGTCCAGGCGCGAGGCCTCCAGCTGCGGCGGCAGGTGTTCGGCGAGGAAGTCGATGAACACCCGCACCGCCGGCAACAGCCCGCGGCGCGACGCGAACACGGCATGGCAGATGCCCTGCGGCAGCGACCAGTCCGGCAGCACCACTTCCAGTTCGCCGTTGCGCACCGCTTCGGCGCAGACCGTTTCCGGCAGCATGGTGATGCCGAAGCCGTCCTTGACCATGCTCTGCAGCAGCGGGAAATCGAAACCGGCCACTCGCGGCTGCAGGTCCACGCGGCTGACCACGCCGCCCGGGCCGTGCAGTTCCCAGCGCTGGCGCGCCTCGTCCTCGCTGATGCTCAGGGTGACGTGCTGGGCCAGGTCGTCGGGCGTCTTGGGGCGGCCGGCGCGGTCCAGGTACTTCGGGCTGGCGACCAGCAGCTCCTGCACCTGGCCGAAGCTGCGCATCACCAGGCTGCCGTCGTCGTCCAGCCGCGAGCGTACCCGCAGCGCCACGTCGTAGCCCTCGTTGATGATGTCCACGCGGCGGTTGCTGATGTTCAGCTGCAGCCGCACCTTGGGGTACTGCTCCAGGAACTTCGGCAGCAGCTTGGGCAGCTGCATCTGTGCCAGCGACACCGGCACGCTGGCACGCACCAGCCCGCGCGGCTCGGCACTGAGCCGGTCCACCACTTCGCGCGCGGCCTGCGCCTCGGCCAGCATGGTCTGCGCATGGCGGTGCACGCTCATGCCGACGTCGGTCACCGCGAAGCGGCGCGTCGAGCGCTGCAGCAGGCGCACGCCCAGGTCGGTTTCCAGCTGGCTGATGCGCCGGCTCAGGCGCGATTTGGGGATGCCCAGCGCACGCTCGGCGGCGGCAAAACCGCCATGGTCCACCACCATCGCGAAGTAGTAGAGGTCGTTGAGGTCCTGCATGGATTGATCCCACAACTGGAACGAATGGCGAGATTCAACCACCTTTGTCCTGATTTTACAAATCAGGCCTCAAACGGTCCTGTATGGGCGACCTTCCCACCTCCTGCCCGCCCCCGACAACGCAGAGGCCCGCATCGCTGCGGGCCTCCGGGAAGAACCACGACGACGGCTAGGTTCAGCCGATCCGCTCCACGCCGCCCATGTACGCGCGCAGCGCCTCGGGCACGGTGATCGAGCCATCCGCGTTCTGGTAGTTCTCCATGACCGCGATCATCGCCCGGCCCACCGCCACGCCGGAGCCGTTGAGGGTATGCACCAGCTCCGGCTTGCCGGTGGCGGGGTTGCGCCAGCGCGCCTGCATGCGCCGCGCCTGGAAATCGCCGCAGTTCGAGCACGAGGAGATCTCGCGATAGGTCTGCTGCGACGGCAGCCACACCTCCAGGTCGTAGGTCTTCACCGCCGAGAAACCCATGTCGCCGGTGCACAGCAGCATCTTGCGGTACGGCAGGCCCAGCTTCTGCAGCACGGCCTCGGCACAGGCGGTCATGCGCTGGTGCTCGGCGTCGCTTTCCTCGGGGCGGCAGACCGAGACCAGCTCGACCTTCTCGAACTGGTGCTGGCGGATCATGCCGCGCACGTCGCGGCCGCCGCTGCCGGCCTCGGAACGGAAGCACAGCGAGTGCGCGGTCATGCGCAGCGGCAGGCGCTCGGCCTCGACGATCTCGTCGCGCACGATGTTGGTCAGCGAGATCTCCGAGGTCGAGATCAGGTAACGCTTCTGCTCACCCAGGTGGGTGATGAACATGTCTTCCTCGAACTTGGGCAGCTGACCGGTGCCGTACAGGCTGTCGGCATTGACGATCACCGGCACGTTGGTTTCCTGGTACTCATGCGCGCCGCTGTGCAGGTCGAGCATGAACTGGGCCAGGGCACGGTGCAGGCGCGCGAGTGGACCGCGCAGCACGGTGAAGCGCGAACCGGACAGCTTGGCCGCGGTCTCGCCGTCGAGCCACTTGTTGCGGGCGCCCAGTTCGACGTGGTCGAGCACCGCGAAATCGAACGTGCGCGGCGTGCCCCAGCGCGACTGCTCGACGTTGTCGTTCTCGTCGGCCCCGGCCGGCACGTCATCGGCCGGCAGGTTCGGGATGCCCATCGAGATCGCCTCGATCCGCGCGCGCAGTTCGTCCAGCTGGACCTCCGAGGCTTTCAGCTCATCGGCGAAGGCGGCCACCTCGGCCATGATCGCCGACACGTCCTCGCCCCTGGCCTTGGCCTGGCCGATCGCCTTGGAGCGGCTGTTGCGCAGGTTCTGCAGTTCCTGGGTACGCACCTGGATGCGCTTGCGGTCGGCCTCCAGGGACTCGATCGCGGCCACGTCGAGTTCGAAGCCGCGCGTGTCGCGCAGGCGTTGCGCCAGTTCGGCGGGCTGCTGTCGGAGAAGGGCGGGATCGAGCATGGGGCGGCACTGTAAACGGATACGGAACGCGATTATCGCCCGAACCGCGCCGCTCTGCCGCGCGCCGCTGCGGTCCTGTGCCAGAATCCGATGGTCACCCTCCCGGTCACGCCCCCCGCACGCGCCGCCCATGCCCGCTTCCCGCTCCGACCATACCCCCGCCTTCGTGTTGCCGCACAACGCCCTGAAGGTCGCCGGCATCGCCTTCTGCGCCGGCCTGCTGCTGTTCGTGGTGGTGTGGTTGAACGCGCGCCGGCACAACGACGCCTACCCGGTCGATCCGGCGCAGCCGCAGGCCCAGGCCAATGCGGCCATGCCGTTGCCCGAGCCCTTGCCGGCCGGCACCGGCGCCAGCGACATGCCCGATGCGCGCCCGGAAGCGCCGGCCGAGGACGCGCCGCAGGTAGTGGAGACCGCGCCTGCGCCGCCGCAGCCGCTGCCCGAGACCCCGCTGGCCGCGGCGCCGGCCAACCCGGCCGCGCCACCCGCCGCCGCGGCGCCGGGCGACCGCCCGGTGCCACTGCCGGGGCAGAGTCCGCCGCCGTCCTATCCGCCGGCGGCGCTGCGCCGTGGCGAAAGCGGCACCGTGGTGGTGCGCGTCGAGGTCGATGCCAGCGGCACGCCGCTGGATGCGCGGATCATCCAGCGCAGCGGCTCGCGCGATCTCGACCGCGCGGCACTGGAGGCCGTGCGCGGTTGGCGCTTCCAGCCGGCGCAGAGCAACGGCCAGCCGATGGCCGGCAGCCTGGAAATTCCCTTCGACTTCCAGCCGGCGCAATAAGCTGAACGGTACCTGCGCCGCACGCTGAACTGTGGCGGACCCGTCGGCGCCGCATTGACGTTCTGCTGACACCTGCGCGGCGCGCATCGGGCCAGACTCCAGGCGTCACTGGACGCAGAAGGAGCCGACCATGAGTGCCACCCATGCCCATGAACTGAACAACGCCACGCAGAGCGGGCAGTCGCCCCGTCACGCGGTGTCGCCCGTCCTGTGGGTTGCCCTGCTGCTGGCGATCCTGCTCGGCGTGTTCGCCCTGGTGCGGCGCCACGCCGAGCCCACGCCGGCACTGCCGCCGGCCACCGGAACCGCGCCCATGGCAGCCGTACCGGCGGACGCGGCGCCGGCCGCGGCAACGCCGCTGAAGGCGCCTGCCGCCGGCGAGCGCAGGCCGGCCATGGCGCGCGACCACCAGGCGCGGCCGCTGGCTGGCAACCCTGCCCCCACCTACCCGCCGGCCGCGCTCCGCGCCGGCATTGAAGGCAGCGTGGTCGCCAGCCTGCAGGTCGACGCCCACGGCAAGGTCACCGATGCCAGCATCGTCGCGCACGATGGCCAGCGCAGCCGCGACCTTGATCGCGCGGTGCTGGACACGCTGCGCGGCTGGCGCTTCGAGCCGGCGGTGCGCGATGGCCGCGCGGTGGCGAGCGTGGTCCGGGTGCCGGTGGATTTCCGCACCGGCCGCTGATCGGCTCCGGTGCCACGGACACGGGCCGGCCGCGCCGCGCGGCCGGCCCGGTACGTCTATTTACCGCCCTCAGGCGGAGGTCAGCGCGAACCCCGCCTCGCGTGCCAGCCGGTCGTAGCCCGGGAACGAGGTGGCCACGTTGGCGACATCGTTGATCCGTACCTGCCCGCGGCTCAACTGGCCGGCGATGGAGAACGCCATGGCGATGCGGTGGTCGCCATGGCTTTCGATGGTGCCGCTGCCGAGCACGCCGGGATGGACGGTGGCGCCATCGTCGGTTTCGTCGACGCGCAGGCCCAGCGTGCGCAGCCCGGTCGCCATCGCCGCCAGGCGGTCCGATTCCTTCACCCGCAGCTCGGCGGCGCCGCTCACCACGGTGGGGCCGTCGGCCGCGGCGGCGGCAATGAACAGCGCGGGGAACTCGTCGATCATGTCCGGCACCAGCGCCTCGGGAATCCGGGCACCCTTGAGCGGCGCATGGCGCACGACCAGGTCCGCCACCGGCTCGCCGCCGTGCTCGGCAGGGTTCTCCTCGACGATGTCCGCGCCCATCAGCCGCAGCGCGGCCAGCAGGCCGGTGCGGCGCGGGTTGAGCCCCACCGAGCGCAACCGCACCTGCGAGCCGGGAATGACGCTGGCGGCGACGATGAAGAACGCGGCCGAGGAGAAATCCGCCGGCACCGCGATATCGGTGGCGCGCAGCCGCTGGCCACCGCGCAGGCGTGCCCGGCCCGGCTCGAAATCGATCTCCACGCCAAACGCGCGCAGCATCCGCTCGGTGTAGTCGCGGGTCGGGTGCGGCTCGACCACGGTGGTTTCGCCGCTGGCATACAGGCCGGCCAGCAGCAGCGCCGATTTCACCTGCGCGCTGGCCACCGGCAGCGCGTAGTCGATGCCGTGCAGCGGCTGGCCGCCGTGGATGCGCAGCGGCGGGGTGCCGTCGTCGCGGGTGTCGATGCGCGCCCCCATCTGCGCCAGCGGGCCGGTGACGCGGCGCATCGGCCGCCGCGACAACGATGCGTCGCCGACCAGCACGCTGTCGAACGACTGCGCCGCCAGCAGCCCGGCCAGCAGGCGCATGCCGGTACCGGCGTTGCCGCAGTCCAGTTCGCCGTCCGGCGTCTTCAGCCCATCGACGCCCACGCCATGGACGATGCGCCGCGACGGCGACGGGGTTTCGAAGCGCACGCCCATGCGCGCGAAGATCGCCGCGGTGGCGCGGGTGTCCTCGCCCTCGAGGAAGCCGTCGATGTGCGATACGCCGTCGGCCAGCGCGGCGAACATCACCGCGCGGTGCGATACCGATTTGTCGCCGGGAATGTCGAGCGTGCCCTGCAGGGGCTGGCCTTTGCTTGCGATCCAGTGGGGCTGGGAGGTCATGCGGGTCTCGTTGGTTGTGCGTCTGCCATGCCGGCGCAGGCCGCGCATGGTGTTGTCCATGCCGCCCTGGCCGGCAGTGGCGGTGCCAGGCGGCGGGCGGAAGGGGCGCGGAGTACCGTCCACGCGGCGGAGCGATGTCAGCTCACGGCACCGCGACCGGATAGGAACCCAGCACCTTGATCTGCGCCGAATGGGCCTCGAGTTCGGCCAGTGCCGCCTGCATCGAGGCGTCCTCGATATGCCCGGCCAGGTCGATGAAGAACGCGTATTCCCACTTGGCCTGGTGCGACGGGCGCGACTCGATCCGGTTCATGCTGATGCCGTGGCGCGCGAACGGGCTGAGCACGTCGAACAGGGCGCCGGGCTTGTCGTGGATGAACACCAGCACCGAGGTGCGGTCGTGGCCCGAGGAAGGGAAGAACCGGCGGCCGATCACCAGGAAGCGCGTGGTGTTGTCCGCGTCGTTCTGGATCGGCTTGGTGACCACCTTCTTCAGCCCGTACACGTGGCCGGCACTCTCACCGCCGATGGCCGCCGCGTCGTCGGCGTTGCGCGCGCGGCGCGCGCCCTCCGCGTTGCTGGACACCGGCACCTTCTCCGCCGCGGGCAGATTGGCGCGCAGCCAGGCCGAGGTCTGCATGAACGACTGCGGGTGCGCGTAGACCCGCTCGATGTCCTCCAGCCGGCCGCTGCGCGACATCAGGAACTGCTGCACGCGCAGCTCCACTTCACCGCAGATCTTGAGGCTGGAGGTCAGGAACATGTCCAAGGTGATCTGGATCGTGCCCTGCCCGGAGTTTTCCACCGGCACCACGCCGAAGTCGGCGTTGCCCGCTTCCACTTCCTGGAACACTTCCTCGATGCTGGCCAGCGGCAGGCCCAGCGCCGAGCGCCCGAAATGCTTGAGCACGGCCTGCTGGCTGAAGGTGCCCTCGGGGCCGAGGTAGCCGATCTTCAGTGGTTCCTGCTGCGCCAGGCAGGCGGACATGATCTCGCGGAACACGTGCACCAGCAGCTCGTCCGACAGCGGGCCTTCGTTGCGGTCGACCACCATGCGCAGCACCTGCGCCTCGCGCTCGGGCGGTAGTAGTCGACGGCGGCGGCGAGCTTGCCCTTGGCCTTGCCGACCTGGTGCGCGAACCGCGCGCGCTCGGCGATCAGCGACTGGATGCTGCGGTCGATCTGGTCGATCTTGGCGCGCACGTCGGCCAGCGCCGGCGGCGCGGCCGACGCTTCGGCGGCGCGCGCCGGCGGCTTGTCTGCGGGGGTCTTCTTCGGCTTTGCGGCCACGTTGCCTTCCTCGATGACGTCTGCTTTCCGCCGCCCGCGGGCGGCGGCCTGTGGGTTCAACCGTTGCGCTGCTGGAAGTCGCGCATGAACGCCGCCAGCGCCTGCGCGCCTTCCAGCGGCATGGCGTTGTACAGCGAGGCGCGGATGCCGCCGACCGCCTTGTGGCCCTTGAGCGCGAGCAGCCCGGCGGCCCTGGCCTCGGCGACGAAGCGCGCGTCCAGCTCGGCGCTGGACAGGAAGAACGGGATGTTCATGCGCGAGCGCACGGCCGGCGCCACCTGGTTGCGGTAGAAGCCGCCCGACTGGTCGATGGTGGCGTACACCAGCGCTGCCTTGGCGGCGTTGCGGCGCGCGAACTCGGCGGTGCCGCCCTGCGCCAGCATCCACTTCACGGTCAGGCCGAGCAGGTACCAGTTCCAGGTCGGCGGGGTGTTGAGCATGGAGTCGCGCGCGGCGTGCGAGCGGTAGTCGAAGATGTCCGCGCGCGGCTGCCCGGCGCGCTCGAGCAGGTCGCGGCGGATGATGACCACGGCGATGCCGACCGGGCCGAGGTTCTTCTGCGCGCCGGCGTAAATCACGCCGTAGCGCGTGACATCGATCGGCTCGGAGGCGATCGACGAACTGAAATCGGCCACCAGCGGCACCGCGCCCACGTCCGGTGCATCGCGGAATTCGACGCCATGGATGGTCTCGTTGGCGGTGATGTGCACGTAGGCCGCATCGGCGGACAGCCGCCACTGCGCGCGCGCGGGGATGTCGCGGAAGCCATCGGCCTCGCCGTCGGCGGCGATGTTCACGTCCACGTAGGGCCGCGCCTGCTTGACCGCGGTCTTGCCCCAGTGCCCGCTGACCACGTAGTCCACGCGCTGCCCCGGCGCGGCCAGGTTCAGCGGCAGCAGCGCCTGCTGGGTGGTCGCGCCGCCGCTCAGGAACAGCACGGCGTAGTCATCGGGAATGCCGACCAGGGTGCGCAGGTCGGCTTCGGCCTGCGCCGCCACCTGCATGAAGTCGGCGCTGCGGTGGCTGATCTCGACGATGGACGCGCCCACGCCGTTCCATTCCAACATTTCCGCCTGCGCCTGGCGCAGGACCGATTCCGGCAGCGTCGCGGGGCCGGCACTGAAATTGAACGCGCGCGTCATGTCACACCTGTCCGAGGGGAACCCCAAGTATGCCGCAGCGCAACAGGCTTTGGGGGCGCGGAAAAAGTTGCATCTGCAGCCAATTCGCGGGCCGCGCGTGGCGCGATGGCGCGGCCGCCATGCACGGCCACCGGGGTGGTTCAACGGGCGCCGAACAGCAGCAGTGCGCTGATCGCAGCACCCAGCAGCAGCGCGCTGAGCAGCAGCCAGGGCCAGCGCCGCGCGCGCGGCCGGGTGTCGTCCGTGGCGGTCTCCGGCTCCACGCCGGGGCTATCGGGGGCGGTGGAGAACGCGGCCGCGTGGACGTCCAGTGGCACTTCCAGCACGAAGCGCTGGTTGCCTTCGAACACCACCTGGTCGCCCCCCTGCAGCCAGCAGTGGCGGACCGCGATGCCGTTGACCCGGCATCCCTCCGGCGAACCGAGGTCGCGCAGCAGCACCCGGTCGCCATGGCGCTCGAACCGCGCCTGCCGCTCGGGAAAGGCCGGGTCGTCGATCACCACGTCGGCGCTGGCGTCGCGGCCGAGGGTGCGCGGCCGGTCGAGCGGGTAGCAGCGGCCGTGGTGGCGGCCACCGACGCCGCGCAGCAGCACGCGCAGGTCGTCGCCGTGGTCGCCGCCCGCGGCCGGCGGCTGGGCGACGGCTTCGCACTCGCCGCGCAGCAGCATCTCCACGCCGTCGGCATAGACCGAATCCCCGGCGCGCAGCAATGCCATGCGCCGCACCGGGCGGCCATTGACGTGGATGCCGCGGCTGCCGCTGGCCACCTGCAGCCAGACCCCGCGCTCGTCGGTGCAGAAGCGGGCCAGCAGCAACGGGCCGACGCTGTCGTCGCCCAGGCGGACCTGCCCGCTGGCATCGCGGACGATGCGCTGTACCCCCGGCGCTAGGGGCTGATCCGGTTGCTGGCGATTGCTGAAATGGACTTGCAGGGTGCGCACCGGCGGCAGCCTAGCAGGTTGGCAGAGCGTGCAGAAGCCGGACACGGGGCTTGGACTGTGGCGCGCCGGTCCGCACAATGCCGCACCCGCGTTCCACGCCCGATTGCCAGGAGCCCCGCATGTCCACCATCGATATCCGCCATGCCCACCCGCTGACCGACGAGCGGGCCCGCGACGCCATCGCCGAGGTCGCGCGGAAGCTGCAGGAGCGCTTCGATGTGAGTGCGCGCTGGGAGGGGGACAAACTGCATTTCGCCCGTTCCGGGGTCGACGGGGTGATCGAACTGTTGCCGGGCGCGGTCCGGGTCAAGGCCGAGCTCGGCTTCCTGTTGTCGGCCATGAAGGGCACGGTGGAATCGGAGATCCGGCGGGTGCTGTCCGAAAAGCTGGGCTGAACGGCCGCCGCGCGCGCCGCTTCCATCACGCCGCGCTTGCGCCGCCGGCGCTACGGTGGTCCCCGCTCGCCGCAAACGGAGGAACACCCGCAATGACTACCCATGAACACCGTAATCCGGGCCACGAGCCGGGCGCGACCGCGCAGGAGCGTGGCGCCCGCGGTGGCCGCACGCTGGGCGGCTCGGCGCAGCAGGTCTGGCTGGCCGGGCTTGGCGCGCTGTCGCGGGCCCAGGCCGGCGGCAGCCGGCTGTTCGAATCGCTGGTCCGCGAAGGCGAATCGATGGAGGCCCGCAGCCGCGAGGAATCGCCGCGCGGCGAAAGCCTGCGCGATTCCGTGGAGAACACCCTGGGCAACGCCCGCGAGCGCGCGGCCGGCACCTGGGACCGGGTCGAAAAATCGTTCGAGGACCGGGTGCAGCGGGTGCTGCGACGCATGGACATTCCCAGCCGCTCGGACATCGAGGCACTGAACGCACGCCTGGACGCGCTCAACGCGCGCCTGAACCGGGCCGAAGCGCAGGCCAGCACCCGGCCCTCCCCCGACCAAGCGTGATGTTGCAAAGCAACATCAACTGAGCAAGAATCCCTACACCCGCCAGCAGTACCGCGCCGTTTGTCTCCCTCCCCTCACGGCGCCGGATGGCGGGTTTTTTGTGCCCGTTCCCCAGGCCGCGGCGCCTGCCCTGCGCCGCAGCCGGCGCCAGCGCCGCGAACGGGGGAGCCGGCAGTGGCACGCTCAGCGCACGATCAGGTCGATCAGCCACTGCGCCTGCCGGTAGGGCGGCTTCAGCAGGTCGCCGCCACTGCGCCGCGCCTGCCACAGGATCGGCAGCTGCTTGCTCATCGCGTCGAAGCCGGCGCGGCCGTGGTAGGCGCCCATCCCGCTGGGCCCGATGCCACCGAACGGCAGGTCGTTGATGGCGAAATGGAACAGCGTGTCGTTGACACAGACGCCGCCGGCCAGGGTGGCCCCAGGATCCGCTCCACCTGCGCGCGGTCGTGGCTGAATGGGTATAGGGCCAGCGGCCGGTCGTGCGCGTTGACGTAGGCGATGGCCTCGTCCAGCGAGCGCACGCTGCGGATCGGAAACACCGGGCCGAAGATCTCTTCCTGCATCACCGTGGCGTCATCGCCCGGCTCCAGCACCAGCGTCGGCGGGAACAGCCGCTGCGCCGGATCGGCCTGGCCCAGTTCGATCACCTCCAGGCCACGGGCGCGGGCGTCGTCCACGTAGCCCTGCAGGCGCGCGTACTGGCCGGCGTTGATGATGCGGCTGTAGTCGTCGTTGCCGGCCAGGGCCTGGCCATAGCGCGCACGCACCTGCGCGCGCAGCGCCTGCACCAGCGCGTCGCGCCGCGCCGCGCCCACCAGCACGTAGTCCGGGGCGATGCAGGTCTGCCCGCCGTTGAACCATTTGCCGGTGGCCAGGCGCGCGGCGGCCAGCTCCAGCGGATAGTCGTCGCAGACGATCGCCGGCGATTTGCCGCCCAGTTCGAGGGTCAGCGGGGTCAGGTTCGGCGCGGCGGCCGCCATCACCTTGCGCCCGACCGCGGTGGACCCGGTGAACACCAGGTGGTCGAACGGCAGCGCGGCGAACGCGGCGGCGACCTCGGCCGCGCCCTCGGCGATGGCCACGCGCCCGTCCGGGAACACCTCGGCCAGCAGCTCGCGCAGGAACGCGCTGGTGCGCGGGGTGTGTTCGGAGGGCTTCAGGTAGACGTGGTTGCCGGCGGCGATGGCGGTCGCCAGCGGGATCAACGCCAGATTGACCGGGTAGTTCCACGGCGAGATCACGCCGACCACGCCGACCGGTTCGGCGCGGATCTCCGCGCGCGCCGGCAGGAACCGCCAGCCCACGCCGACCCGGCGCGGCTTCATCCAGCGGCGCAGGTGCCGGCGCAGGTGGTCGATCTCGTTGAGCACGGCCATGCCGTCGGCGATGCGCGACTCATGCAGCGAACGATGGCCGAAGTCGGCGGCGATGGCCTGCGCCATCGCGTCCAGCCGCCGTTTCAGGGCCTGGCGCAGGCGCAGCAGGTCGGCGCTGCGCTGCGCGCGATCCGGCTTGCGCGCCTGCCAGGCCGCGCGCAGGCGGTCCAGGGTGGGGCGCAGTTCGGCAATGGGCGTGGTGGTGGTGTCCATGGGCTCGAGTCTAGTGGCTGCGCCGCGACCGGCGCGAGCGGCGGTTGCATCGTGCGGCATGCCGGGGCTGCGGGGGGCCGCTGCCGCACCCGCGCCCCGGCCGGCTCAGAAGCGGTACATCAGTTCCATGCCGTAGAAGCGCGGCTCGCTGATGCCGGCCGCGGTGGTGCCGACCACCGTGGTGCCATAGGTATACAGGCCGTTGACATAGCGGTTGTCGAAGACGTTGTTGGCGTAGGCCGCCACGCTCCAGTGCGTGGACGGCGAGCGCCAGCGCAGGTACAGGTCGGTGCGGTTGCGCTCCTCGCCGATGCTGAAGGCCGGGTAGCGGCCGCAGTTGCCCTGGCTCAGCGAACCGGCGTTGCAGCGCGCGCTGCCGCCATACGCGTGGCGCGCCGACAGCGTCAGCTCGCCATGCGCGCCCAGCGGCACGGTGTAGGCGGCGCCAGCGGCGAAGGACAGGCTCGGCTCGCCGGTCGGCTGCCCGTCGAGGTCGATCCCCTCGGGGGTGACGTAGTTCTTGTAGGTCGAGTCGATCCACTCGGCGGCGACATCCACGCTCAGGCGGTCGCTGGCCTGCCAGCGCGCGCTGAAGTCGATGCCGCGCGCGGCCAGGTCGCTGGTGCTGACCACGTAGCGCGGGATCTCGGACGTCGTGTCCAGGCGGATCGCCTGGCGGTTGTCGTAGACATAGTGGAACACCGACGCCTCGTACTGGATGCGCAGGTCGCGCAGGTCGCGCTTGATGCCGGCCTCGAAGTTCCACACGCTTTCGTTGGCGAAGCTGGCCCCCGGCGAGAACGCGTTGTAGCCACCGGCCTTGTAGCCCTTGGCCACCGAGGCGAACAGCATGGTGTCGTCCGACGGGTGATAGTCGACGACCAGCCGCGGGCTCCAGTCGCTCCAGGCGTGGCGGGCGCGGTTGGTCACGCCCTTGTTGGCCATCGACACGGGGTCGCTGAACGCCAGGTCGAAGCCCGCCAGGAACGCCGCGTCGATCGCGATCAGGCCATCGCCATCCCCGTCCAGGGCGCACAGGCCCAGCACCGCGCAGGGCAGCGGCTGCGGCAGCACGCCGTACTGCTCCAGGGTCTGCAGCGCCTGGTTGAGGGCGTCGGCGCGGTGGTGGTCGTTGAACCAGGTAAAGGCCTTGCGGTCGCGCGTATAGCGCAGGCCCAGGGTCAGGTTGAGGGAGTCGGTGGCATGCCAGATCACGTCACCGAACACCGCGTAAGCGGTCGAATCGACGGTGTTGTCGTAGGCTTCGCGCCACGGATGGCCGAACAGCTGCACCGGGATGCCGTAGTAGTCGGCCGCGTCCTGCAGCATGCCGAACAGGGGCAGGCCGTACAGTCCGGCGGCAGCGGTGTTGATGCTGTCGCTGGTCAGGTCGACCACGCTGGACTGGCTGGCCTTTTCCTGGAACCAGCTGGTGCCGGCCACCCAGTCCAGTCGCCCGCGGGTGCCGCTGAACTTGAACTCCTGGTACCAGGTGGTGTTGTCCTCGATGTTGATGGTGTCCAGGTACAGCTCGCGGCGGCGGGTGCCGTCTTCCTCGGCGCGGTTGTAGGTGTCGAAGCTGCGCCAGGCGCTGGTCGACACCAGGTGGCCCCATTCGAACGCGTGGTCCAGGATCAGCGTCGCGCCATCGAAGGTGCGGGTTTCGTTGTTGTCCACCACGTCGGTGTAGGCGGCGTGGCCGACCGGGTCCTGGTAGCCGGCCGGGTCGGCGGGCACCGGTGGCACGCCCGGCGCCGGCGGCAGCGCGACGATGCCGATCGCCGGGCGCGAGCGCTGGTCCAGGTCCTCGTGGTCCCAGCTCAGCAGCATCTGCGTGTTGTCGCCGATGTCCCAGCGCAACGCCGCGCGTGTGGCCCAGTTGCGGCCGTCGTCCAGCGGCCGGCCGGTGGCGGCGTCCCTGATCCAGCCGTCGCTGCGGCTATCCATGGCATTGAGGCGGAAGGCCACGGTGTCGCCGGCCGGCAGGTTGAGCATGCCATCGACGTACTGCTTGCCATGGTTGCCGAGGCGTACCCGCGCGCGGCCTTCAGGCGTGTCGCCCGGGCGCTTGGTCACGATGGACACCGCGCCGGCGGCGGTGTTGCGACCGAACAGGGTGCCCTGCGGCCCCTTCAGCACCTCGATGCGTTCCACGTCCAGGAACGGCAGCACGGTGCCGCCGCCGCGGCCGGCATAGACGCCGTCGACATAGACGCCGACCGTGGGGTCGGTGCCGATGCCGAAGTCGCCGGTACTCAGCCCGCGCAGCTTGAAACTGGCCTGGGTCGGCTGGTCGTCGCTGATCGACAGCCCGGGGACGAAGCTGTCCAGGTCGCCCAGGTTCTCGGCCATGGTCTGTTCGATGACGTTTTCGCCGACGACCTGCAGGGCGATGGGGACGTCCTTGAGCTCCTGCTCGCGGCTCTGCGCGGTGACCACGATCCGGTCCAGCTCGACCGCCTCCGGCGGCGCCGGCGGCGCCGGCGGCGGATGCTGCGCCTGCGCCTGCACGGCCAGCGCCGGCGTGGCCAGCAACGAGGTCAGCAGCGCCCTGCGGACGCCGCGCGACAATCTGTTGTACGTCATCGCGTTCCCCTTTCCCATGTGAGTTGCCCCCTTGCGACCCGGGACGCGGCACGGCCAGCACCGCCGGTTCCCGGTGTGTGCCCCGTCCGGCGCTAGGCGCCGCAGTCCTGCGCGGCCATCGCCGCGATCCACTGCCGTATCAGCGCCACGCCCTCCTCGTGGACAAGCGCGCGCCCCAGTTCCGGCATCATCACGCCCGGGTCGGTGCTTTCCATCCGGTACGTCAGGATCGAATCGTCCGGCGCGCCGGGCACGATGTCCCAGGCCCGGTTGCCGGTGCCCTGCCCCGCGGCGATCGGCAGTTTGCAGCGGCCGATGCGCAGCGGATCGTGGGTGTTGGCGTCCAGCCACATGCCCGAGGTGCGGGCCGCGCCCTTGTCGCTGTGGCAGTGCCCGCAGTTGATGTCCAGGTACGCGCGGGCGCGCGCTTCCAGCGGCGCCTGCGGGTCGTTCCAGGCAACGTTGCGCGGCAGCGTGCCGGCCGGCACGTCGACCAGCTGGCCGAGCGCCTGCCAGTGCCGCAGCTGGTTGGCCTTGCCGGAGGCGTAGGCGAAGTCGTGGTTCAAATGCCGCGCCTTCGGCCCGATCGGGGAAAGCTGCCTGGACCTGAGGTCGGTGCCGTGGCAGCCGGCGCACTGGTTCTCGTCCGGCACCAGGTAATCCAGCTGCTGCCGCCGGCCATCCGCACCGGCCAGGGTCAGCGGCACCAGGTCGCCGGTGCGCATCAGCCGCGCCTCGGTCTGCGCGTCGTTCCACACATAGGGCAATGCCAGCCAGCCCGAGGCACGGCGCACCAGCAGCCGCGTCTCCACCAGCCGCACCCTGTCCAGCGTCAGCCCGCCGTCGGGCTCGGCGCCGGTGTCGGCGCTGCGCAGCACGGTGCCGTCATCGCCACGCGGGTAGTAGAACGTCTTGCTGATGATGGTGCCGACCGGGAAATCCAGCGCCCCGTCCGGCTGGTAGCGCGCGGCGGCGCCCGCCGGCATCCACACCGTGCGCAGCTTGTGCGCGTAGTCGGTGAACAGCGCCGAATCCAGGTCGTACGGCAGCACCCGCGCGTTGAGCCGCAGCCGGCCATCGGCCACGTACAGCACGTTCCACTCGGCCAGGCGCTCGGGCTGGCCGTCGACGAAGAAGCGTACCGGCTCCGGCGCCGGGGCGCGGGCGCAACCCGCCAGCAGCAGTGCGGCCAGCGCCAGCAGCGGGCGATGCAACGGCATGCGCACCCCCTCAACCACGCTTCAGGTCGACCGCCGGCAGCGACGGCAGCGTGCAGTCGTAGGGCCTGGCGTCCTTGCTCGGGTTCTTGTAGCCGCCGGGGCCGTCGGCGTTGAGCACGCCGGAGACGTCGCGCAGGCAGATCTGCGGGCCTTCGGCGCGGCGCGGGTTGACGTAACCGTCGAACAGCACGTCCGGGAAGCTGCCGGTGAGGCCGTACATCGCCACCTTCAGCGCCTTAAAGTCCATCCGGTCGGGCGAATCGCCGCCACCGGACAGGCGGTTGCCGTGCACGTGGATCCGCTCGGGATACGGATCGAACGCACCGGAGGCCTTGTCGTCCTTGTAGCCGGTGGAATACACGCTGGACACGATGATGTTGCCGGTGCGGTTGCCGGCGATGTCGTTGTCGAAGATCTCGATATTGTCGTTGGAGTTGATCACCACGCCGCTGCCGGCCGGCACGCTGGCCACCGGGGTGCCCTTGGCGCCGAAATTGTCGTGGTTGTTCTCCACCACCTTGTTGCGGAACACCCGGATCGCGTCGCCCTGCTGGGTCAGCGCCGGCATGTTGAACACCAGGATGCCGCCGGTGTTGCCGGTGGCCTGGTTGTCGTGGACGTCGGCGTTGATGGTGTTCTCGATCTCGATGCCGGCCACGTTGCGTTCGGCGCGGTTGTTGCGGACGATGACGTCGCGCGACTGGCCGACGTAGATGCCCGAGTCCGAGGCGCCGATGGCCACCGAGTCCTCGATCAGCACGTTCCTGCACAGCACCGGGTACAGGCCGTAGCCACCGTTGCTGGTGCTGGGCCCGCCGGTCCACTCCACCCGCACGCCGCGCACGGTGACGTTCTCGCACTGGCTGATCTTGAAGCCGTCGCCCTTGCTGTCCTCGATCGCCAGGTTTTCCAGGGTGAAGCCATTGGCGTTCACCAGCAGGCCCTCGGCGCCGGCCTTCTGCCCCTTGAAGCTGAGGATGGATTTGTCCATGCCCCTGCCGCGCAGGGTGACGTTGTCCACCCGCAGGCTGAGGCTGCGGTCGAAGCGGAAGGTGCCTTCGGGCACCTCGATCACATCGCCGGGCCGGGCATCGAGCAGCTTCTGCTGCAGTAGCCTGGCGAAGCCGGCATCGCCGGGCGCCGGGGCCGGGGCCGGGGCCTCGGGGGTCTTCTGGCAAGCGGAGAGCAATAGCGCAAGTGCGCCGATCGTGCCGACAAGAATGCTGCGCTGCATGAATTCTCTCCCGTACGTGCTCGCCAAGTCTGGGCCGCAGTCTGGTGCGGCGGGGCACATTGCGCGAAGGGCATAAGCGGCATACAAAGGGGGGCAAACCGGACAATCGGAAGGACCTCGGATGCGTTTGACCACCGCAATCGGCGATGACCTGTCCTCCGCCGACCGACCGACCAACATCCTCTGCGGGCTGATGCAGTTCGCCGCCGAGAGGGCAATCGACTGCAGCGCCTGGTTCGCCGGCACCCGTCTGCAACCCGAGGAAATCAGCAATCCCGACACCCGCATCTCGTACCGCCAGGCGAGCACGGTGATCCGCCGCGCGCTGGCGGCACTGGCCGTGGAGGGCCTGGGCCTGGAGCTCGGCGGCCGCCAGAACCTGGGCAACTTCGGGCTGCTCGGGCTGGCGATGAAGACCGCCCCCGATTTCGGCGAGGCGGTGCGCGTCGGCCTGGCCTACCAGCGCAACAGCGGCGCGCTGATGGACATCACCCTGGCCGAGCATGGCGACGGCTGCGTGGCGGCGGTCGCCAGCGCGCCGGACGAAGCCCACGACCTGCAGCCGTTCCTGTGCGAGGAGCTGTTTGCAAGCGTGCTGCAACTGGTGCGCGAGCTGGTCGGCCCGGGGTTCCAGCCGCAGCGCCTGGAACTGGGCTACCCGGCGCCGCGCCATGCACAGCGCTACCGCGACCTGTTCGGCTGCGAGGTGCGTTTCGAACAGTCGCGGCATGCGCTGGTGATCGACCGGCGCTGGCTGGAGCTGCCCTTCACCAGCTACAACCCGGTGACCTCGAACCAGGTGATGACCCTGTGCCGCATGCAGATGGATGCGCGGCCGGTCTGCGGCGAGACCACCGCCGCGCTGGAAAGCCACCTGCGCACGCGCCTGCGCGAGAACCCGCAGATGGCCGAGATGGCCGCGGCGCTGCACCTGAGCGAACGCACCCTGCGCCGGCAGCTGGCCGAGGAAGGCACCTCGTTCAGCGCGATCCACGACCGCGTGCGCACCAAGCGGGCGATGGAACTGCTGCGCGACCCGACGCTGTCCATCGTCGCCATCGGTGGCCGGCTGGGGTTCAACGACGCCCGCGAGTTCCGCCGCGCGTTCAAGCGCTGGACCGGGCGCGCGCCGAGCCAGGCACGGCGCGCCGGCGATTGAAGGCAGGCAGGGCCGCGGGTGCAGCGCACCTTGACGGATGCCGGCGGCAGGACGGACGACGCCGCGCATCACGGCGCGGCGTCGGTCCTGCCTCCATGGCCCGGCACCCAGCGCCGGGCGCGACCGCTCAGCCGCGCAGCTGGGCCAGCGCCTCGCGCGTCATCGGATCGGCGATCTCCACCGCCCCGCCCTGCAGCGCCGGCAACAGCTGGTTGGCCAACTGCTTGCCCAGCTCGACGCCGAACTGGTCGAAGGCGTTGATGCCCCACACCAGCGACTGCACGTAGACCGCATGCTCGTACATGGCCACCAGCGCGCCCAGCGCGCGCGGGGTAAGCGCATCGAGCAGGATCAGCGTGCTCGGGCGGCCACCGGGATAGCGGCGGTGCGGATCGTCGCTGTCCTGGCCGTTGGCCAGCGCCTCGGTCTGCGCCAGCAGGTTGGCCAGCAGCGCCTGGTGGTTGAGCGTGTACGGGTCGTCGCCGCGCACGCAGCCGATGAAATCGGCCGGCACGATGCTGGTGCCCTGGTGCAGCGCCTGGAAGAAGCTGTGCTGCACGTCGGTGCCCGCCCCGCCCCACCACACCGGCACGGTGTCGGCTTCGACCGGACTGCCGTCGAGCCGGACCCGCTTGCCCAGGCTTTCCATCACCAGCTGCTGCAGGTACGCCGGCAGCAGCGCCAGGCGCTGGTCGTAGGTCATCACCGCGTGGGTGGCGTAACCCAGCGCGTTGCGGTTCCAGATGTCGGTCAGCGCATGCAGCACCGGCAGGTTGCGCTCCAGCGGCGCGCTGGCCGCATGCGCGTCCATTTCCGCGGCGCCGGCCAGCAGCTGGCCGAAGCGCTCGAAGCCGATCGCCAGCGCGATCGGGAACCCCACCGCCGACCACAGCGAATAGCGGCCGCCGACCCAGTCCCACATCGGCAGCACGCGCGCGGCGTCGATGTCGAACGTGCTGGCGGCGCGGTCGGGATTGGCGCTGACCGCGTACAGCCGGTCGCTGCCGCCCAGCCAGTCGCGCAGGATCGCGCCGTTGAGCAGGGTTTCCTGGGTGCCGAAAGTCTTGGAGATCAGGATGCCGGCGGTGGTGGCCGGATCGAGCGTGGCCAGCGTGCGCTGCATCGCCGCGCCGTCGACATTGGAGACGAAGTGCACGCGGAAGCGCGCGCCGCTGGCCGGGCGCAGCGCATCGGCCACCAGCCGCGGTCCGAGGTCCGAACCGCCGATGCCGACGCTGACGATGTCGGTGACGTTGCTGGCCTCCAGTGCCTGCACCAGTGCGCCCATGCGCGCCTGCACGGCCGCCGCTTCGGCATGCGCCGCCACCGCCGCGGGGCATCGCTGGCGGCACCGCGCAACGCGCTGTGCAGCACCGCACGGTCTTCGGTGAGGTTGATCCGCTCGCCGCCGAACAGGCGCGCGAAGCCGCCGGCGACGTCGCGCGCGGCGCCCAGGTCCAGCAGTGCCTGCAGGGCGGCGCGGTCATATGTCTGCCGCGCGAAGTTCACGTACAACGGACCGACCTTGAACGCCAGGGATTTCACCCGGTCCGGCTCGGCGGCCAACAGCGAGGGAATACCCGTGCCCTGCAGACGCTGGGCGTGGGCGTGCAATGCGGTCAATCCGTTGTGCGTGGTCATGCGGCCTGTGTGGGGATGGAGTGGTTGGTGTGGGTGATGCGGTTGTTGCCGTCGACATACACCAGCTTGGGCTGGAAGCTGTCGGCCTCGGCCTCGCTCATGCCGGCGAAGGCGGCGATGATGATGATGTCGCCCACCTGCACGTGGCGCGCGGCGCCGCCGTTGAGCGAGATCACCCCGCTGCCGGCCTCGGCGCGGATGGCATAGGTGGAGAAACGCGCGCCGTTGGTCACGTCCCAGATGTGCACCTGTTCGAACTCGCGGATGCCGGTGGCTTCCAGCAGGTCGCCGTCGATCGCGATGGAGCCTTCGTAGTTCAGCTCCGAGTGGGTGACGGTGGCGCGGTGGATCTTGGTCTTGAGCAGGGAAAGTTGCATGGCGATGCCGGGAAACTGCGATAGAAAGCACGCAGTCTAGCACCGGCCGGGGCCCTTGCCCGCACTGCAACATGAGCGGCCGTGCCCGCCCGCGCGGGCAGCGAAATGGCGCCACGAGGGCGCCATTGCAGGACATCGAAGCGCATCGGCCGGGACAGCGGCGGTCCCGGCCGGGCGGGTCAGAACTCGATGTTGTCGATCAACCGGGTGCTGCCCAGGCGGGCGGCGACCAGGGCCACGCGGGCGCCGGCGTCCTCGCCCGGCTCGCCCAGGTCCGGCAGCCGCACCACCGCGTAGTCGACCTGGAACCCGGCCGCCTGCAGCCGCGCCGCGCCCTCGGCCTCGACCTGCGCCCGCGGGGTGCCGGCCCGGCTGGCGTCGCGCATGCCCAGCAGCACCTGGCGGATCACCGCGGCCTGCGGGCGGGTATCGGCGGTCAGGTACTGGTTGCGCGAGCTCATCGCCAGGCCGTCGTCCTCGCGCACGATGTCGCCGCCGACGATCTCGATCGGGAATGCCAGGTCGGCCACCATCTGCCGGATCACCGCCAGCTGCTGGTAGTCCTTGCGCCCGAACGCGGCCATGTCCGGCTGCACCTGGTTGAACAGGCGCGCGACAACGGTGCACACGCCGTCGAAATGGCCCGGGCGGTGAGCGCCCTCGAGCAGCGCGCTGACCCCCGGCACGTGTACCTTGGCCGCCAGCTCCACGCCGAACGGATACATCGATTCGACCGTGGGCAGCCAGAGCACGTCGCAGCCGGCCTGCTCAAGCCCGCTGGTGTCCGCCTCGGGGGTGCGCGGGTAGCGGGTGAAGTCCTCGTTCGGGCCGAACTGGGTCGGGTTGACGAATACGCTGGACACCACCCGGTCGGCGTGCCGGCGCGCCAGCGTGACCAGCGAATAGTGGCCGGCGTGCAGGTTGCCCATGGTCGGCACGAAGCCCACCCGCAGCCCCTGGCGCTTCCAGCCGCCGACGATGGCGCGCAGCCGGGAAAGTTCGGTGACGGTCTCGATCATGATGCGTACGCATGCTCCGCGTCGGGGAAGGTACCGGCGCGGACCGCGTCGGCGTAGGCGCGGACGGCGCCGGCCACCGAACCGCCTTCGGCAAGGAAATCCTTGACGAACTTGGGCCGGCGGTGGCCACTGTCCAGGCCGAGGAAATCGTGCATCACCAGCACCTGGCCGTCGCAGCCGGGGCCGGCGCCGATGCCGATGGTGGGGATCGCCACGTCGGCGGTGACCTGCGCGGCCAGCGGCGACGGCACGCATTCGAGCACCAGCAGCGCGGCGCCGGCGGCGGCCACCGCACGGGCGTCGGCCCGCAGCCGCTCGGCGGCTTCGCCGCGTCCCTGCACCTTGAAGCCGCCCAGGGTCAGCACCGACTGCGGGGTCAGGCCCAGGTGCGAGCACACCGGGATCTCGCGCTCGACCAGGTAACGGATCACGTCCAGCTTGAAGCCGGCGCCCTCGATCTTGACCATCTCCGCGCCGGCGCGCAGCAGCTGCAGCGAGGCTTCGAACGCACGCTCGGGGGTGGCATCGGCACCGAACGGCAGGTCGGCCACCAGCAGCGCGCGCTGCAGTACCCGCGCGACCGCGGTGGTGTGGTAGGCGATGTCGGCCACGGTGACCGGCAGGGTCGAATCATGCCCCTGCACCACCATGCCCAGCGAATCACCGATCAGGATCAGGTCGACCCCGTTGGCATCGAACGTGCGGGCGAAACCGGCGTCGTAGGCGGTCAACATCACCAGCTTCTGGCCATTGCGCTTGGCCTCGGCCAGCGCCGGGACGGTCCAGGGCTTGCTGTCTGCGTGGGTGCTCATGTGGGGATAACGATCGGTGATGAGCCGCGCATTATCCCCCTATCGGCGTGATACCGCAGGTTTCGATGGCAGCCAGCGCGCCACGCACCGTTCCATGGCCGGGAATCACCGCCTCCGGCGCCACCTCGGCCAGCGGCAGCAGGGCGAAAGCGCGCTCATGCAGGTGCGGATGCGGCACCTTGAGCTGCGGCAGGTCGATCACCTGCGCCGCGTACAGCAGCAGGTCCAGGTCGAGCGTGCGCGGGCCCCAGCGCTCGCCGGCCATGCGCACGCGGCCGAACGCCTGCTCGGTCGCCAGCAGGCGCTCCAGCAGGGCCGGCGCCGGCAGCGTGGTCTCCAGCGCCACCGCGGCATTGATGAAATCCGGCTGGTCCTCGTTGCCCCAGGCCGGGGTGCGGTACAGCCGCGACGCGGCCAGCAGGCGGCAGCCCGGCAGCGTCGCCAGCGCCTGCACCGCCGCACGCACGGTGGCCGGCGCATCGCCGAGGTTGGCGCCCAGGCCCACGCACGCCATGACCATGGCGCTTACTCCCCCGCGGCGGCGCTGCTGCGGCGACGGCGACGGCGACGGCGCGGGGCCGCGCCCTCCTCGGCAGCGCCCTCGGCCTGCAGCGAGTCCAGCGACGACTCCAGTTCGCGCCCGGACTGCTGCTGCGCCTCGCGCCAGAACGCGATGTCGGCGGCATGTTCACTGGACGCGGCCTGGCGCAGCACCAGGAAATCGAACGCGGCGCGGAAACGCGGATGGGTCAGGGTGCGGAACACGCGCTTGCGCTGGCGCGAGGCGAAGCGCGACTGCAGCAGCCAGATTTCCTGCATCGGCAACGAGAACCGGCGCGGCAGCGCGATGGTGGTGAGCTGGTGCAGGGTCACCCGGTCGGCGGCGCGGCGCTGCGCCTCTTCCGGCGCCAGCCCCTGCCGCTGCAGGGCGATCAGGGTGCGGCAGAACGCCGGCCACAGCAGCAGCGCGAACAGGAACGCCGGCGACACCGGCTCGTCGTTGGCCACGCGCGCGTCGGTGCTGCGCAGCCCCTCGATCACGAAGCGGCGCAGGGCCCCGCTGCGGTTGCTCTTCAGCGCGGCCGCGCTCTCCGGGAACAGGGCCGGCAGCAGGCCATGGCGCTCCAGGCCCTCGAAACTGGCCACGCCGTGCCCGGACAGGAACAGCTTGAGCACTTCCTCGAACAGCCGCGCCGGCGCCGCCTCTTCCAGCAGCCCGGCCAGGCGCGGGATCGGCTCGGCCGTGGCCGGCTCGATCCCGAAATCGAGCTTGGCCGCCAGCCGCACCGCGCGCAGCATGCGCACCGGGTCCTCGCGGTAGCGCTGCTCGGGGTCGCCGATCAGCTTCATGCGCCGCGCCAGCACGTCCTCGAAGCCACCGACGTAGTCGCGTACCGAGAAATCCTCGATGGCGTAATACAGGGCGTTGCAGGTGAAGTCGCGGCGCACCGCGTCGTCCTCGATGCTGCCGTAGACGTTGTCGCGCACCAGCATGCCGTTCTCGACCTCGCGGTCGCCGCTGCCGTCGTCGATGTTGGCGCGGAAGGTTGCGACCTCGATGATCTCGCGGCCGAACACCACGTGCGCCAGGCGGAAGCGGCGGCCGATCAGCCGGCAGTTGCGGAACAGCTGCTTGATCTGCTCCGGCGTGGCATCGGTGGCCACGTCGAAATCCTTGGGCCGCCCCCCTACCAGCAGGTCGCGGACGGCGCCGCCGACCAGGTAGGCACCGAACCCGGCCTCGCGCAGGCGGTAGAGCACACGCAGGGCATTGGGACTGACGTCCTTGCGCGAAATGGTGTGCTGGTCGCGCGGGATGACGCGCAGGGTGAACGGCGTTGTAACTGTGGAATTGATGTTGGCGATTCCGGTTGGGGTTGCAGGGTTGCCTGGCGGCAAACAGGTGCATATACTAGCGCGCTCGCCGGACGCGACCAAACGCTCCCTTCGTCTAGTGGTTAGGACGTGGCCCTCTCAAGGCTAAAACAGGGGTTCGAGTCCCCTAGGGAGCGCCAACTCCGTCCGCGAAATCAAAAAGCCCCGCCCATGCGGGGTTTTTTGTTGCCGGCGCATCGCGGCGGCGCCACCAGCGCAGGCCGGCCGCCGCGCCCTCGCACACGCCACGGGCATGGCCGGCGCGCGACAGCCGGCGCGAATGAAAATGGTCCCGCCCAGCGACGGCATCCTGCTCTAGAATTGGCGTGTTCAACGCCGGACCACGTCATGCCCTTTGTCGTCACCGAAAACTGCATCAAGTGCAAACACACCGATTGCGTCGAAGTCTGCCCCGTGGACTGCTTCCATGAAGGCCCCAACTTCCTGGTGATCGACCCGGACGAGTGCATCGACTGCACCCTGTGCGAGCCGGAATGCCCGGTCAACGCCATCTATCCGGAGGACGACGTGCCGGCGGGCCAGGAAACCTTCGTCGCGCTGAACGCCGAGCTGGCCAAGGCCTGGCCGGTACTGACCGTGCGCAAGGACCCGCCGGCCGATGCCGCCGAGTGGGACGGCAAGCCGGACAAGCTCAAGCTGCTGGAACGCTGACCCGCCAGGCGGGACACGAAAAAAGGGCGCCGTCGGCGCCCTTTTCGTTTCCGCGAGCAGGCGCCGGCCAGGCCGGCGCAGCGCACCCGTCGCCCATGGCGGCATGCCGCCATGGGCCGCGGCAACCGTACTTACGGCGCCAGCTTGGCCTTCAGCGCACCGAGCAGCTTGATCGCCGCCGGGTCGGTGGCCGGCAGGCCACGCGGATCGACCGCCGACACGTAGGCGCCGGCGTCGACGCCGACCACGCGCACCAGGAAGTTGCTGCCTTCATAGGCCACGTCGTACGAACCCAGCAGCTGCGCGCGGCTGGCGATGGTCACGCCCTCGACCGTGGCCAGGGCGTCACCGACCTTGCCGAACACCTCGTCGCGGCTGCCGCTGGCGGTGAAGCCGCCCTGCGCCGGCTGCGCCGCGGCGGGCTGCGCCGGACGCGTGGCCGATGCCAGCGCCGGCACCTGCGACGCGCCGGCGGTGTTGGGCAGGGTCAGGTCCGGCGGCACTTCGAGCGGACGCATTTCCGGCGCCAGCGCGTAGTCGCCGCGCGCGCCACGCTTGAAGCAGCCGGTCGCGGTGACGGTGGTGGCGATGGCCAGCAGGGCCAGCGAAAGTGCGCGGACGGCGGAACGGGAATGACGCATGGTGTATCTCCAGGTTCTGGCCACTGCAGGTTCAGTGGCTGGATAGTGCTTCCAGGGCGCCCACGTCGGCCGCCAGGTGGTCGGCGGCGGCGTGGTGCGGGGCGGACAGGGGCAACAGCGGCAGGCGCAGTCCATGGCCGATGCCCAGGCGCTGCAGCAATGCCTTGACCGGGATCGGGTTGGACTCGAGGGTGAAGAAATCGTGGTAGGGCTGCAAGCGCGCGTCCCAGGCTTCGGCGGCGGCATGGTTGCCGGCGCGCGCCAGGTCGCACAGGGTACGGAACGCCCCCGGCAGCACGTTGGAACCGACCGACACCAGGCCGTCGGCACCGGCCAGCAGCGCGCGCGCGGCGCTGGCATCGTCGCCACCGAGGACGGCAAAGCCGTCGCCGCGCAGTTCCAGCAGCGCCTTCATGCGGGTCGAGTCGCTGACCGCTTCCTTGATGCCGACGATCCGCGGATGCGCCGCCAACTGCGCCACGGTGTCGGGCAGCAGGTCGCAGCCGGTGCGGCCGGGCACGTTGTACAGCACCACCGGCAGCCCGCCCTGCTCGGCCACGGCCAGGTAATGCTGGCACAGGCCTTCCTGGGTCGGGCGCACATAGGGCGGGGTGACCACCAGCGCATGGGTGGCACCGTTGCGCGCGGCACGGCGGGTGGCCTCGATGGTGCGGGCGGTACCGGAATGGCCGGTCCCGGCAAGCACCGGCATGCGGCCACCGAGGACCTCCACGGCGGTGCGCAGCAGGGTGTCGTATTCGGCGTCGGACAAGGTGGCCGCTTCGCCGGTGGAGCCGGCCACCACCACGCCCTGCGCGCCCCCGGCCTCCTGCAGCGCCAGCAGCCGCCGCCAACCGGCGCCATCCAGTGCGCCGTCGGCAAGGAAAGGCGTCGCCAGGGCGGTGATGAGGCCGGAAATGGACAAGGGGAACGCCGTTCTTCGAGGGGGCTGGGAATCCCGCCTGGCGGCGGGTTCGTGACCGGGGGCATGTTACTTGCCGGTCGAAAGCACGGGCAAGTATGCTGGGTGCCAGCGAACGTGCCCGCGCCGGCGCCGTTCAGACTCACAGAGCACCCCGGAACCACCTTGACCAACAGCACCCCGCGGCCGCAGCCGACCGAAAACCACCTCCTGATCAACGCCTACACGACGCATCCGGAGTCCCCGCTGCTGTCCGTCACCCGCCGCATCGCCGACAGTGGCTGCAACCTGGTCGACGCGCGGCTGTCCACGGTGGGGCGCGATGTCTCGGTCACCACGCTGGCCACCGGCTCGTGGGACGCGGTGGCCAAGCTCGAGGCGATGCTGACCCGGCTGGAGCGCGAGGAAGGCCTGAAGCTGGTGTGGTACCGCACCGCCGCCAAGCAGGCCCAGTCCAACCTGCTGCCCTACATCGTGGAAGTGATCGCCGCGGACAAGCCCGGCATCCTGTTCCAGCTGGCCGACTTCTTCGACCGGCAGGGCATCACCATCGAGAACCTGCAGAGCACCCGCTACCAGGCCATGCAGACCGGCGCGGAGATGTTCTCGGCGCAGATCACCATCGGCGTGCCGGCCAACATGCACATCGCCGCGCTGCGCGACGATTTCCTCGAGTTCTGCGACCACCTCAACCTGGACGCGATCATGGACCCGATGAAGTTCTGAACATTCGCGCGTCCGTCACGGGCGTGCGGCGTTTCATGTAGCTGCAATGGAAGTACCCCAGGCTCCGGAAAGGATCTGATGAACATCGGCGATACCCTGGACCGCACCACTCTCGAGCTGCCGCTGGCACTGTCCGGCGGCGCCACCACCACCCTCGCCGCGCAGGCCGGCCTCTGGCTGGTGCTGTACTTCTACCCGAAGGACAGTACCCCCGGCTGCACCACCGAAGGCCTGGAGTTCAATGCCCTGCTGCCGGCGTTCAAGCGCGCCGGCGCGCGGGTGTTCGGCGTCTCCCGCGACTCGGTGAAGTCGCACGACAACTTCTGCGCCAAGCAGGGCTTCGGGTTCCCGCTCATCAGCGATGCCGACGAGGCGCTGTGCAATGCCTTCGACGTGATCCGCATGAAGAACATGTACGGCAAGCAGGTGCGCGGCATCGAGCGCAGCACCTTCCTGGTCTCGCCCGACGGCACGCTGGTGCAGGAATGGCGCAAGGTCAAGGTCGCCGGCCATGCCCAGGCCGTGCTCGACGCCCTGAAGGCCGCCCGGTCCACGTGAGTCCCATCGCCCACCTCGTCCGCCGCGCCCCTGCCCCGCAGGTCGTGGCGGTTTTTCCCTGCCCGTAACCAGGAATCGACGATGACCCGAGGCAAGCGCATCTACGTGCTGGATACCAACGTGCTGATGCACGATCCGACCGCGCTGTTCAAATTCGAGGAGCACGACGTCTACCTGCCGATGCAGGTGATCGAGGAACTGGACAACGGCAAGAAGGGCACCTCCGAGGCCAGCCGCAACGCGCGCCAGGTCAGCCGCTTCCTCAACGAGCTGATCGAGGCCTCCGGCATCGGCGGCATCGCCAGGGGCGTGCCGCTGGTGCTGCCGCAGGGACTGCAGCTGCGCGGCGCGCGCAGCGCCGGCCACCTGTACTTCCAGACCAGCCATTTCGAGGCCGGCAAGAGCTTCGGCGCGGTGATCCCGGACAACGCGATCCTCGGCGCGATCCTGGCGCTGAAGGAACAGACCCCGGACGTGCCGGTGGTGTTCGTGTCCAAGGACATCAACCTGCGGATCAAGGCGGCCATCGCCGGGATCGACTCGGAGGATTACGAGAACGACCGCGCGCTGGACGACTTCAGCCTGCTGTACACCGGCGCCACCGCGCTGCCCGAGGATTTCTGGAAGAAGCACGCAAGCGACCTGCGCAGCTGGAGCGACAAGGGCCGCACCAGCTACGAGATCCGCGCCACCGACGACGAACAGTGGTTCCCCAACCAGTACGTCTACCTGCCGGGCGATGACGAGGTCGAACTCAAGGTCGCCCGGGTCGAGGCCGATGGCCGCATCACCCTGACCCTGGTCGATGACTTCCGCCACGGCGCGCATTCGGTGTGGGGGATCACCGCGCGCAACCGCGAGCAGAATTTCGCGCTCAACGCGCTGATGGACCCGGAGATCGACTTCGTCACCCTGCTCGGCACCGCCGGCACCGGCAAGACCCTGCTGGCGCTGGCCGCGGGCCTGGCGCAGACCATGGACACCCAGCGCTACCGCGAGATCATCATGACCCGCGCCACGGTCAGCGTCGGCGAGGACATCGGCTTCCTGCCCGGCACCGAGGAAGAGAAGATGACGCCGTGGATGGGCGCGCTCACCGACAACCTGGAAGTGCTCACCCACAACCAGGAAGGCGGCGCCTGGGGCCGCGCGGCCACCAACGACCTGCTGGCCTCGCGCATCAAGATCCGTTCGCTGAACTTCATGCGCGGGCGCACCTTCCTGTCGCGCTACCTGATCCTGGACGAGGCCCAGAACCTCACCCCGAAGCAGATGAAGACGCTGATCACCCGCGCCGGCCCCGGCACCAAGATCGTCTGCCTGGGCAACGTCGAGCAGATCGATACGCCCTATCTGACCGAGACCACCTCGGGCCTGACCTACGCCGTGGACCGCTTCAAGAACTGGCCGCACAGCGCGCACATCACCCTGCGCCGCGGCGAGCGCTCGCGGCTGGCCGATTACGCATCCGAAGTACTGTAACGTCGCCGACGCGATGCCCCGCCCTCCCGACCGCCCATGCCCATGACCCATCCCGAACTGGAATGCTGCAAATGCCACGCTCCGATGCACCCCGGCTATCTGCTGGAGGAGGGCCATGCCAACGAACGCTCGATCACGGCCTGGGTGGAAGGCCAGCCGCAGAAGTCGTTCTGGATGGGCCTGAAGACGCCGCGCCAGAAACTGGCCACGCGCACCTACCGCTGCACCGGTTGTGGTTACCTTGAGAGCTACGCGCCCGCCCCTGCCACCACTGCCTGAAGTCCGCCACGCACTGCCCGGAGTCGCCGTGAAAGCCGCCCGTTCCCTGCTCCTGTTCGTCCCCGGCCTGCTCGCGCTGGCCGCCTGCACGCCGGCCAACGTGAAGCCCGGCGCCACCGTGCCGACAGCGATCAAGGCCGGGCAGTCGTGGGTGGTCACGCGCCCGCTCGTCGCCGCGCAGGTGCTCGACACCTGCTCGCGCGACAGTCCCGCCAGGCAGCCCGATGGCGTCAGCGGTTACTGGGCGCCCAGCCGCGCGCAGATCGACGCGCTGGAAAGCCGCCTGCAGCAGCTGCAGCCCACCATCGCCGAGCCGGCACGCTCCAGCCGCCAGTACGTGGGCTTCATCGCGCGGGGCCGGCAGCTCATCTACATCAACGCCTTCACCCTGCCCGACCACGACAAGACCAACCCGGCCCGCGAGGCGGTACGGGTCTGCGACGGCGGCGCGGCCTTCTGGGGGCGGTGTACGACCCCCAGACCGGCAACTTCTCCGAGATCGCCCGCAACGGCGGTTTCTGAGCGGGCCGGCGGTACCGTCAGCGCCATGGGCATACAGCTCCCCCGCTGGGTATGGATCGGCGCGATCGCGCTGTCCTGCGTGGCCGGCATGGTCAACGTGGTCGGCTTCCTCGGCTTCGAGCACCAGGCGGTCAGCCACCTCACCGGTACCACCAGCCAGCTCGGCATGGCCCTGGCGCAGCGCGACTGGCGCAGCGTGTCGCACCTGTGGGGCATGCTCATCGCCTTCTCGCTGGGCGCCATGCTCAGCGGGCTGATCGTGCAGGACGGCACCTTGCGGCTGGGCCGGCGCTACGGCGTGGTGCTGACCATCGAATCGCTGTTGCTGCTGGTGGCGATCCCGCTGTTCAAGCAACAGCAGATATGGGGCGCGCTGGCCGCGGCCATGGCCTGCGGCCTGCAGAACGCCATGGTCACCACTTTCAGCGGCGCGGTGGTGCGCACCACCCACCTCAGCGGCATGTTCACCGACCTGGGCATCGGCCTGGGCCATCTGCTGCGCGGGCTGCCGCTGCAGATGCGGCGGCTGACGCTGAGCGGGCTGATCATCAGCGGCTTCCTCGCCGGCGGCATCATCGGCGCCTGGCTGTTCCAGCGTTACGGGTACGACGCGCTGCTCGCACCGGCGCTGCTGACCGGCTGCACCGGCGCCACCTACATCATCTACCGGCTGTCGCAGCACCTGTACCCCGCGCCCTGACGGCAGCAGCAGGCCAAACGCGGCACAATCGCGCCATGACGCCTTCCACTCCCGTTTCCGTCCTCACCATCGCCGGCTCCGATTCGGGCGGCGGCGCCGGCATCCAGGCCGACCTCAAGGCCTTCGCCGCGCACCGCGTGCATGGCCTGTCCGCGATCGCCGCGCTGACCGCACAGAACACCCGCGGCGTCGTCGCCGTGCACGTGCCGCCGCTGGAATTCCTGCAGGCCCAGCTCGACGCCTGCTTCGATGATTTCGACATCCACGCGGTCAAGCTCGGCATGCTCGCCAACGCCGATGTCATCCACCTGGTCGCCGACGTGCTGGAAACGCGCCGGCCGCCGCAGGTGGTGCTGGACCCGGTGATGGTCGCCACCAGCGGCGCGCGCCTGCTGGAAGCCAGCGCGCTGCGCGCGCTGCGCGAGCGCCTGCTGCCGCTGGCCACGCTGCTCACGCCGAATGCGCCCGAGGCCGAGCTGCTGCTCGGGCGCCGCATCGGCAACGCCGGCGAGGCCGAGGACGCCGCCGCCGCGCTGCTCGGGCTCGGCGCCGGGGCGGTGCTGCTCAAGGGCGGGCACCTGGATGAAGGCCCGCGGGTGATCGACCGCTACTTCGATGGCGTCACCGGCGAGGAATTCAGCCACGCCCGGCTGCCGGTAAATGCGCACGGCACCGGCTGCACCCTCGCGGCGGCCATCGCCGCGCAGCTGTGCCGCGGGCTGTCGCTGCCCAATGCCTGCGGGGCCGCCATCGACTACGTGGCCCGCGGGCTGCGCAACGGCTACCCCCCGGGCGCGGCGAGGTCATGGTGCTGGATCACTTCGGCGCCGCCGGGCCGGCATGAGCGCGCATACCATCATCGACGTCGCCGCGGCCGACGGACACCGCTTCCAGCTGCTCGCCCAGGTACCCCCGCAGCCGCGGGCGGCGGTGCTGTGGCTGCCCGCCCTGGGCGTGGCCGCCCGCCACTATCTGGCGCTGGCCGAGGCCCTGGGCGCACGCGGCGTCGCCGTATTCGTGCACGAATGGCGCGGCAACGGCAGCAGCAGCCTGCGCGCCGGCAGGCGCGACGACTGGGGCTATCGCGAGCTGCTGCTGCACGACCTCCCCGCCGCCGAGGCAGCGGTCCGCTCGGCGCTGCCCGGGCTCGCGCTGCGGCTGGGCGGACACAGCCTCGGCGGACAACTGGCGTGCTGCCATGCCGGCCTGCACCCGGAGGCGTTCACCGCGCTCTGGCTGGTCGCCAGTGGCACCCCGTGGTGGCCGGGTTTCCCGGCGCCGCGGCGCTGGCTGCTGCCGCCGGCCTACCGTTTCCTGCCCTGGCTGGCGCACCGGCGCGGGGCGCTGCCCGGGCGCCGCCTCGGCTTCGGCGGCAACGAGGCACGCGGCCTGATCCAGGACTGGGCCCGGGTGGGCCTCAGCGGCCGTTACGCCGCGGCGGGGCTGGCGGTCGACCTGGAGGCGGCGATGCGCGCGCTCGCGCTGCCGGTGAACGCGCTGCTGTTCGAGGCCGATTGGCTGGCCCCGGCCGGATCCATGCGCCACCTGCTGTCCAAGCTGCCGGCCGCGCCGGCGACGCTGCGGACCCTGTCCGACAGCGAGCTGGGCACCCGCGCGGACCATTTCAGCTGGATGAAATCACCGGCCATCGTCGCCGATGCGCTGGCATCGGCAGCGTTATAGGAAAATTTCACAAAAGCGTTGACGCCTGCGCGTCATATCCGCATAATTCCGCTCCTGACGACGCGCCCGTAGCTCAGTTGGATAGAGTACCTGGCTACGAACCAGGCGGTCGGGAGTTCGAATCTCTCCGGGCGCGCCAGTTTGGAACATTGCACATGCAGTGCTCCCCGTCAGAACAATAAAGGTAAAACGCGCCCGTAGCTCAGTTGGATAGAGTACCTGGCTACGAACCAGGCGGTCGGGAGTTCGAATCTCTCCGGGCGCGCCATTACACCGAACAGCAGGCCTTGCCTGCTGTTTTTTTTTGCGTTCCGGAAAAGCCGCGAGCGCGACAGGCCCGCCGCCACACCACCCTTGAACACACCGCGCGCGATGCCTCAAGACAGGTCCAGCGCAGCGGCCACGGCCACCGTACCGGCAGGCCTGCCTGGCGAACGCCGCGCGACAACCCGCTTGGACGGACGGGCGGCAAAAAAACGCCGGCTTGCGCCGGCGCTTTCATTCAACGCGGACGGTGGCTTTTCAGCCCTCCGATACCGGCACGCCCTGCTCCGCCCCGTCGGACGCCGGATCCTCGTCGGCATCGTCGCCCGACTGCAGCGACGCATCCAGGCGTTCGACCGCCTGCAGCTTCTCGCCCTTGGACAGGCGGATCAGGGTCACGCCCTGGGTGTTGCGGCCCACGCGCGAGATTTCCGAGCCACGGGTGCGCACCAGGGTGCCACCATCGGAGATCAGCAGCACCTCGTCGCCCGTGCCCAGCAGCACCGCGCTGACCAGCCTGCCGTTGCGCTCGCTGGTCTGGATGCCGATCACGCCCTGCGTGCCACGCCCCTTGCGCGGGTAGTCGGCCAGCGGGGTGCGCTTGCCGTAACCGTTCTCGGTGGCGGTGAGGATGTACTGCACGCCGGCATCGTCGGCCGACTCGATGATCTCGCCGCCTTCGGCCGCGATCTCCTCGACGCCGTTGTCGTCCTCGTTCTCGTCCTCGGCGCCGCCGGCGCTTTCGGCCACGATCAGGCTGACCACTTCCTCGCCCTTGGCCATCTTGATGCCGCGCACGCCGGTGGCGGTGCGGCCCATCGAACGCACCCGGTCCTCGCCGAAGCGCACGGTCTTGCCGTTGGAGGCGAACAGCAGGATGTCGCGCCCGCCATCGGTCAGGCCGACGCCGACCAGCGCATCGCCCTCGTCGAGGTTGATGGCGATCTTGCCGCGCGCCAGGCGGAACGCGAACTCGCTCAGCGGGGTCTTCTTGACCGTGCCGTTGCGGGTGGCGAAGAACACGAAGTGGTTGTCGTCGTACTCGCGCACCGGCAGCACCGCCTGCACGCGCTCGCCGTTCTCCAGCGCGATCCAGTTGATGATCGGGCGGCCACGCGCGTTGGAGCCGGCCTCCGGCAGCTGGTACACCGGCAGCCAGAACACCTTGCCGGAACTGGTGAATGTCAGCAGCGTGTCATGGGTGTTGACCAGCCACAGCTGTTCGATCGAATCCTCGTCCTTGGTCGCCGCCGCGCTGCGGCCGCGGCCGCCGCGCTTCTGCGCACGGTAGGCCGACACCGGCTGGCGCTTGACGTAGCCGGCGCGCGACAGCGTCACCACCACGTCCTCCGGCGCGATCAGGTCGAGGATGTCCAGGTCTTCCTCGCTGTGGCGGATCTCGGTGCGGCGCTCGTCGCCGTACTCGGCGCGCACGCTCTCCAGCTCCTCGCGGATCACCTGCAGCAGGCGATCGGGATTTTCCAGGATGTGGATCAGCCCGGCGATCACGTCCAGCAGCTGCCTGTATTCCTCGGTGAGCTTGTCCTGCTCCAGGCCGGTGAGGCGGTGCAGGCGCATTTCCAGGATCTGGGTGGCCTGCACGTCGGACAGCTGGTAGTGGCCGTCGACCAGGCCAATGCCCCTGGGCAGGTCTTCCGGACGCGAGGCCTCGGCGCCGGCGGCACCCAGCAGCGCGCCGACCAGGCCCGGCTCCCACACCTTGGCGAGCATGCGCTCCTTGGCCTCGGCGGGGTTGGACGAGGTCTTGATCAGCTCGATCATCTCGTCGATGTTGGCCAGCGCGACGGTCAGGCCTTCCAGCACGTGCGCGCGGGCGCGCGCCTTGCGCAGTTCGAAGATGGTGCGGCGGGTGACCACCTCACGGCGGTGGCGGACGAACGCCTCCAGCATCTCCTTGAGGTTCAGCAGCTTCGGGCGGCCGTCGACCAGCGCCACCATGTTGATGCCGAACACCGACTCCATCTGGGTCTGCTGGTACAGGTTGTTCAGCACCACCTCGGCCGATTCGCCGCGCTTGACCTCGATGTAGATGCGCATGCCGTCCTTGTCGGACTCGTCGCGCAGCTCGCTGATGCCCTCGAGCTTCTTTTCCTTGACCAGCTCGGCGATCTTCTCGATCAGCCGCGCCTTGTTCACCTGGTAGGGAATCTCGGTGACGATGATCGACTCGCGGCCATTGTCGGCCACTTCGATGTCGGCCTTGGCGCGGATGCGCACGCGGCCACGGCCGGTACGATAGCCGGCGATGATGCCGGCGGTACCGTTGATGATGCCGGCGGTCGGGAAATCAGGCCCCGGGATGTACTCCATCAGCCCGTCCACGTCGATCGACGGGTTGTCGATCAGCGCGATGCAGGCGTTGATGGATTCGGTGAGGTTGTGCGGCGGGATGTTGGTGGCCATGCCCACCGCGATGCCGGCCGAGCCGTTGACCAGCAGGTTCGGGAAGCGCGTCGGCAGGACCGTCGGCTCCAGTTCCTTCTCGTCGTAGTTGGGCTGGAAATCGACGGTTTCCTTGTCGATGTCGGCCAGCATCTCGTGGCTGATCCGCGACAGGCGCGATTCGGTGTAACGCATCGCCGCCGGGCTGTCGCCGTCGACCGAGCCGAAGTTGCCCTGGCCGTCGATCTGCATGTAGCGCAGCGAGAACGGCTGCGCCATGCGCACCAGCGTGTCGTAGACCGCGCTGTCGCCGTGCGGGTGGTACTTGCCGATGACGTCACCGACGATGCGCGCCGACTTGTAGTACGGCTTGTTGGCGTGCGCGCCAAGCTCCTGCATCGCGTAGAGGACGCGGCGATGGACCGGCTTGAGGCCGTCGCGGGCGTCGGGGAGCGCGCGGCCCACGATCACGCTCATGGCGTAATCGAGGTAGCTCTTGCGCATCTCGTCTTCCAGGTTGACCTGGATGATTTCCTTGGCGGTTTCTGCCATTCGGATTCCGTATTCTGGTAGCGGTCCGGAGCAGCGCCGACGGCCCTTGTGGGCGGTCCCGGCACAAGCCCGATTCAAGTGGCCGAGTTTACCACACGGCGCCGTCTGCCGCCTCGGGCGGCAGCACTTTTAACGGAATAAATCAGGGACTTAGCTGCTGCGCGGCAGCGTCAGCAGCGGTTTTACCGCACCGCCGCCGGCAGCCCGCCGCCGGCGCCCGCGCCAGCCCCGGGGTCAGCCGCCGAACGCCGCGCGCATGGCCGCGCTGTCGGGGTCCAGGATCACGCCCTTCTCGGTCACGATGGCGTCGATCAGGCTGCCCGGGGTCACGTCGAACACCGGGTTCCAGGCCTGGATGCCCTCGGCCACGGTGCGCACGCCGCCGACCCCGAACAGTTCGCCCGGGTCGCGCTGCTCGATCTCGATCGCATCGCCATGGGCGGTCCCCATGTCCACGGTCGAGGACGGCGCCACCACCATGAACTTGACCCCGTGGTGGCGCGCGGCGATGGCCAGCTGGTAGGTGCCGATCTTGTTGGCGGTGTCGCCGTTGGCGCAGATGCGGTCGGCGCCGACCACCACCCACTGCACCGCGCCGGTCTTCATCAGGTGCGACGCCGCCGAGTCGGCGACCAGGGTGGCATCGATGCCGTCCTGCTGCAGCTCCCACACCGTCAGGCGCGCGCCCTGCAGCCACGGCCGGGTCTCGCCGGCGAACACCCGGGCGATGCGCCCCTGGGCCACGCCCGCGCGGATCACGCCCAACGCGGTGCCGAAGCCGGCGGTGGCCAGCGAGCCGGTGTTGCAGTGGGTCAGCACGCCGCTGCCGGGCGCGATCAGCGCCGCCCCGCGCTCGCCCATGTGCCGGTTGGCGGCCAGGTCCTCGTCGGCGATCGCCTGCGCCTCCAGCGCCAGCACCTGCCGCCAGTCGCGGCCGGCCGCGGCCAGTGCGCGGCGCATGCGCGCCAGCGCCCACGCCAGGTTGACCGCGGTCGGGCGCGCGGCATTGAGCCGCGCCATCGCCGGTTCCAGCGCCTGCAGCGCGGCGGCGCCATCGCCGGCATCGACCTCGCGCGCGGCCAGCACCACGCCCCAGGCCGCGGCGATGCCGATCGCCGGCGCGCCACGCACAGTGAGCGCATGGATGGCGGCGGCGACCGCATCACTGTCGCCGCACAGCACGTGCTCGACGACGAACGGCAGTCTGCGCTGGTCCAGCAGCTCCAGGGCGTCGCCGGTCCAGCGGATCGGGCGGATGTGGTCGTAACGGGCGTAGTCGATGGCGTGGTTGTCGTTCATCGCGCCATTGTACGGGCCGCCGTCAATCGGCGGAAAACTCGGCGCGACAGCCCTTGTCCACCCAGATGCCGGCGCGGTCCCAGCCCCAGCTGCGTCCTTCCTCGCAGGCCGCGTTGGACAACTGCCTGACCAGCGTGACCTTGCGCTCCACGCTCACTCCGCACTCGCGGCGCATCTCGCTCTTCGACTCGCAGATGACCTGGCGCGGGACGTCGACGAATCCGGAGCCATCCTCCGCACCGACCTCGAACTGCCCCTCGCAGCCACGGCTCACCCAGATCTCGTTGCGCCCGTATCCCCAGGTACGCCCTTCCCTGCAGGGCAGCAGCGACTGCTGGCGGATCAGGCGTACCGGCGCGCCACGCAGCAGCACCGGGCAGGTCACGGTGCGGCCCTTGGATTCACAGCGGACCATGCGCCGCACCAGGCGTTGCCCGGGCGCCGGTTGTTCGGGCGCGAACTCGGCGCGGCAGCCGCGGCTGACCCAGATCCCGCGCTCGTCCACGCCCCAGCTGGTCTCGCGGATGCAGCTCTGGGTGGACAGCTGGCGAACCAGCTGCACGCCACGCGAGACATCCATCGTGCAGCGCTGGCGCACGCCATCTTCCGATTCGCAGCGCACCACCTGCGCCGGCGCTGGCGCCGTGTCGTCGGGCCCCGCCACGGCTGGCATCGGCAACAGCCACAGTGCTGGCAACAGGCCGCACACACCCTTCATCAGACCTTCCCGCGCTGCAATCGGATGGACTCCGCCGGCACACACACTGCGCCCGCAGGCGTGATCAGAGCATCATCGGCGGTGCGCAGGCAATACATGCGCGCAGCGGGCACGGTACCGGCAACCAGGCACGCGGGCGTGCAATGCCCGCATGCCGGGCACTGCCGCGCCGCCCACGCCCTCAGGCGTGGGCGAAATCGAAGGCCAGCACGTCGGCGATGCGGCCGGTTCCGGCCAGCGCCATCAACAGCCGGTCCACGCCCACCGCCACGCCGGCGCAGTGCGGCAGGGCCGGCAACGCGGCCAGGAACCGCTCATCCAGCGGCGGCTGCCCGTCACCACGCGCGGCGCGTACCGCCAGGTCGCGCTGGAAGCGCTGGCGCTGCTCCACCGCATCGTTCAGCTCGTGGTAGCCGTTGGCCAGCTCCACCGCGCCCAGGTACAGCTCGAAGCGCTCGGCCAGCGGCGGCTGCCCGGGGCGGATGCGGGCCAGCGCGGCCTGCGTCGCCGGCCAATCGTGGACCACGGTGATGCGGTCGGCGGGAAAGCAAGGCTGGATGCGATGGGTCATCAGCAGGTCCAGCCAGTCGTCGCGGGTGAGACCCTCGGCAGTGAGGCCGACGCCGGCCAACGGCGCGCGCAGCTGCGCCTCGTCGGCGCTGAACGGGTCCACGCCGAGCGTGCCGACGAACAGTTCGCGGTAGCTCAGTACCTGCAGCGCCGCCTCGCGCCCGACCATCGCCAGCGCCTCGCGCACCAGCGCCACCGTCTCCTCGATCAGGCAATGGTGATCCCAGCCGACGCGATACCACTCGAGCATGGTGAATTCGGGGTTGTGGCGGCCGCCGGCCTCGCCGTTGCGGAACACCCGGCCGAGCTCATAGCAGTCGCCGACGCCGGCGGCGAGCAGCCGCTTGAGCGGGTACTCGGGCGAGGTGCGCAGCCAGCGCAGCGGCGAGCCGGCGTCGACGTGGCCGCTGAAGCGGGTCTGGAAACCGTCGATGTTCGGCTCGGTGTTGCCGGCCGCGGACAGGATCGGCGTTTCCACCTCCAGCACCCCGCGGCGCGCGAAGAAATCGCGGATCAGCGCGTTCAGGCGCGCGCGCCGGTGCAGCGCCTCGATCACGGATGCAGGCCCGTCGGCGACACCGCCAGCGGCAGGGTCAGGATGTCGCGCTGGTCGTCGCGGTAGCCGGCCGACAGGTACAACGCCCTGGCCCTGGCATTGTGGTGGTTCACTTCCAGCCGCATCACGCTGGCGCCCTCGACGATCGCCCAGTCGCGCGCCAGCGCCAGCGCCTGCCGCCCCCAGCCGCGGCCCCGCGCGGCAGGGGCCAGGTACAGCTCGTCCAGCAGCACGAAGCGACCGCCCTGCTCCACGCTGAAGCACCAGCCCAGGGTGATGTAGCCGGCCTCGGCCACGTCGTCGCCCTGCAGCAGCAGGGCCGCGCCGCAGGCCGGCTCGGCCAGCAGGGTGCGCAGGCCGGGCTCGACCAGCGCCGCGTCGTAGGCGATCTGGTCCTCGGCATAGAACGCCCGCACCATGGCGAGCAGGCGCGGGAAATCCTCGGGCGTGGCGAGGCGGAAACGCAGGTTCATGGGTGTTGTCCGTGTTCGGTGAGGAAGGCGAGCAGGCGCGGTTCGTCCCACACCTCCACGCCCAGTTCGGTGGCCTTGTCCAGTTTGGAGCCGGCCTCGCTGCCGGCAACCACGAAGGCGGTCTTCTTCGAAACGCTGCCGGCGACCTTGGCGCCCAGCGCTTCCAGCCGCGCCTTGGCGGCGTCGCGGGTCAGCGCCGACAGCGTACCGGTCAGCACCACGGTCTGGCCGTCCAGCGGCCCGGCCGGCTGCGTGGCCGCCTCCGGGGCCAGTTCCAGCAGGCGCCGCATCTGCGCCTCGCCCCTGAGCAGCAGCTGCCCGTGGTTGTCGCTGTCCAGCCATTGCGCCAGGCCGTGCGCGGTGTCCTCGGGCAGCCCGGCGGCAAGCAGGTGCTGCGGCTCGGCGTCCAGGATCTGCTGCGCCGACGGCAGCGCCGCCACCAGCTTCTCCGCACGCAGCCGAGTGATGCCCGGTATCTCGGCCTCGACCAGCAGCTGCGCCAGGTCCAGCCCTTCGCGCAGCCGCGGCGACGGCGGGTGGGTATCGCCAATGCGCACCCGCCCGACCTGCAGCAGCGCGTCGATCGCCTGCTGGTTGCCTTCCTGCTCGAAGAAATGGCCCAGCGAGCGCGCCACCTCGCCACCGATATCGGGCACCCGCTTGAACAGCGGCCACGGCAGCTGGCGGATCAGTTCCAGATCGCCGAACCACTGCGCCAGCGCCTTGGCCGTGCTCTCGCCGACATGCTCGATGCCCAGCGCGAACAGCAGCCGCTCCAGCGTGGTGGTGCGGCTGGCGTCGATGGCCGCGATCAGGTTGTCGGCCCAGCGGGTGGCGATCTTCTTTGGGTTCCACTCGAAGCGTGCCGGCAACGCCAGCGCCTGCGCGCGCCACCGCGGATCGGTGCCGTCCAGGCGCAGCAGCGCCTTGAGCCACTCGTCGCTGCCCTCGGCCGGCAGGTGCGGGGCGATGCCGTTGGCCAGCGCCGAGGGGTCGGCCGCGTCCAGCGCCAGCTTGAGCAGCAGCAGGGTGTCGCGCTGCAGGCGGTAGAGATCGGCCACGCCGCGCACGATGCCGGCGTCGACCAGGATTTCGATGTACCTGTCGCCGAGCCCGTCGATGTCCATCGCGCGGCGCGAGGCGAAATGGGCGATGGCCTCCTTGCGCTGCGCCGGGCAGCTCAGCTCGCCCGAGCAGCGCCACACCGCCGCGCCCTCCTCGCGCACGATCTCGGCGCCGCATACCGGGCACGCCGCCGGCATCGTCCACGGCAGCGCGCCGGGCGGGCGGCGCCCGGGGATGACGCTGACCACTTCGGGGATCACGTCGCCGGCGCGGCGCACGATGACGCTGTCGCCCACGCGCACGTCCAGCCGCGCGATCTGGTCGGCGTTGTGCAGGGTGGCGTTGGTGACGGTCACCCCGGCCACCTGCACCGGCTGCAGGCGCGCCACCGGCGTGGCCGCGCCGGTGCGGCCGATCTGGATCTCGATCGCCTCGACCGTGGTGGTCTGCTCCTGCGCCGGAAATTTGTGGGCGATGGCCCAGCGCGGCGCGCGGGCGACGAAGCCCATCTCGCGCTGGCCGTCGCGGTCGTCGAGCTTGTAGACCACGCCGTCGATGTCGAATGCCAGCCCGTCGCGGCGCGCGCCGATGTCGCGGTAGTAGTCCAGCAGTCCATCGACACCCTCGACCACCCGGCACAGGTCGCTCACCGGGAAGCCCCACTGCGCCAGCCGCGCCAGCGTCGCCGAATGGGTGGGCGGCAGCTCGCCGCCCTCGACCTCGCCGGTGCCGTAGGCATAGAAACTCAGCGGCCGCTGCGCGCTCACCCGCGGATCGAGCTGGCGCAGCGAGCCGGCGGCGCCGTTGCGCGGGTTGGCCAGCACCTTGCCGCCGTGCAGCCGCGCCTGTTCGTTGTACTTCTCGAAATCGGCGCGCGGCATGTAGACCTCGCCGCGCACCTCCAGCACCGCCGGCCAGCCCGCGCCTTCGAGCCGGGCCGGAATCACCTTGATCTGGCGCAGGTTGGCGGTGACGTCCTCGCCGCGGCTGCCATCGCCGCGGGTCGCGCCCTGCACGAACACGCCGTCCTCGTAGCGCAGGCTGATCGCCAGGCCATCAAGCTTGGGCTCGGCCGAGAACAGCAGCGTGCGGCGCTGCAGGCGCTCGTCGATGCGGCGTACGAAGTCGCGCACTTCCTCGTCGCTGAAGGCATTGCCCAGCGACAGCATCGGCATCGCGTGCACCACCTCGGGAAAGCGCGAGGATGGCCTGCCGCCGATCTGGTGGGTCGGGGAATCGGCGCTGTCCAGCTGCGGATGGGCCGCCTCCAGCGCTTCCAGTTCGCGCAGCAGCCGGTCGTAATCGGCATCGGGAATCAGCTGCTCGTCATGCTCGTGGTAGGCCTGCGCGGCCGTGGCCAGCTGCTGGCGGAGTTCGGCGATGCGGCGGCGGGCGGTGGCTTCGGAAGTCATGCCCGGATTTTACCCGCGCACGGGTGCATGCAACGCGTGTGGCCGGCCGCGCAAACAACAAGGGGCGCCGCATGCGACGCCCCCTTGCCGTGGTCAGCGTGGCGCGCTCACCAGCGCGGCGGCTTGGTCAGCGGTGGCGCCTGGTGCTGGCGGTCGTAGGCGCGCAGTTCGTCGCGGATGTGGGCGATGCGCTGGCGCCCCAGCGCGTTGCGGCTGTCGTCCAGGACCACGCCGTCCAGCAGCTCGGCCATGCGCTGCACGGTGGGCAGCATCTTTTCCCAGGCGTCGAGCGCGGTCATCGGCGCCGGCAGGGTCAGGAAGAAGGCGATGGCCGGGGTTTCCATCTCGCGGATGTGGGCCATGTCGAAACTGCCCGGCTTCATGATGCTGGCCATGCTGAAGATCGGCCCGCGCTCGGGTGGCCTTCGACCATGCGGTGGAACACGTTCATGTAACCGAACACCAGCCCGGTCTTTTCGGCGGCGACCACGATGTCCTCGCCGCGCAGCGACAACCCGGCGCGCGCGGCCACGTACAGCGAGACGATCTTGTCGAAATCCTGGGTCGCGCGCTTGCCCAGTTCGCTGCCCGGCGCGTCCACGTCCGGCAGCCCCAGCTCCTGCTGGGCGGCCTCCTGGTCCGCCTCGGGCACGGCGACCGCATCGGCGCCCTCCTCGCCTGCCGCCAGCACCGGCTCGCGCCGCGGCCGCTCGCCGCTTTCGGCCGGTTCGCGGCGCTTGCCCTGCGCCGGCTTCCGCGGCCGCCCGAACAGGAGGATCGCCGCGATCAGCAGCAGCCCGGCGGCAAGGATGCCGATACGCAACAGTGCCGTGTCGGACATTCGATAGGTTCTCCGGCTGGTTCGTTCAGGCAACTAGCATGGCACGTCAGGCCGCGCCCGCCAAACGCGCCGCTTCCTCCAGGTCCACGCTGACCAGGCGGCTGACGCCCGGCTCGCGCATGGTGACGCCGGAGAGCTGGTGCGCGGCCTCCATCGTCGCCTTGTTGTGGCTGACGAACAGGAACTGCACCTTCTCGCTCATTTCCTTGACCATGTTGGCCAGGCGGCCGACGTTGGCCTCGTCCAGCGGCGCGTCCACCTCGTCCAGCAGGCAGAACGGCGCTGGGTTGAGCTGGAAGATGGCGAACACCAGCGCCACCGCGGTCATCGCCTTCTCGCCACCGGACAGCAGCGAAATGCTGGACACGCGCTTGCCGGGCGGGCGCGCCATGATGGTCACGCCGGTATCGAGCAGGTCCTCGCCGGTCAGCTCCAGGTAGGCGTGGCCACCGCCGAACAGGCGCGGATACAGCGCCTGCACGCCGGCGTTGACGCGGTCGAAGGTGTCCTTGAAGCGGCCGCGGGTCTCGCGGTCGATCTTGCGGATCGCCTCTTCCAGCGTCTCCAGCGCGGTGGTCAGGTCCACGTGCTGCGATTCCAGGTACTCCGAGCGCTGCGAGGCCTCGCCGTACTCGTGGATGGCGGCCAGGTTGACCGGCTCCAACCGGCGCATGCGCGCGTCGATCTGCTGCACCGCCTGCTCCCATTCGCCGATGCGCGCGTCCTCCGGCAGGGCGTTGACCACGTCCTCCAGCACGAAGCCGGCCTTCTCCACCGCCGCCTGCAACTGCTCGGCGCTGAGCACCAGCGCCTGCTGGTCGAGCTTTCGCTGGGAAATGCGCTCGCGCTGCGCCAGCGCCTGCTCGTCGCGCTGGTTGCGGGTCTGCTCCAGCGTGCGCAGTTCGGCGTCGATGCCGTCCAACTGCGCGCGCGCCTCGGCCAGCACCCGGTCCACGCGCACGCGCTCGGCCAGCGCGTTCTGGTGTTCGGCCTCCAGCGCCTGCACCGGCGTGTCGCCCTGGTCCAGCTGCGAATGCAGCTCGCCCAGGCGCGAGTCCAGCTGCCCGCGCTGGGTGCTCATGCGCTCGAGCGACTGCGACAGCGAGGCGATCTGCGCGCGTTGCGACTCCAGCGTCAGCGCCAGCGCATGCATGCTGTCGCGCACGTTGCGCGCGGCGTCGCGGGCCAGGTCGCGGGCCTCGGTCAGCTGGCGGCGTTCGCCCTCCAGCGCCTGCCGCGTGGTTTCCAGGTCGCCCATGCTGGAAACCGCGTCCTCCAGCCGCACGCGCGCCTCGCCAGCCTGCTCGCGGCTGGCGTCCAGCGCTTCCAGCAGCTGCGCAAGCTCGGTCTCGATGCGCTCGATGCGGGTGCGCGCCGACTCCAGCCGGCCGCGCTGGCTCTGCACCTGCCCGGCCAGCTCGGATGCACTGCGATGTGCCTGGTACAACGCCCGCTGCGCTTCCTCGCGCTGCTGCTCGGCCGCAAGCAGCTGCTCGCGGAACGCGCCGAGCTGGCGTTCGAGCTCGCCCTCGCGCTCCTGCAGTTCCTCGATCTGCCCGCGCAGGGTGACGATCTCGCGCTCGCGCAGCAGCGCGCCCTGCTTGGCCGCCCCCTGCCGCGACACCCGCACCCAGCCCTCGCCCAGGCGCTCGCCGTTGCGGGTGATGACCGAGTCGCCGTCGTCCAGCCGTTGCTGCAGCTCGCGTGCGGCGGCCAGGTCCGGCGCGCCATGCAGGCGCGCCAGCAACCGGCGGATCGCCAGCGGGCCCTGCACGCGCGCGGCCAGCGAGGTCGGCGCGAAATCCGTATCGCCCGCGGCATCGGCCACCAGCGCGATGCGGCCCTCGCCCAGCTCGCCCAGTGCATCGACCAGTGCTTCGGGCGCATCGACCAGCACGCCTTCGATCAACTGGCCCAACGCGCTTTCCACCGCGTTTTCCCAGCCGCTCTCGACGGTGATGCGCTCGCCCACGCGCGCGGCCGAATCCAACCCCTGCGCCTTCAGCCAGGCCACCGCCGCGCCCTGCTCTTGGCCGAGCGCGGCCTGCTGCAGGGTTTCCAGCGAAGACAGGCGGCCGCGCGCGGCCTGCGCCTGCTTGCGCACCTCGGCCAGTTCGGCCTGGCTGGCGCGCTGCCGTTCCTGCAGTGCCGCCGCGCTTTCCCTGCGCAGCTCCACCTGCTCGTTCAGCTCATCGAGCACGGTGGCCTGCGATTCGTGCTGCAGCTGCAGCTGCTCGAACGCCTCGGCCAGGGCCTCGACGTCGAGCCCGGCGCGCTCGGCCAGCAGCGCTTCGCGGCGGCGATCGGCCTCCAGTATCTGCCGGTCGAGGTAATCGACGCGGGTGCGCTCCACCTCGCCCGAGCGGGTGGCCTCGGAGGTGTTGCGGTTGTGCGCTTCCCAGCGCTGCTGCCAGTCGTGCAGCGCGGCCTCGGCTTCGCGCAGTCCTTCCTGGCGGAATTCGTTCTCTTCCTGCAACTGCTCCAGCTGCGGCTCTGCGTTCTCCACCGCCTCGCGCAGCACCGCCAGCCGGGCTTCGTCGCCACTGATGTGCTGGCCCAGCTCGGCCAGCGCCTGGCGGGTCTCGTCGCGGGCCTTGTGCAGGCGCTGCGCCATCTCGCGCTGGTGCTGGATCTGCTGTTCCAGCCGCGCCAGGGTGCTGCCGACCTGGTAGACGTCGGCCTGCGCCCGGGACAGGGTTTCGGCGGCCTCCTCGCGGCGCACGCGCCCGGTCTCGATCCGGCTCTCGGCTTCGCGCTGCTCGGCCACCAGCTGCTGCAGCCGGGTTTCCTCGCGCGCCAGCGCTTCACGCAGCCCGCCCAGGCGGGCATCCAGGCCGCGGTATTCCAGCGCCTTCCATTCGGCGTCCTTGACCCGGCGCTCTTCCTGCAGTGCCTGGTACTGCTCGGCCTGGCGCGCCTGCCGGCGCAGGTGTTCGAGCTGCTTGCCGATCTCCTCGCGCAGGTCGTTCAGGCGGTCCAGGTTCTCGCGGGTGTGGCGGATGCGGGTCTCGGTTTCCTTGCGGCGTTCCTTGTACTTGGAGATGCCGGCGGCCTCTTCCAGATACACGCGCAGGTCTTCCGGGCGCGCCTCGATGATCTGGCTGATCATGCCCTGCTCGATGATCGAGTAACTGCGCGGGCCCAGGCCGGTACCGAGGAACAGGTCGGTGATGTCGCGGCGCCGGCACTTGGTGCCGTTGAGGTAGTAGTTGCTGCTGCCGTCGCGGCTGACCGTGCGCTTGACCGAGATCTCGTTGAACGAGGCGTATTCGCCGGCGATGGTGTGGTCGGTGTTGTCGAAGATCAGCTCGACCGTGGCCTGCGACACCGGCTTGCGCCCGGCCGAGCCGGAGAAGATCACGTCGGTGAGCGAGTCACCACGCAGGCGGCTGGCCGAGCTCTCGCCCATCACCCAGCGCACCGCGTCGATGATGTTGGACTTGCCGCAGCCGTTGGGCCCGACCACGCCGGTCATGTTGGTCGGCAGGTGCAGCGTCGTGGGATCGACGAACGACTTGAAACCGGAGAGCTTGATCGTGGATAGACGCATGGGGCAGGCAAGGTTCCAGTGCCGGGCCGGGGGGCGGCACCGTGGGTTCTGCGGGGAATCGGGGCTTGGGAACAGCAGTCTGCGGGGAGTATAAGCCCCTCTTCCACCGTGGCGCGGGGCCCGGGCAGCCCGCGGCCGGGCCGCGGCCGGGCCGCGCGCGACCGGACAAAAAAGAACGGGCGCCTTGCGGCGCCCGTTCCGGGTACAACGTGAACCGCAGGGATCAGGCGTCGGCTTCGACGATGACCTTGACGGTGGCTTCCACGTCGGCGTGCAGCTTGATCAGCACGTCGTACTCGCCGACGGCACGGAAAGCGCCCTCGCCGAGGATGACTTCGCTCTTCTCCAGCGGCAGGCCGGCGGCGGTGAAGGCCTCGGCGATGTCGCGCGGGCCGACCGAGCCGTACAGCTTGCCTTCGGTCGAGGCATGCGCACCGATGGTGACGCTGGCGTCGGCGAACTTGGCGGCGCGGGCTTCGGCTTCGTCATGCGACGCCTTGGCCTTGGCTTCGTACTCGGCGCGCTTGGCTTCGAAGGCAGCAACATTGGCTTCGGTGGCCGGCACGGCCTTGCCGTGCGGCACCAGGAAGTTGCGGCCGTAGCCCGGCTTCACGTCGACCAGGTCGCCCAGGTTGCCCAGGTTGGTCACCTTCTGCAGCAGAATCAGCTTCATTTTCTTGCTCCGTTATTCGTTAGCGATGCCCCGCAGGACACCGCAACGCTTGCTGTCCGAATGGACGGGTGGGGCCAGGAGTGAGTCAAGAGGAGTGAGAAGCGAGAGAAAACATCTCACTCCTCACTTCTACGGCGCATGCGCCGCACTCACTTCTGCACTCAGACGTCGTGGTTGTCCGTGTACGGGATCAGCGCCAGGAAACGGGCGCGCTTGACCGCCGTGGACAGCTGACGCTGGTACTTGGACTTGGTGCCGGTGACGCGGCTCGGCACGATCTTGCCGTTCTCGGTCAGGTACTGGCGCAGGGTGTTTAGATCCTTGTAATCGATCTCCTTCACACCTTCAGCCGTGAACTTGCAGAACTTGCGGCGACGGAAGAACTTGGACATGAGCTGACTCCTTATTCGGCAGAGGCGGCGTCGTCGCCGGCTTCTTCATTGTTGGAATTGGCAGCTTCTTCGTCGTCACGACGACGGCGCTCGCCACGCTCGGGCTTGTCGCCCTTCTCGTCCTTGCTCTTCATGATCAGCGACTGCTCGGTCTCGGCCTCGTCACGCTTGATGACCAGGTTGCGCAGCACGGCGTCGTTGAAACGGAAGCTTTCGGTCAGTTCGTTCATCACCGACTGGTCGGCTTCGATGTTCATCAGAACATAGTGGGCCTTGACCAGGTTCTGGATCGGGTACGCCAGCTGGCGGCGGCCCCAGTCTTCCAGGCGGTGGATCTTGCCGTTGCCGCCCTCGACCAGCGCCTTGTAGCGCTCGACCATGGCCGGAACCTGTTCGCTCTGGTCCGGGTGGACCAGGAACACGACTTCGTAATGACGACTCATGTTTTTCTACCTTTCGGATGTAGCCCTCTCGGGCCGGACAGCCCCCGCCGTTGAGACCGCGGTGGGGCAAGGACTCCCGCCCCGGAAGGCAGGAAGCCGCGCATTATGGCGCAGATGGGGTGGCCGGGCAATCGAGCGGTCACCGGACAACCTGAACCGGGTGCCGCCCGGCCCTGCCCGCCGGGCCATGGACATGCCCGGGCCGCGGCCGGCAGCCGCCTGGACCCGGCAACCGGGCGGAACGCCGGATCAGGCCTTGTCGGCGTCGGTGGTGAAGCTCTCGCCGCACCCGCACTCAGCGGTGGCGTTCGGATTCCTGAACAAAAAGGTCTCGCTCAGGCCCTGCTTGCCGTAATCGATCTCGGTGCCGTCCACCAGGGCCAGGCTCTCGGCGTCGACGAAGATGCGCACGCCGTCCTGCTCGAACACCGTGTCGTCCTCGCGCTGCTCACGGGCGAGGTCGGTGGTGTGGCCCCAGCCCGAACAGCCGGTGCGGGTCACGCCGAAACGCAGGCCCAGCGCGCCGGGGGTCTGCGCGACGAAGCGCTGCACGCGGGCGAAAGCGACAGGGGTGAGGTGGATGGCCATGGGCAAGCGACTCCGGGGATTGCGGGGCAATTATAGGAAAACCCGGCTGTACCGGCCCCGGATGGCGGATCCCTCGCCTGTCCGGCCGCGCAGCCGCTAGAATTCCGCGTTCATAGATCGAGTCGATCAGCAGAGGATTCAAGTCATGACGGTGGTCAGCGTTGCGCACGCCCTGGCCGGGAAGATCCCGGAAGGCGGAGAAGTCACGGTTCGCGGTTGGGTTCGCACGGTCCGTGCCTCCAACGGGCTGGCCTTCGTCAATGTCAGCGACGGCTCCGGCTTCGCCCCGATCCAGGTCGTGGCCACCGACGCCCTGGCCAATTTCGACGACATCAAGCGCCTGACCCCGGGCTGCTCGGTCATCGCCACCGGCAAGCTGGTCAAGTCGCAGGGAAAGGGCCAAAGCTTCGAGATCCAAGGCGAAAACCTGGAGATCGTCGGCTGGGTCGAGGACCCGCTGACCTACCCGATCCAGCCCAAGCCGATGTCACCGGAGTTCCTGCGCGAAGTGGCGCACCTGCGCCCGCGCACCAACCTGTTCGGCGCGGTCACCCGCATCCGTGACTGCCTGGCCAAGGCCGTGCACCGCTATTTCCACGAGAACGGCTACTACTGGATCAGCACGCCGATCATCACCACCTCCGACGCCGAGGGCGCCGGGCAGATGTTCCGCGTCTCCACGCTGGACCTGGCCAACCTGCCGCGCGGCGAGAACGGTGGCATCGATTTCAGCCGCGACTTCTTCGGCAAGGAAACCTTCCTGACCGTGTCCGGCCAGCTCAACGTCGAGGCCTACTGCCTGGCGCTGAGCAAGGTCTACACCTTCGGCCCGACCTTCCGCGCCGAGAACAGCCACACCACCCGCCACCTGGCCGAATTCTGGATGGTGGAGCCGGAAATCGCCTTCGCCGACCTGGCCGAGGACGCGCGCGTGGCCGAGGACTTCCTGAAGTACCTGTTCCGCGCGGTGCTCGACGAGCGCGCCGACGACATGGCCTTCATCGCCGAGCGCGTGCAGAAGGACGCCATCACCCGCCTGGAGACGTTCGTCAACGCGCCGTTCGAGCGCATCGAGTACACCGATGCGGTCAGCCTGCTGCAGAAGTCGGGCAGGAAGTTCGACTACCCGGTCGAGTGGGGCCTGGACCTGCAGACCGAGCACGAGCGCTGGCTGACCGAGGAGCATGTCGGCCGCCCGGTGGTGGTGACCAACTACCCCGAGCACATCAAGGCCTTCTACATGCGCCTGAACGACGACGGCAGGACCGTCGCGGCGATGGACGTGCTGGCCCCGGGCATCGGCGAGATCATCGGCGGCAGCCAGCGCGAGGAGCGCCTGAACATCCTCGACGCGCGCATGGCGCAGTTCGGCCTGGATCCGGAGCACTACCAGTGGTACCGCGATTTCCGCCGCTACGGCTCGGTGCCGCACGCCGGCTTCGGCCTGGGCTTCGAGCGGCTGGTGGTCTACGTCTGCGGCCTGTCCAACATCCGCGATGCGATCCCCTACCCGCGCGCGCCGGGCTCGGCGGAATTCTGAGGAGCAAAAGTGAGGAAACAGAAGTGAGAAGAGAGAAAAAAGCAGACCTCCCGGCAGTGGGCAGCCGCCGCTGTTTCTCACTTCCCACTCCTTTTCACTCACTCCTGCCATGACGCTCTTCCTCGCCCTGTGCTTCGTCGGCGTGGCCATCGCCGGGTTCAGCGCGTTCCTGATCTTCTGGCCGCTCACCCTGGTGCATGTCCGTGACCGCCACCCGGCGGTCGCCGCCGGCTTCGGCGATTTCGCCTTCCTCGACGGCAAGGCACTGCGCTGGCTGGTCGGTGGCGCCTACCGCACGCTCGACGACCGCGCGCTCAGCGGCCTGGCCACCCCGGCGCGGATCGCGCTGTGGGTGATCTGGGCCGGGCTGGGCATGGCCGGACTGCTTTGGCTCTACTCCCTGGTACTGAAATGAACGACATCGACACCTGCGCCGACCAGTGGTGGCTGGCCAGCCTCGGCACCACCCTGGTATGGGCGCGGCTGCGCGTGCGCCCGGCCGGCACCGCCGAGGTGCTGGACAGCGACGGCAATACCCTGAGCTACGACAGCGAGGACACCGCGCGCGCGCAGCTGTTCGACGCCGAGTTCGTCGCCTGGGACGGGCTGGACGAGGAGGACGCGCTGGCGCGCGGCTTCTCGCTGCATGAAGTCCAGCCACCGCAGGCCGGCAGCGACGCCGAGCTGCGCGGACGCATGGTGCAGTCGCTGGGCGGGCGCGCCTGAGCGGCCGATGTTCACCCCACGCGCCTTCGCCGAGCATGATCTGGTCTGGCTGGATCGCCTGCTGGAGCGCGACCCGTTCGTCACCGTGCTGACCACCGGCGCCGACGGCCTGCCCGAATTGACCCGGTTGCCGGTACTGTACCGGCGCGACGGCGAACGCATTGAACTGCTCGGCCACTGGGCCCGGGCGAACCCGCAGGCGCGTCATGCCGGCGCCGCCAAGGTGCTGGTCGATGGCCCGCACGGCTATGTGTCGGCGAGCTGGTATCCAGACAACGCCGTCGGGAACGGCGTTGGACAGCCGCAGGCTGGCCCGGAGGGCGCATCCCATGGACGGGGTGCGCACCAGGAAGCGGCCGCGCGCGTGCCGACCTGGAACTATGCCAGCGCCGAACTGCGCGGACGCCTGCAACCCTTCGACGGCGAGGACGCGCTGGCCGCACTGGTCGGCGCGCTCAGCGCGCGCTTCGAGGCCGGCGTCGGCCAGGACTGGCGCTTCGCACCGGAGCGCGACGAACAGCGCCGCCAGCTGCGCGGCATCGTCGGCTTCCGCTTCCAGGTCGAGCAGGTCCAGATCAAGCTGAAAATGAGCCAGAACCAACCGGACGCCAACCAGCAGGCGGTGATCGCCGCGCTGGAACGGCTGCCAGGCCCCGCTTCCCGGGAGCTGGCGCAGTGGATGCGCCGCTACCGCGAACAGGCCGCCGCGGGCCACTGAACGCCCCGTTTCCCGACGACGCGGCCACCGCCGCGCCTTCCACCCCTCAACGTCAGGAACACCCGAAATGAAAGACATCCGCAAGCTGCTGCAGAACAACCGCGAATGGGCCGACCGCATCGCCCGCGAGGATCCCGATTTCTTCCAGCAGCTGTCCAAGCAGCAGCACCCCGAATACCTGTGGATCGGCTGCTCCGACTCGCGCGTGCCGGCCAACCAGATCATCGGCATGGCGCCGGGCGAGGTATTCGTGCACCGCAACGTGGCCAACGTGGTGGCGCACAGCGACCTGAACTGCCTGAGCGTAGTCCAGTACGCGGTGGACCAGCTGAAGGTGAAGCACATCCTGATCGTCGGCCACTACGGCTGCGGCGGCGTGCATGCCTGCCTGCACAACACCCGCGTCGGCCTGGCCGACAACTGGCTGCGCCATGTCGGTGACGTGGTGCAGAAGCACGCGGCGATCCTGGACGCGATCGAGGACGACGAGCTCAGGCATGCGCGCCTGTGCGAGCTGAACGTGATCGAGCAGGTCGCCAACCTGTGCCGATCGACCATCGTCCAGGATGCCTGGGCCCGCGGCCAGAAGCTGATGGTGCACGGCTGGGTCTACAGCCTGAAGGACGGACGCGTCAGCGAGATGGGCATCGACGTGGGCGCGGCCGAAGACCTCAAGCAGGCCTACGAAAACGCCCTGGCCTTCGTACCGCGCCAGGGCCGGCGCGACTGACCCACAGGAACCGACCATGCTCGCCGCGCCGATCAACCTGCACGCCTGGATCGAGGACAACCGCCACCTGCTCAAGCCACCGGTGGGCAACCGGATGATCGACAACGGCGACTTCATCGTCATGGTGGTCGGCGGCCCCAACGCGCGCACCGACTTCCACTACGACGAAGGCCCGGAGTGGTTCTACCAGCTCGAGGGCGAGATGGTGCTGAAGGTGCAGGAAGACGGCCGTGTGCGCGACATCCCGATCCGTGCCGGCGAGATCTTCTTGCTGCCGCCACGGGTGCCGCATTCGCCGCGGCGCCCGCCCGGCGGCATCGGCCTGGTGGTCGAGCGCAAGCGCCTGCCGCACGAGCTCGACGGCGTGGCCTGGCATTGCGAGCACTGCAACCACAAGCTGTACGAGGAGTTCTTCCACCTGGGCAACATCGAAACCGACCTGCCCAAGGTGTTCGACCGCTTCCACTCCTCGCTGGCGCATCGCACCTGCGCGGCCTGCGGCACGGTGCATCCGCTGCCGGCCGTGCAGGACTGAGCCGCGCCCGGCAGCCACTGCCAGGCGCGGGCGCCTGGCCGTGGCCCCGGTTGCAACCGCGTACCGCGACCGGGCGGTACACTGCGGGCACGTCTTCAATGCGCGCGCCCCGATGAACGAACGCCTGTCCCCGGCCCATGCCACTGCGCTCGATGCCGCCGATCCGCTGCGCCACCTGCGTGGCCAGTTCCTGTTTCCGCAGCACCAGGGCGCCGACCAGGCCTACTTCGTCGGCAATTCGCTCGGCCTGCAGCCGCGCGGTGCACAGGCGATGGTGCAGGAGGTCATGGACCTGTGGGCGCGCATCGCCGTCGAGGGCCACTTCACCGGCCCGACCCACTGGATGAACTACCACCGCCTGGTGCGCGACCAGCTGGCCCGCGTGGTCGGCGCGCAGCCGCTGGAAGTGGTGGCCATGAACACGCTGAGCGTGAACCTGCACCTGATGATGGTCAGCTTCTACCGGCCTACCCGCGAGCGCCCGGCGATCCTGATGGAAGCCGGCGCGTTCCCCACCGACCGCCACGCGGTCGAGGCGCAGATCCGCTTCCACGGTTTCGACCCGGCCACCGACCTGATCGAAGTCCGCCCGGACGAAGCCGATGGCACGCTGTCGATGGCCGCGATCGAGCAGGCGATGGCCGAGCATGGCCGGCGCGTGGCGCTGGTGCTGTGGCCCGGCGTGCAGTACCGCACCGGGCAGGCATTCGACCTGGAGGCGATTACCCGGCTGGCACGCGCGCATGGCGCCAACATCGGCTTCGACCTCGCGCACTCGGTCGGCAACGTGCCGCTGGCGCTGCATGAGGTCGCCCCCGATTTCGCGGTGTGGTGCCACTACAAGTACCTCAATGGCGGCCCGGGCGCGGTCGCCGGCTGCTTCGTGCATGAACGCCACGCCCACGACACCACGCTGCCGCGCTTCGCCGGCTGGTGGGGCCACGAGCAGGCGACGCGCTTCCGCATGGCCCCGGAGTTCGTGCCCGAAGCCGGTGCCGAAGGCTGGCAGCTGAGCAACCCGCCGGTGCTCGGCCTGGCGCCGCTGCGCGCGTCGCTGGAGCTGTTCGACCAGGCCGGCATGCAGGCGCTGCGGGCCAAGTCGCTGCGCCTGACCGGCTACCTGGAGACCCTGGTCCGCGCGCGCCTGCCCAACGTGCTGCAGATCATCACCCCCGCCGAGCCGGCGCGGCGCGGCTGCCAGCTGTCGCTGCGCGTGGCCGGCGGGCGCGAACAGGGACGCTCGCTGTTCGAATACCTGCAGTCGGTCGGCGTGCTCGGCGACTGGCGCGAACCCGACGTGATCCGCATTTCCCCGACCCCGATGTACAACCGCTACCGCGACGTGCTGCGCTTCGTCGAGGAAGTGGAGGCCTGGGCCGGCCCCTGATTCCCCGGAAACAATGACTTGAACGCTTCCCCCCGCGTCACCTGACCCTGATCGGCGCCGGCCTGGCCGGCTCCCTGCTGGCGATCCTGCTCTCGCGCCGCGGCTGGCGCGTCACCGTCTACGAACGCCGCGGCGATCCGCGGGTGGCCGACTACGAAAGTGGCCGGTCGATCAACCTGGCGCTGGCCGAGCGCGGGCGCAACGCGCTGCGCCGCGCCGGCGTGGAGGACGCGGTGATGGCGCGCACGGTGATGATGCGCGGGCGCATGGTGCACCCGCGCGACGGCGCCCCGCCGCAACTGCAGCGCTACGGCCGCGACGACAGCGAAGTGATCTGGTCGGTGCACCGCAAGGACCTCAACGTCACCCTGCTGCAGCTGGCCGAGGACGCCGGCGCGCGCTTCCATTTCCACCATCGCCTGCACACGGTGGACTTCGATGCCGGCTATGCGCGCTTCATCGACGACCGCGACGACAGCCCGCACGACATCCACTTCGACACCCCGCTGGTCGGTGCCGACGGCGCCGGTTCGGCGCTGCGCGCGGCGATGAACCGCAAGTCGCCGCTGGGCGAACGCACCGAGTTCCTGGACCACTCCTACAAGGAGCTGGAGATCCCGCCCGGGGCCGATGGCAGCTTCCAGATCGAGGCCAACGCCCTGCACATCTGGCCGCGCGGCCGCTACATGTGCATTGCCCTGCCCAACGACGAAGGCACCTTCACCGTCACCCTGTTCCTGCCCAATGAAGGCGACCCGGGGTTCTCCAGCGTACGCAGCGGCGCCGAGGCCGAGGCGCTGTTTGCGCGCGAGTTCGCCGATGCGCTGCCGCTGATCCCGCACCTGCGCCGCGACTGGGAGCAGCACCCGCCGGGCTTGCTCGGCACCCTGTACCTGGAGCGCTGGCACCTCGGCGGCAAGGCGGTGCTGCTGGGCGACGCCGCGCACGCGATGGTGCCGTTCCACGGCCAGGGCATGAACTGCGCCTTCGAGGACTGCGTGGCGCTGGCCGAGCTGCTGGAAACGCACCCGGACAGCGCCCGGGCGTTCGCCGCGTTCGAGACCGAGCGCAAGCCCAATGCCGCGGCGATCCAGCAGATGGCGCTGGACAACTACCTGGAGATGCGCGACCGCGTCGCCGATCCGACCTTCCTGCTGCAGCGCGAGCTGGAACAGGAACTGCAGCGGCGCTGGCCCACGCGCTTCGTGCCGCATTACACCATGGTGACCTTCCTGCACACGCCCTACGCGCTGGCGCTGGAACGCACCCGGCTGCAGCAGCGGATCCTGGCCGAGGCCACCGCCGGCCATGCCAGCCTGGCCGGCATCGACTGGTCCGCGCTGGAAAAGACCATCCACGCGCAGTTGCCGGTGCTGGAGGGCGCGCACTGATGATCCCTGCCCCGCAGCGCCGCATTCGCCAGGGGACGCCACCGCCGCCACGCCCGGCGGGCGCGGCAGCCCGACGGTAAGCCCCATGCCCGAGACCTTCCTGTTCTACGACCTCGAAACCTTCGGCCAGGACCCGCGCCGCACCCGCATCGCGCAGTTCGCCGCGGTGCGTACCGACGCGCAGCTGCAGGTGGTGGAGGAACCGGCGAGTTTTTTCGTCAGGCCGGCCGACGACCTGCTGCCCTCGCCGGTCGCCACGCTGATCACCGGCATCACCCCGCAGCGTGCATTGGCCGAGGGCGTGAGCGAGGCCGAGGCATTCGCGCGCATCAACGAACTGATGGCGCGCCCGCAGACCTGCACGCTGGGCTACAACACGCTGCGCTTCGACGACGAGTTCGTCCGCCACGGCCTGTTCCGCAATTTCTTCGACCCCTATGAGCGCGAGTGGCGCGGCGGCAATTCGCGCTGGGACCTGCTGGACATGCTGCGGCTGGTACACGCGCTGCGCCCAGAGGGCATCCACTGGCCACGGCGCGAGGACGGCGCCACCTCGTTCAAGCTGGAACACCTGGCGCTGGCCAACGGCGTACGCCAGGGCGATGCGCACGAGGCGCTGTCCGACGTGTATGCCACCATCGGCATGGCCCGCGCGTTCCGCCGCGCGCAGCCGCGCATGTGGGACTACGCCCTGAAGCTGCGTGACAAGCGCTTCGTCGCCGGCCTGCTGGACGTGGTGGCGATGCAGCCGGCGCTGCACATCTCGATGCGCTACCCCGCCAGCCGCCTGTGCGCGGCGCCGGTGCTGCCGCTGGCCACCCACCCGCACATCGGCAACCGGGTGATCGTGTTCGACCTGGACGCCGATCCGCAGGCGCTGCTCGACCTGTCGGTGGAGGAGATCACGCAGCGGTTGTACACCCGTGCCGCCGACCTGCCCGAGGGCCAGCAGCGCATTCCGCTCAAGGAAGTGCACCTGAACAAGGTGCCGGCACTGGTGGCCTGGAACCACCTGCGCGCGCCCGATTTCGAGCGGCTGGGCATCGACCCGGCGGCGACCGAGGCGCGCGCCGCGCAGCTGCGCGCGCATGGCCCGGCGCTGGCCGAGAAGGTGCGCCGGGTATTCGCCCGCGAGCGCCCGGCCGAGGGCCCGCCCGATCCCGATGGCGCGCTGTACGACGGCTTCCTGGCCGAGGGTGACCGCGCGCAGCTGGCGCGCGTGCGCGCCTGCCCGCCCGAGGCGCTGGCGCAGATGGCCGCCAGCTTCCGCGACCCGCGCCTGCCGGAGCTGTTGTTCCGCTATCGCGCGCGCAACCACCCGCAGACCCTGGACCCCGGCGAGCGCACGCGCTGGAACGGCTATCGCCGCCAGCGCCTGCTGGACAGCCCCGGGCTCGGCGAACAGACCCTGCCCGATTACTTCGCGCAGGTGCTTGCCCTGCGCACCGAACACCACGACAACCCCGCCGCGCTGGCCCTGCTCGATGCACTGGACCAGTGGGGCCAGAACCTGCAGCAATCGCTATGAGCCGATACTTCAGCGACGCCAGTTTCACCTTCCTGCGCGGGCTCGCCCGCCACAACGAGAAGCCGTGGTTCGCCGAGCACAAGCACGAGTACGAGGAGCACGTGCGGCAGCCGTTCCTGCGCCTGATCGCCGACCTGCAGCCGGACCTGGCGCAGGTCAGCACGCATTTCCGCGCCGACCCGCGCACCGTCGGCGGCTCGCTGTTCCGCATCTACCGCGACTCGCGCTTCTCCAGCGACAAGACGCCGTACAAGACCTGGCAGGGGGCGCGCCTGTTCCACGAGCGCCGCAAGCAGGTGCCGGCGCCGTCGTATTACATCCACCTGGCACCGGGCGAGAGCTTCGTGGGTGCCGGCATCTGGCACCCGGAGCCGGATACGCAGCGCCGCATCCGCCAGTTCATCTTCGACAACCCCGGCAGCTGGAGCGCCGCCGCGCACGCGCCGGCCACGCGCCGCCGCTATGCATTCGAGACCAGCGAGAAACTGGTGCGCGCGCCGCGTGGCTTTCCCGCCGATTTCGCGTTCATCGACGACCTCAAGCACCGCAACTGGGTGCTGTGGCGCCCGCTGGACGACACGGTGATGACCGGCCCGCGCCTGCGCCAGACCCTCGCCGCCGACCTCGCCGCGCTGGGGCCGTTCGTCGACTACCTGTGCGCGGCGCTGGACCTGGAGTTCTGACCGCGCACCGGGATTCACGCCACGCCGGTGGATTTGCGGCACCCTAGCGGGCAACGCCCGACGGAGCCGCCGCCATGGCCGCCATCCATCACCAGATCTGGATCGACGCACCACTGGCCACCGTGCATGCCGGCCTGGCCACCGCACGCGGACTGGGGTACTGGTGGGTCGCCCATACCGCCAGCGTGATCGACGGCGATGCCGTGCTCAGCCACAACCCCGGTCCGGCGCATGGCGTGGTCGCCATGAAGGTACTGGAAACCTCGGCGCACTGCGTGCGCTGGGAGGTGATCAGCCGGCACCCGGCACAGAGCCCCGCCTCGGCCTGGACCGGCACCGAGATCCGCTTCGAGCTGTCGCGCCGCGCCAGCCCCGGCGCGTGGCGCGGCCTGCCGCACGAGGGCGAACCGATGACCGTACTCGAGTTCCGCCACCTGGGCTGGGATCCGGACAGCGAGTTCCTGGGCTTCTGCAGCCAGGCCTGGGCCGAGACCCTGGTGCTGCTGCGGCGCTGGGCAGAGTCCCACCCCGACCTGCCGGCCTGAGCCACGGAGCCCGCTGATGAAGAAGTGGCTGCTGGCAACCCTCGCCCTGCTGCTGGTGCTGCTCGCCGGCTACGTGGCCGCCGGGCCCTGGCTGGCGATCCATGGCATCTCCGAGGCGATCGCACAGCGCGACGCCGCGCGGCTTGCCCGTCATGTCGATTTCCCCGCGCTGCGGATCAACCTCAAGGCGCAACTCGACGACCAGTTGGTGCGGCGCGCCGGCAGCGACATGCAGTCCAGCCTGCTCGGCGCCATGGCACTGGGCGTCGCCGGCCGCCTGAGCGGCGCCGCGGTGGACCTGATGGTCACCCCGGCCGGGGTTGCCGCCCTGCTGCAGGGACACGGGGTGTGGAAGCGCGCCACCGGCGACACCGCCGACGGCGACACCTGGGGCCCACCGGCGCCGGCGCGTCCGCTGCAGGGCGCACGCGGGCATTACGAATCGCTGTCGCGCTTCACCGCCACCCGGCAGCTGGAGGACGGCGGCCGCGTGGTCTTCGTGCTGTCCCGCCAGGGGCTGCGTTGGCGCCTGACCGACATCACCCTGCCGCTGGACGCACCCGGCTGAGGACGCTGCCACCGACCCGACAGGTGCCGGCCGGACGTCGCCTCCAGGGCCCCGCAACGGCATCACGACAGGCCGATATCCGCCAGCGCACGGCGTCGGCCGCACTCGCCACCAGAGCGGTGCCTGCCGGAAACAGCATACTCCGTGAAGCCGGCCGGGTCGCCAGGTGATAGCATGGCCATGCAGGCACTGCCTGCCCCGCGCGTTCCGCGCAGCCGCCCAGGCAGTTGCCCGCTCCGCTCCCTTTCCTGCGTCATCCGCCCGGTACCGCCGGACGGCCGCTCAACGGGAGTCTCCATGACCACGCATTCCACTTTCCACACACCGGCACCCGGCCGGCCCGGCAGCGGCGTCGTCGCCGATCCGCGCGGGCAGGCGCCGGCATTGCCCGCGGCGCCTCCCGGCCCCGACGGAGACCGGGTCTGAAGCTCTCAGCCGGTCAAGCGGCTGCCGCGATCCACTGCACGTCCTGCGATGCGGTGTGCTGCCGCCAGACCGTGGTACTGGGCGGCGAGGACGACGTGCCGGCCCACCTGACCACCCGGGTCCACGGCCTGCGGGTCATGGCCCGCGACCCGAAGGCTGGTGCGTGGCGGTGGACGGGCAGCGGATGAACTGCCGGATCCATGCAAGCCGGCCGGCGGTCTGCAGAACCTTCGTCATGGGCGGCGCCTGCTGCCGCTCGCTGCGCGCGGCCTACGCGCACGGCGGAAGCCGCACCATCGAATCCACACTGGCCTGAGGAAAGCTCATGAGCACGCCCCGCAAATCCAGCTCCACCGCGCCGAGGAAAACGACGTCGGCCTTCGCCGGCCCTGCCTCGTCGGGGCCGTTGACCCGTGAACGCATCGCCGAGGACCTGGCCGCGTTCGACCGTGCCGGCGGAAAGATTGAAACCCTCGGCAACACCCCCTTGCGCGGCAAGCCAGAAAGCCCGAAGCCGTCCGGCCGCGGCGCCAAGCCAGCGGTTGCCACCCCGCGCCGGAAAAGGCCTGACCTCCCCTCCCCCAACGGAAGACGACGACCGTGGCCAAGATCAACTACTCATACGAGAAACGCCAGCGCGAGCTGGCCAAGAAAAAGCAGAAAGACGAGAAGCTCGCCAGGAAGCGCGCGTCCAACGCAAACCAGGCGACCGATACGCCCGACCCGCCGACGTCCGCGTCCTGATCGCCCTGGCCACGCCCGTGCAGCGGGCGTGCAGCCGCAGCCGCGCATGGCGCCCGGCAGGTAAGCACCAGATGCCCTGAAACCGCAGCGCAGCGGCCGCGCCCCTGCATTGCCACCATTGCCCGTGCCCGCGCGACCTGCGCCTGCCTGCGGGTCGCCCCGCAGACCATGCACGGCACCCTCGCCCACGCGCCTGCCTTGCGCGAAAGCGCCGCGGCTGCGCGGTATCCGTGGCGCACCGGGGCCCAACGAAAAAGCCCGGCGCGAGGCCGGGCTTCCTGATCAGGGCGATCGCCGATCGGTCAGACCACGCGGACCTGGTCGGCCTGCATACCCTTCTGGCCCTTCACCGCCACGTAGGTGACCTTCTGGCCTTCCTGCAGCGACTTGAAGCCGGACGATTCGATCGAACGGAAGTGGACGAACAGGTCTTCACCGCCGCCGTCCTGGGTGATGAAGCCAAAACCCTTGGCGTCGTTGAACCACTTCACGGTACCGGTCTGGGACTGGGACATTTCAATACTCCTTGTTGCGGATGGGCGCCGCGGACTGCGGCAGGACGCTGATTCCAAGGAGAATTGAGAAGCGGGTGCAACAGTGTAGAAGGCAACCTCTACAGCATCGGGCCACGATTCAAGGTGACCCTTGTCATTCAGCACGGCCACGGTAGAGGCTTGGCGCGCGTAAAGCAAATCCGGCGCCGGCCGCGGTTCAGGCTGCGGCCTGGGGCCGGCGCTGCATGGCCACCGCCGCCGGCACCGGGCAAAGCGCCGGAGACACACGACTCAGTGCCGTGCGACCCGCGCCCATGCCCGCGCAAGGCGCTGGAAACCGGCGCGCAGCTGCACGCGTGCGCCCCACGGCAACGCCGACAGCGCGGCGCCCACCGGCGCCGGATGCGGCGCACCGTTCCAGGCGATCGCGACCTTGTTGCTCATGCCCGGCTCGTCCAGCTTCAGCACGCGGCCGTCGAAACTGCGCCGCAGCCGCGTCAGGTGACCGCGGGTATCGGTGTCGTACAGGTTGCTGGCCATGACCCCGTCCGCCCCCAGCGCCGCGTGGCAATCGTCGTAGAACGCCTGGGTGGACAGCGCCGCGGGAATGCCCTGCGCGTCGTAGGCATCGAGCAGCAGCAGGTCGAAGCGGCCGCGATGGCGGCGCAGCCAGCGCGCGCCATCGATGCACTCCACCCGCAGCCGCGCATCGTCGGCCGGAATGCGGAACGCATCGCGCAGGGCGATCACCGTGGCGTCGCTCTCGGCCACCTCGATGCATGCCTGCGGCAAATAGCGGTGGCAGAACTTGGCCTGCGCGCCGCCACCGAGCCCGATGATGCCGATATGCCGCGGCGCCGGGTGCAGCCACAGCGCGGCGAGCATGCTGCGGGTGTAACCCACCTGCAGGCGCTGCGGGAACCAGCGCGACATCCGGGTCTGGGTGACGTCGCCCTGGAACTGCAGTTCCACGTGCCGCCAGGTCCGCCGGACGTAAGCGTGCCCGCCGCCGCTCATCCGCCGCGGTCGGCGTTGGCGATGCCGTGCGGCACGTGGCCGGCGGCGACGCTGTGGTGCTGGCGCGCGCTGTCGATGTTGTGCTGCGAGTCGTCGAAGAAGATGTCGGCGCCGAACGCTTCCAGGAACGGCCCCTTGTGGCGGCCACCGAGGAACAACGCCTCGTCCAGGCGCACGCCCCATTCGCGCAGGGTACGGATCACCCGCTCATGCGCCGGCGCCGAGCGCGCGGTGACCAGCGCGGTCCGGATCGGCGCCTCCTCGCCGGCCGGGAACGCGGCCTGCAACGCGTGCAGGGCCGACAGGAAACTGCGGAACGGCCCGCCGCTGAGCGGTGCATGCGCGTGCTCGCGCTCGTGCCGGCCGAAGGCCTCCACCCCGTGCTCGCGGGAAATGCGCTCGCCCTCGTCACCGAAGATCACCGCGTCGCCATCGAAGGCGATGCGCAGCTGCGTCGGCGGCCGCCCGGTATCGGTGGCCGCCGCGGCCGCCGAGACCTCGCCGGGGCCGCGCGGCAGGATGGTGGCGGCGGCGATGCCATGCACCAGCGCACGCCGCACCGATTCCGGGTTGGCCGACAGGAACAGGTCGGTACCGAACGGCTTGACGTACGGCCAAGTCGGCTCGCCGGCGGTGAAGGTCGCGCGCACGATGCCCAGCCCGTAGTGCTGGATGGAATTGAAGATGCGCAGGCCGGTGTCGGCCGAGTTGCGCGAGAGCAGGATCACCTCCACCCGCGGCGTCTCCAGCGGCGCGCCCTCGTTCAGCGCCAGCAGCTTGCGCACCACCGGGAAGGCCACGCCCGGCTTGAGCACGTCGTCCTCGTGCTCGCGCTGGTAGGCGGCGTAGGCCTCCACGCCCTCGCGCTCGAACAGCGCATGCCCTTCCTCCAGGTCGAACAGCGCCCGCGAGGTCACCGCCACCGTCAACAGCCTGGGAGTGTTGTCACCCATGTTCCTGATCCATTGCCTTGCCGTTTCCGGCGTTGTTGCCGCGCACCCGCTCAGAACATGAACTGCTCGCTGAGGATGCGTTCTTCCAGATTGTGCTCGGGGTCGAACAGCAGCGTCACCTGGCGTTCGCGCGACTCGCGGATGGTGACCTCCACCACGTCGCGGGTCTCGTGCGAATCGGCGGTGACGCTGACCGGCCGCTTGTAGGGGTCGAGTACGCGGAAGCGCACTTCGGTCTCGGCCTTGAGGATGGCCCCGCGCCAGCGCCGCGGCCGGTACGGCGCCAGCGGCGTCAACGCGATGGTGTTCGAACCCAGCGGCAGGATCGGCCCGTGCGCCGAGTAATTGTAGGCGGTGCTGCCGGCCGGCGTGGAGACCAGCACGCCGTCGCAGATCAGCTCCTCCACGCGCTGCTGGCCGTTGAGGTCGATGCCGATGTGCGCCGCCTGCCGCGTCTGCCGTAGCATCGACACGTCGTTGTAGGCGAGCGAACCGACCGTGGTGCCGGACTCGGTGCGCGCGATCATCTCCAGCGGACGCAGGTGCGCCGGCTCTGCCTGCGACAGGCGGTGCAGCAGGTCGTCGTCGCGATGGTGGTTCATCAGGAAGCCGACCGTGCCCAGCTTCATGCCGAACACCGGCTTGCCCATGCTGCCGAAGCGGTGCAGCGTCTGCAGCATGAAGCCGTCGCCGCCCAGCGGGCAGAGCACGTCGGCCGCCTCCGGGGCGTGGTCGCCGTAACGCGCGGCCAGGCGTTCACGGGCCTGCTGCGCGGCGTCGGTGGTGCTGGCGAGAAAGGCGATGCGGGGGACATGGCCATCGTCGGTTGCGGTGGGGATTACCGAGGATAACCCGCCACGGCGGATGCTGCCGTGGCCAGGCACTGGAAAGCACCGCGGCCAAGCCCGCTCCTGCGAAAGCAACGGGTGCTGCGGCAGGAGCGGGCTTGGCCGCAGTGCTTCATCCGGCAGGTGCCGACCAACGGTCGGCACCTCTCTATCAACGTTCTGGCGCAAAGCCCCCTTTGTTAAGGGGGCGCGGCGACAGCCGCGGGGATAGGCAAACCGAGGGCGGTGCCACAAGTTCGCGCTGCGAACTTGTGGGTCGGGCCGGTAAAACCGGCCCGACCACGGGCTCAAACCCCGTGCGCCGCCAGCTGGCCCAGGCGCTGCACCGCGACCGACACGGTCGGGTAGTCCAGCGTCTTCTGCTCGGCCAGTTCGGCCAGCATCGCCAGGGTGAAGCGCAGGCTGCTGTCGTCGCGGCCCAGCCACGCGGCGACCTTGGCCTCGGCGCTGCCGCCCTTCATCGACAGCACCTGGCCGGCCAGGTTGCGCTGGTGCGCAGCCAGTTCGTCGCGCAGCACGCCACGGGCGACCGCGTGCCAGCGGCCATTGACCTCCAGCGCGTCGATCTGCTCGAACAGCCACGGCATCTGCAGGGCTTCGCCCAGGCGGAAGTGGACCTTGGACACGTCCACCGGCTTGAGCTTGCGGGTGCGGGCCAGTTCGATGATGTCGAACGCCGGCTCCAGGAACTGCAGCTCGGACAGCTGCTGCGCCAGCGCCGCCGGCAGGCCCTTCTCCTTCCACTGCCTGACGCTGGCCTCGTAGGCCGGGCGCTGCGAATCCGGCAGCACGCCCGAGGCGACGCGGATGTCGTTGAACGGCCCCTGGTAGCGCTCGACCGCGGCGGTGATGTCCGGCATCGCGCCCGGACGGTTCAGCAGCCAGCGCACGAACGAACGCTGCAGCTTCCAGATCACTTCCAGGGCATCGACCTGCACGGCCTCGGGCAGGGTGCCGTCGAGCGCGTCGATCTGGGTCCACAGCGCGCGCGCGTCCAGCGTCTCGCGGCTGATGGTGTAGGCCTTGGCGACCTCGGCCACGCTGCGGCCGGTGTCTTCCTGCATGCGCATCAGGAAGGTGGCGCCCATGCGGTTGATGGTCTGGTTGGTCACCGCGGTGGCGATGATCTCGCGCTTCAGGCGGTGGCCGTTCATCGCGTCGGCGTACTTCTTCTGCAGCGGCTGCGGGAAGTAGCGCAGCAGCTCCTTGGACAGGTACGGGTCCTCCGGGATGTCCGATTCCAGCAGTTGCTGGAAGGCGACGATCTTGGAGTAGGACAGCAGCACCGCCAGCTCCGGACGGGTCAGGCCCTGGCCACGCACCTTGCGCGCGGACAGTTCGGCATCGGACGGCAGGAACTCGATCTGGCGATCGAGCAGGCCCTGCTGCTCCAGCGTGCGGATGAAGTGCTGCTTGGAACCCAGGCGCTTGACGCTCATCCGCTCCATCAGGCTGATTGCCTGGTTCTGGCGGTAGTTGTCCATCAGCACCAGCCCGGCGACTTCGTCGGTCATCGACGCCAGCAGCTTGTTGCGCTGTTCGACGGTGAGCTTCTTGGCGCGCACCACGTCGTTGAGCAGGATCTTGATGTTGACCTCGTGGTCGGAGGTATCAACGCCGGCGGAGTTGTCGATGAAGTCGGTGTTGAGCAGCACGCCGTTGTGCGCGGCCTCGATGCGGCCGAGCTGGGTCATGCCCAGGTTGCCGCCCTCGCCCACGATCTTGCAGCGCAGCTCGCCACCGTTGACGCGCAGACCGTTGTTGGCGCGGTCGCCGACATCGGCGTTGCTCTCGCTGGCCGACTTCACGTAGGTGCCGATGCCGCCGTTCCACACCAGGTCCACCGGCGCCTTGAGCGCGGCGTTGATCAGCTCGGTCGGGGTCATCGACTTGATGCCGGCGTCGATGCCCAGCGCCTCGCGCACCTGCGGGGTGATCTCGATCGACTTGAGCGAGCGCGGATACACGCCGCCGCCCTTGCTGATCAGCTTGGCGTCATAGTCCGCCCAGCTCGAACGCGGCACCTTGAACATGCGCGCGCGCTCCTTGAAGGAGGTCGCGGCCACCGGGTTCGGGTCGAGGAAGATGTGGCGGTGGTCGAACGCGCACACCAGGCGGATGTGCTCGGACAGCAGCATGCCGTTGCCGAACACGTCGCCGGACATGTCGCCGATGCCGACCACGGTGAAGTCCTGCTTCTGGCAATCGCGGCCCAGCGCGCGGAAGTGGCGCTTGACCGACTCCCACGCACCACGCGCGGTGATGCCCATGCCCTTGTGGTCGTAACCCACCGAGCCACCCGAGGCGAAGGCGTCGTCCAGCCAGAAGCCATGCGCGCGTGCGATGCCGTTGGCGGTGTCGGAGAACGTCGCGGTGCCCTTGTCGGCGGCGACCACCAGGTACGGGTCGTCCTGGTCGTGGCGCACCACGCCCTGCGGCGGCACGATCTTGTTGCCGACGATGTTGTCGGTGATGTCCAGCAGGCCGTTGATGAAGCGCTTGTAGCAGGCCACGCCCTCGGCGAACCAGGCGTCACGGTCCAGCGCCGGGTCCGGCAGCTGCTTGGCGTAGAAACCGCCCTTGGAGCCGACCGGCACGATCACCGTGTTCTTCACCATCTGCGCCTTGACCAGGCCCAGCACCTCGGTGCGGAAATCCTCGCGGCGGTCGGACCAGCGCAGGCCGCCACGGGCCACCGGGCCGAAGCGCAGGTGGGTGCCCTCCACGCGCGGGCCGCACACGAAGATCTCGCGGTACGGGCGCGGCTTGGGCAGGTCCGGCACCTTGGCGGCGTCGAACTTGAAGCTGATGTAGTCGGCCGGGCCGCCGTCGGCACGCAGGCCGTCCTTGCGCGGCATGTAGTAGCTGGTGCGCAGCGTGGCCTGGATCACGCCGATGAAGCTGCGCAGGATGCGGTCCTCGTCCAGGCTGGACACGCCGTCCAGCAGCTTGACCAGGGTGTCATGCACCAGTGCCATGCGCGCATCGCGGTTGCCGCCACGCGCCTTGACCACGCCCTCGAGCAGCTTGATGGTGGCGGCATCGCCGCCGGCCAGCGCCTTGAACTGCGCCAGCTGCGCGTCGGCGGTGGCCTTGTCGGCGGCCGGTGCCGGGTCGAAGCGGGCTTCGAACAGCTCCACGATCAGCCGCGCCAGCAGCGGGTAGCGGTTGAAGGTGCCTTCGACGTAGGCCTGCGAGAACGGCACGCCGATCTGCAGCAGGTACTTGCAGTAGCCGCGCAGCATCGACACCTGGCGCCAGTCCAGGCCGGTGGCCAGCACCAGGCGGTTGAAGCCGTCGTTCTCGGCCTCGCCGTGCCACACCCGGGCAAAGGCCTCGGCGAAGGCGGCGCTGGCGGCGGCCGCGTCGATCGCGCCGACGGTCGATTCGACCTCGAAGTCCTGCACGTAGACCGGCGCGTCATCCACCATCAGCCGGTACGGGCGCTCGGCGATCACGCGCAGGCCCATGTTCTCCATCATCGGCAGCACGTCGGACAGCGGGATGTCCTTGAGCTGGCGGTACAGCTTCATGCGCAGGCCGTCGCCGCCGTCACGGTGGATGGCCTGCAGGCTCAGGCGCAGGTCGTCCGGGCCGGTGAGCGCATCGAGCTGGGCCACGTCGGCGGCGGCGATCTCGGCGCTGGAGTCCTCGATGTAGCCGGCCGGCAGCGCCTTGCCGATGCGCGAGGCGATGCGCAGGCCCTCGCCTTCGCCGTGGCGCGCGACCAGCGCCTCGCGCAGGTCGTCCTGCCAGTTGCGCAGCACGTGGGCCAGGCGCTTCTCCAGGCCCTCGGTGTCCAGATCCAGGCTCTGCCCGGCCTTGGGGCGCACGATCAGGTGCACCTGGGCCAGCGGCGAATCGCCCAGCACCACGCTCGAATCCACGTACTCACCCTGCAGCGCCTCGCGCAGCAGGCCCTCGATGCGCAGGCGCACGTCGGTGTTGAAGCGTTCGCGCGGCAGGAACACCAGCGCGGAAATGAAGCGGCTGAACTTGTCGCGGCGCAGGAACAGGCGGCTGCGCACGCGCTCCTGCAGCCCCAGCACGCCCATCGCGGTACGGAACAGTTCGTCCTCGCTGGACTGGAACAGCTCCTCGCGCGGCAGCGACTCGAGGATGTGGCGCAGCGCCTTGCCGCTGTGGCTGGACGGGCTCAGGCCCGAACGCTTCATCACGTTCTCGTAGCGCTGGCGCACCAGCGGGATTTCCCACGGGCGGCGGTTGTAGGCGCTGGAGGTGAACAGGCCGAGGAAGCGCTGTTCGCCGACGATGCGGCCCTTGGCGTCGAATTCCAGCACGCCGATGTAATCCATGTAGCCGCCGCGGTGGATCCGCGAGCGGGCGTTGGTCTTGGTCAGGATCAGCGCGTCGGTCAGGCCGCTGGTGGTGTTCAGGCCCTGCGCGGCCAGCCCCTTGACCGGGCGCGCCACCGAGGTGTCCTTGCCGCGCATCAGGCCCAGGCCGGTGCCGTTCTGGGCGGCCAGCACGTCCTCGCGGCCCTGCTTCTCCACCTTGTACTCACGGTAGCCGAAGAAGGTGAAATGGTTGTCCGCGGCCCAGCGCAGGAACTCCTGCGCCTCGTGGCGCGACTCATCGCTCACCGGCAGGGTGCGCTGGCCCAGGTCTTCGGCCAGGGCCAGCGCCTTGTCGCGCATCGGCTCCCAGTCCTTGACGATGGCACGCACGTCCTCCAGCGCTTCGCCCACGCGCTTGGCCACCGCGTCCATGGCCTCGGCCGGCTGGCGGTCGATCTCCAGCAGCATCACCGACTCCAGCGGGCCGTCGCCGACGCTGGTCAGCTTGCCGGACTTGTCGCGGCCCAGCGCGATCACCGGGTGGCCCAGCACGTGCACGCCGACGCCCATGTCGGCCAGCGCCAGCGAAACGGTGTCCACCAGGAACGGCATGTCGTCATTGACGATCTGCAGCACGGTGTGGGCGGTTTCCCAGCCATCGGTCTTCAGGCCCGGATTGAACACGCGGACGTTGGCCTTGCCCGGCTTGCGCACGCGGGCGAACTCCAGCATGCCGGCGGCCAGCGCCGCCCAGTCCTCGGCACGGTGCGCGCCGAACTCATCCGCCTCCATGCGCTTGTAGAAGGCCGAAGCGAAGGCGATCGCCTGGGCCTGGGCCGCGGCGGGGTAACGCTTGCGCAAGGCCGCAAAAACCGGCTCCAGGGACAGGCCGGCCTCGGAAACACTCTGCTTGGCAGCCGGTTGGGATTTCGTTTTTGCGGACTTGGCAGCGTTGTTTTGCGATTTCATGGTTGAGCTTTCAGTGGGCTCCTGGGGAGGCGCGATTGTAGCCCCCGCCATTCAAAGAGCATTGTTGCAGGGCCGCAATCGGCCCCTTCGAACACCCCAAAGAACAAGCGCAAGTTACTGAATTAAAACAACAAAAAGGCAACAAATGCATTTCTCCGCGCGAACCACGGCCAAGCTGGAAAAGCGCATTTCCGCGCTGCTTTACCAATTGTAAACTGGACGGTATAGTCCAAATCGTGCATCCCACCCGTTCCCGATCCAGGCCCGCCGAAGCGCGCGACCAGCGCGTGTTCGACGCCGTGCGCGAGCTGCTGGCGACCCAGGGCATGCACCTGAGCATGGACGCGGTGGCCGCCTACGTCGGCTGTTCCAAGCAGACCCTGTACAGCCGCTATGGCAGCAAGCGCGAGCTGCTCAGCCTGGCGATGCGCCGCCACGCCAGCGTCGCCGCCGCGCCGTTGGCCGCCGGCGACGAACGCCCGCTGCGCGACGTACTGCTGGATTTCGCCGTGCACTACCTGGAGCACCGCAACCAGCCACGCGTGCGCCAGGCCGCGCAGGTGATCGCCAGCAGTACCCTGGAATTCCGCGACGAGGCCCGCGCGCTCTACCATGACAGCGCCGACGTGGTGCGCGACCAGTTGGCTGAATGGATGCGAACCGAGATGGCGCGCGGCCGGATCATCCATGACGATGCGCATTTCATGGCTGAAATGTTAATAAGCATGATCGCTGGTCAGGATTTCGAACGACAACGGTTCCACGCTCCCCACCGCGACGCCCCCGAGTTGCGCCGCCGGTGGGCCGAATTCGCCGTCGATGCCTTCCTGCGCGCCTTCCCGGCGCCGCCGGCCGGCATCCCCGGCACCCGCTGAAAACAACCTCCGGAGTTTCCCGATGACCTCCCCGCTGCGCATCCTCGCCCTGACCGGTGCCCTGGCCCTGGGCCTGACCGCCTGCAAGAAGCCACAGGAACAGGCCGCCCCGCCGCCGCCGGATGTCGGGGTCATCGAAGCCAAGCCACAGACACTTCCGCTGCAGCGCGAACTGGTCGGCCGGCTGTCGCCGTTCCGCTCGGCCGACGTGCGCGCACGGGTGTCCGGGGTACTGCTCAAGCGCGCCTACGAAGAAGGCAGCGCGGTGAAGGAAGGCCAGCTGCTGTTCCAGATCGACCCGGCGCCGCTGCGCGCCACGCTGGCCTCAGCCGAAGCCGCGCTGGCGGCGGCCCGCGCCAGCCACGCCAACGCCCGGACCACCGCCGAACGCGCGCGCTCGCTGGCGCCGCAGAACTACGTATCCAAGTCCGACCTGGACAACGCCGAGGCCGCCGAGCGCACCACCGCGGCGGCCGTGCAGCAGGCGCAGGCCGCCGTGGCCAGCGCCCGCATCAGCCTGGGCTACGCCAATGTCACCGCGCCGATCGCCGGCGTGGCCGGCAAGCAGCAGGTGACCGAAGGCGCGCTGGTCGGCCAGGGCGAGGCGACGCTGCTGACCACGGTCGACCAGATCGACCCGCTGTACGTCAATTTCTCGATGACCGCCGACGAACTGAGCGCGCTGCGCGCCGCCCAGGACAAGGGCGCGGTGGCCCTGGCCGGCGACGGCAAGACCACGGTGCAGGTGAACCTGCCCGACGGCACCCCGTACGCCCACCAGGGCACGCTGGACTTCTCGGCGACCACGGTCGACCCGGCTACCGGCGCGGTCTCGCTGCGGGCGCAGTTGCCCAACCCCGAGCGCAGCCTGCTGCCGGGTTCGTTCGTGAGCTTCAAGGCCAACCTGGGCGAGCGCAACAACGCCTTCCTGATCCCGCAGCAGGCGGTGCTGCGCGACACCCGCGGCGGGTACGTGCTGGTGGTGGGCAAGGACGGCAACGTGGCACGCAAGGACGTGGCGCTGGACGGCCAGCAGAACGGCAGCTGGCTGGTTTCCTCCGGCCTGGCCGCCGGCGACAGGGTGATCGTCTCCGGTGTGCAGAAGGTCAAGGAGGGCGCGCCGGCCAAGCCCTCGCCGTGGCAGCCGGGCCCGGCCCAGCCCGCCGCCAAGCCCGCAGCCGCCGCGCCGGCGCCGGCCAAGTAAGGGAAACGGGAACCCGCCATGCCTAAATTCTTCATCGAACACCCGGTATTCGCCTGGGTGGTGGCCATCCTGATCTCGCTGGGCGGCGTGATCTCGATCCTCAACCTGGGCGTGGAGTCCTACCCCAGCGTCGCCCCGCCGCAGGTCACCGTGAGCGCCACCTACCCGGGCGCCAGCGCCGCCACCGCGGAGAAATCGGTCACCCAGGTGATCGAGCAGCAGCTGACCGGCATCGACAACCTGGTCTACTTCAGCTCGTCCTCGTCCTCGACCGGGCGCGTGTCCATCACCCTGACCTTCGACAGCGGCACCGACCCGGACATCGCCCAGGTGCAGGTGCAGAACAAGGTCGCCCTGGCGACCCCGCGCCTGCCATCCGAAGTCACCAAGCAGGGCGTGGTGGTGGCCAAGGCCAACGCCGGCTTCCTGATGGCCATCGGCGTGCGTTCGGACGATGGCTCGGTGGACCGCGACGCGCTCAACGACATCGTCGGCTCGCGCGTGCTGGACCAGATCTCGCGCGTGCCGGGCGTCGGCAGCACCCAGCAGTTCGGCTCCGAGTACGCCATGCGCATCTGGCTCAACCCGGAGAAGCTGCAGGGCTACCACCTGTCGGCCACCGACGTGTACAACGCCATCGGCACCCAGAACCTGCAGTTCGCCGCCGGTTCGGTGGGCGGCGACCCGGCGCCGAACGGCCAGGCGTTCACCGCCACCGTCGCCGCCGAGGGCCGCTACAGCACGCCGGAGGAATTCGAGAACACCATTCTGCGGGCGAACGCCGACGGCAGCGTGGTGCGGCTCAAGGACGTGGCCAGCGTCGCCTTCGGCGCCTCCAACTACGGCTTCGACACCCGCTACAACGGCAAGCCGGTGGCGGCCTTCGCCATCCAGCTGCTGCCCGGCGCCAACGCCCTGGACGTGTCCAAGGCGGTACGCGCCAAGATGGACGACCTGGCCCCCAGCTTCCCGCCCGGGGTGAGCTGGTTCACCCCGTTCGACAGCACCACCTTCGTCAACATCTCGATCAAGGAAGTGGTGCACACGCTGGTGGAAGCCATCGTGCTGGTGTTCCTGGTGATGCTGATCTTCCTGCAGAACTTCCGCGCGACGATCATCCCCACCCTGGTCATCCCGGTGGCCCTGCTCGGCACCTTCATGGGCATGCTGGCGATCGGCTTCACCATCAACCAGCTGACCCTGTTCGCGATGGTGCTGGCGATCGGCATCGTGGTCGACGACGCGATCGTGGTGATCGAGAACGTCGAACGCATCATGAGCGAGGACAAGCTCGACCCCAAACCGGCCACGCAGAAGGCCATGGGCCAGATCACCGGCGCGGTGGTGGCGATCACCGTGGTGCTGGCGGCGGTGTTCATCCCCAGCGCCATGCAGCCCGGTGCCTCGGGCGAGATCTACAAGCAGTTCGCGCTGACCATCGCCATGTCGATGGGCTTCTCGGCGCTGCTGGCGCTGAGCTTCACCCCGGCCCTGTGCGCGGCGTTCCTGAAGCCGACCCACAATGAACGGCCGAACTGGATCTACCGCACCTTCAACACCTATTACGGCAAGCTGGAAAAAAGCTACGTCGGCAGCGTCGGCAGCGTCATCCGCCACAGCCCGCGCTGGCTGATGGTGTTCGCGCTGCTGCTGGTGCTGTGCGGTTTCCTGTTCACCCGCCTGCCCGGCAGTTTCCTGCCGGAAGAGGACCAGGGCTATGCGCTGGCCATCGTGCAGCTGCCGCCGGGCGCGACCAAGAGCCGTACCACGGTGGTGTTCGACCAGCTGTACGGGATGATGAAGGACGACCCGTCGTTCGAGGGCATGATGCAGGTCACCGGCTTCAGCTTCGTCGGTTCCGGCGAGAACGTCGGTATGGCCTTCATCCGCCTCAAGGACTGGGACGCGCGCGAGGAGACCGCGCCGGAGTTCATCCAGAAGATGAACGGCAAGGCGTTCGTCGGCATCAAGGACGCGCAGGTGTTCTTCGTCAACCTGCCCACGGTGCAGGGCCTGGGCCAGTTCGGCGGCTTCGACATGTGGCTGCAGGACCGCGCCGGCGCCGGCCAGGAGGCGTTGATGGAGGCACGCAACACCCTCATCGGCGCGGCATCGGCCGACAAGTCGCTGGTCGGCGTGCGCCCCAACACCCTCGAGAATTCGCCGCAGCTGCAGCTGAAGGTGGACCGCGTGCAGGCCCAGGCCATGGGCGTGTCGGTCAACGACGTCTACACCGCGATCCAGATGATGCTGGCGCCGGTATACGTCAACGACTTCTTCTACGGCGGCCGCATCAAGCGCGTGAACATGCAGGCCGATGCCGCCTACCGCACCGGCCCCGAATCGCTGCGCAGCTACTACGTGCCCAGCTCGCTGAGCAAGGACGCCGACGGCCAGCGCTCGATGATCCCGCTCAGCACCGTGGTCAAGTCCGAGTGGATCTACGCGCCGCCGGCGCTGAGCCGCTACAACGGCTACTCGGCGGTGAACATCGTCGGCTCGCCGGCCCCGGGCGGCAGCTCCGGCCAGGCGATGGCGACCATGGAAAACCTGGTGCGCAACGACCTGCCCAACGGCTTCGGCTACGACTGGAGCGGCATGTCCTACCAGGAAATCCTGGCCGGCAATGCCGCGGCGCTGCTGATGGTGCTGTCGGTGGTGGTGGTGTTCCTGTGCCTGGCCGCGCTGTACGAAAGCTGGTCGATCCCGGTCTCGGTGCTGCTGGTGGTGCCGGTCGGCATCCTCGGCGCGGTGGTGTTCTCGCTGCTGCGCGGCCTGCCCAACGACCTGTACTTCAAGATCGGCATGGTGACGGTGATCGGCCTGGCCGCGAAGAACGCGATCCTGATCGTGGAGTTCGCGGTGGAACAGCGCGCCGCCGGCAAGACGTTGCGCGAGGCTGCGATCGAAGCGGCGCACCTGCGCTTCCGGCCGATCCTGATGACCTCGTTCGCGTTCATCCTGGGCGTGCTGCCGATGGCCATCTCCACCGGCGCCGGCGCCAACGCCCGCCACTCGCTGGGCACCGGCGTCATCGGCGGCATGCTGTTCGCCACCGTCATCGGCGTGCTGCTGATCCCGCTGTTCTTCGTCACCGTACGCCGCGTGCTCGGCGACAAGCTGGACGAGCCGTCCAGGCAGTTCATCGAGCAGCACAAGGTGCGTACGGTGCAGCAGGATCGTTGATAAGGACGTCGATCCTGAAACTACGAAGAAGCCCCCGGCATTGCCGGGGCTTCTCTTTTTCTCAAACGGCGGCTGGACCACCTGCTCCGGCTACACCAGGCCCGCCCGGCGTCCGCTGCCGCTCAGCGCACGCCGGTTTCGTTGCGGGCGATGACCAGGCGCTGGATCTCGCTGGTGCCTTCGTAGATCTCGGTGATCTTGGCGTCGCGGAAGTAGCGCTCCAGCGGCATTTCCTTCGAATAGCCCATGCCGCCGTGGATCTGCACGGCCTGGTGGGCGATCCACATCGCCGCTTCCGAGGCGGTGAGCTTGGCGACCGCGGCTTCGGTGGAGAAGCGCTTGCCCTGGGCCTTGGTCCAGGCCGCGCGCAGGGTCAGCAGCAGCGCCGCGTCCAGCTTGCACTTCATGTCGGCGATCTTGGCCTGGATCATCTGGAAGCTGCCGATCGGCGCGCCGAAGGACTTGCGTTCGCGCACGTAGGCCAGCGACGCCTCGTAAGCGGCGCGGGCGATGCCCACCGCCTGCGCGGCGATGCCGATGCGGCCGGAATCGAGCAGGCTCATGGCGATCTTGAAGCCCTGCCCCTCGGCGCCGATCACGTCCTCGGCGCGCGCCACGTAGTCCTGGAACTCGATCTCGCAGGTCGCCGACGCACGCACGCCGAGCTTGGGCTCGGTCTTGCCGCGACCGAAGCCCGGGCGGGTGGTGTCGATCATGAAGGCGGTGATGCCGCGCGCGCCCTGCGACGGGTCGGTCATCGCGAACAGCACGATGTAGCGCGCCACCGGGCCGGAGGTGATCCAGCTCTTCTGGCCGTTGATCACGTAGGAACCGTCGGCCTGCTTCACCGCGCGGCAGCGCATGGCGGTGGCGTCGGAGCCGGACTGCGATTCGGTCAGGGCGAAGGCGCCGATCTCGCGGCCCTCTGCGATCGCGCGCACGTACAGCTGCTTCTGTTCCTCGCTGCCGTGGCTGAGCACGGCGTTGCAGAACAGCGAGTTGTTGACCGACATGATCGTGGCGTGCGCGGCATCGGCGGCGGACACCTCGATGATCGCCAGCACGCTGGACACCGGGTCCATGCCCGCACCGCCGTACTCGACCGGCACTTCGATGCCCATCAGGCCGTTCTCGCCGAGCAGGCGGATGTTCTCCAGCGGGTATTCGCCGGTGGCATCGTGGTGCTCGGCGCTGGGCGCGATCTTCTCTTGGGCGATGCGGCGGGCGACGTCCTGCAGCATCAGTTGTTCGTCGGAAAAGCTGAAATCCACTACACCCCTCCCAGGGCATTACGAAGTTGCGATTGTAACTGTTGCCGTGACCGGCAAAGAGGGGGCTGCCCGCGGCAGACGGCGCTGGGTGGGCAGCGCCATTCACGTCGACCTGCACGCCCGTTCGCCCGGCCCACGCGGGCCGCGCCTTGACCCTGCCGCGCCGCAGCAGCAAAATATCTCTCTATCTCGATAGGTAGATATTTATGGATCTGGAAGACTGGTCGACCCGCCTGAAGGTGTTCGCCGACGCCACCCGCGTGCGCCTGCTGACGCTGCTGGAACAGGAAGAGCTGACCGTGGCCGAGCTGTCGGCCATCACCACGCTGGCGCAGCCGCGCGTGTCCACCCACCTGGCCCGGCTGAAGGAAGCCGGGCTGGTCCGCGACCGCCGCGCGGGGTATCGGCCTACTACCGCTTCGACGACGCCGCGCTGGATCCGGCGCAGCGCGCATTGTGGCATGCGCTGAGCAACGGCAGCGACGACCCGCTGCTGCGCCAGGACGCCGAGCGGGTGCCCTCGGTGCTGGCGATGCGCGCGGCCGACCAGAACTGGGCCGACAGTGTGGCCGGCGACATGGAACGCCACTACTCGCCCGGACGCACCTGGGAGGCGCTGGCACGCAGCGCGCTGCCGCTGCTGGAAACCGGCGACGTGCTCGACATCGCCTCCGGCGACGGCGTGCTGGCCGAACTGCTGGCCCCGCATGCGCAGCGCTACGTCTGCATCGACACCAGCGCGCGCGTGGTCGCGGCGGCCAGCGAACGCCTGCGCAAGCTGCCCAACGTGGAAGTGCGCGAGGGCGACATGCACCAGCTGCCGTTCGACGATGGCAGCTTCGACCTGGTGGTGCTGATGCACGCCCTCACCTATGCCAGCCACCCGGCCAAGGCCGTGGCCGAAGGCGCGCGGGTGCTGCGCCCGGGCGGGCGGCTGATGCTGTGCAGCCTGGCCCGCCATGAGCACAAGGTGGCGGTGGAAGCCTACGGCCACGTCAACCTGGGCTTCACCGGCAAGGAGCTGCGCAGGTTCGTCGAGAAGGCCGGGCTGGAGGTATCCAGCCTGGAGACCGTCACCCGCGAGAAGCGCCCGCCGCATTTCGAGGTGATCTCGCTGATCGCCCACCGCCCCTGAGCCGGCATACCCGCCCTCGCCCCCGATTCCAGCCCACGGTCCGCCCATGCACGCCCTCCCCTGGCTCCATCCCGAACGCGTCGCCCTGCTGCTGCAGGCCCTCGCGCAGCGCATCCTGGTCATCGACGGCGCCATGGGCACGATGATCCAGCGCCATGGGCTGGAAGAGGCCGACTACCGCGGGCAGCGCTTCGCCGGCGGTTTCGATTCGCGCCACGACGCCCAGCCACCGGCCGCGCCCGGCACTGCCACGGCAGCGCCGCAGGCGCACGTCCACGGTGCCGGCTGCGGCCATGACCTGAAGGGCAACAACGACCTGCTGCTGCTGACCCGGCCGGACATCATCGCCGGCATCCACAGCGCCTACCTGGAGGCCGGCGCGGACATGGTCGAGACCAACACCTTCAACGCCACCGCGATCAGCCAGGCCGACTACCACCTGCAGCACCTGGTGTACGAACTGAACAAGGCCGGCGCGCAGGTGGCACGGCAATGCTGCGACGCCATCGAGGCGAAGACCCCGGACAAGCCGCGCTTCGTGATCGGCGTGCTCGGTCCGACCAGCCGCACCGCCTCGATCAGCCCCGACGTCAACGACCCGGGCTTCCGCAACACCAGCTTCGACGAACTGCGCGCGACGTATCGCGAGGCCATCGACGGCCTGATCGACGGCGGCGCCGACACGCTGATGGTGGAAACCATTTTCGACACGCTCAACGCCAAGGCCGCGCTGTTCGCCATCGAGGAAGCCTTCGACGCGCGCGGCGGGCGCCTGCCGGTGATGATCTCCGGCACCATCACCGACGCCTCCGGCCGCACCCTGTCCGGGCAGACCGCCGAGGCTTTCCATGCGTCGGTCGCGCACGGCCAACCGCTGTCGATCGGCTTCAACTGCGCGCTGGGCGCCAGCGACATGCGGCCGCACGTGGAAACCCTGGCGCAGGTGTCCGATGGCTACGTCAGCGCCCACCCCAACGCCGGCCTGCCCAACGCCTTCGGCGAGTACGACGAGACCCCGGAGGAAATGGCCGCCACGCTGAAGGAGTTCGCCACCTCCGGGCTGCTGAACCTGGTCGGCGGCTGCTGCGGCACCACCCCGGCGCACATCAAGGCGATCGCCGAGGCCGTGGCCGGGGTGCCGCCGCGGGCGTTGCCGCGGTCGCGGGAGCTGGCCGCATGAACACCCCGTCGCATACCCGCCTGTCCGGCCTGGAGCCGCTGGTCATCACCCCGGACCTGCTGTTCGTCAACGTCGGCGAGCGCACCAACGTCACCGGCAGCGCGCAGTTCCGCAAGCTGATCAAGGAGGAGCGCTACGAGGAAGCGGTGGAGGTGGCGCGCCAGCAGGTCGCCAGCGGCGCGCAGATCCTGGACGTCAACATGGACGAGGGCCTGATCGACTCCGAGAAGGCGATGACCCGCTTCCTCAACCTGATCATGTCCGAGCCGGACATCGCCCGCATCCCGGTGATGGTCGATTCGTCGAAGTGGAGCGTGATCGAAGCCGGGCTGAAGTGCCTGCAGGGCAAGAGCGTGGTCAACTCGATCTCGCTCAAGGAGGGCGAAGCGGCGTTCGTCGAGCACGCCAGGCTGGTGCGCCGCTATGGCGCCGCCGCGGTGGTGATGGCCTTCGACGAGGACGGCCAGGCCGACACCTGCGCGCGCAAGGTGGAGATCTGCACCCGCGCCTACCGCATCCTGGTCGAGCAGGTCGGCTTCCCGCCGCAGGACATCATCTTCGATCCGAACATCTTCGCCGTCGCCACCGGCATCGAGGAGCACGACAACTACGCGGTGGACTTCATCGAGGCCACCCGCATCATCAAGCGCACGCTGCCGCATTGCCACGTGTCCGGCGGTGTGTCCAACGTCTCGTTCTCCTTCCGCGGCAACGAGACCGTGCGCCAGGCGATCCACGCGGTGTTCCTGTACCACGCCATCCGCGCCGGCATGGACATGGGCATCGTCAACGCCGGCGCGCTGCCGATCTACGACGACCTGGAACCGGAACTGCGCGAGCGGGTGGAGGACGTGATCCTCAACCGCCGCCGCGACGGTACCGAACGCCTGCTGGAGATTGCCGAGCGCTACAAGGGCAGGAAGGGCGAGAAGAAGGCCGAGGACCTAGGCTGGCGCGACAGGCCGGTGCGCGAGCGGCTGGCGCATGCGCTGGTGCATGGGCTGGACAGCTGGGTCGAGGCGGATACCGAGGAGGCGCGGCAGCAGGCCAGCCGGCCGCTGGACGTGATCGAAGGGCCGCTGATGGACGGCATGAACGTGGTCGGCGACCTGTTCGGCGCCGGCAAGATGTTCCTGCCGCAGGTGGTCAAGTCGGCACGGGTGATGAAGAAGGCGGTGGCCTACCTGCTGCCCTTCATCGAGGCCGAGAAGCTGCGCACCGGCGACGTCGGCAAGAGCAACGGCAAGATCGTCATGGCCACGGTCAAGGGCGACGTGCACGACATCGGCAAGAACATCGTCGGCGTGGTCCTGGCCTGCAACAACTTCGAGGTGATCGACCTGGGAGTGATGGTCCCGGCGCAGAAGATCCTGGACACCGCGCGCGCCGAGAACGCCGACCTGATCGGCCTGTCCGGGCTGATCACGCCCTCGCTGGAGGAAATGAGCCACGTCGCCCGCGAGATGCAGCGCCAGGGCTTCAGCACGCCGCTGTTGATCGGCGGTGCCACCACCTCGCGCGCGCACACCGCGCTGAAGATCGACCCGCATTACGCCGCGCCGACAGTGTGGGTGAAGGATGCCTCGCGCGCGGTGGGCGTGGCGCAGTCGCTGATCTCGCCGGAGCTGCGCGGCGCTTTCGTCGCCGCCAACGACGCCGATTACGCCGACATCCGCCAGCGCCACCGCAACCGCGGCGACGCCAAGCGGCTGGTGTCGCTGGAACACGCGCGCGGCCAGCGCTTCCGCTGCGACTGGGCGCAGTACGTTCCGCCAGTGCCGGCCCAGCCCGGCGTGCACGTGTTCGAGGACTGGCCGCTGCAGGACCTGCTGCCGTTCATCGACTGGACCCCGTTCTTCAGCGCCTGGGAACTGGCCGGCAAGTTCCCGGCGATCCTCGACGACGAGATCGTCGGCACCCAGGCCAGCGCGCTGTACCGCGACGCCCGCGCGATGCTGGACACGATCATCAAGGAAAAATGGCTGACCGCCCGCGCCGTGTTCGGGCTGTGGCCGGCCAACAGCCGCGGCGACGACGTGGTGGTATCGCTGCCCGACGGCGAGACCACCCTGCACTTCCTGCGCCAGCAGGTGGACAAGCCGGCCGAGCGCCCGGACTTCTGCCTGGCCGATTTCATCGCCCCCCAGGACAGCGGCCGGCAGGACTGGATCGGCGCCTTCGCGGTCACCGCCGGCATCGGCATCGAGCCGCACGTGGCGCGCTTCGAGGCCGACCACGATGACTACAACGCGATCCTGCTCAAGGCGCTGGCCGACCGCCTGGCCGAGGCGCTGGCCGAGCGCCTGCACCACCGCGTGCGCACCGGCTACTGGGGCTATGCCGCCGGCGAGGCGCTGGACAACGAAGCGCTGATCGCCGAGCAGTACGTCGGCATCCGTCCCGCCCCCGGCTATCCCGCCTGCCCGGAGCACAGCGAGAAGCGCACGCTGTTCGCCCTGCTCGGCGCCGAAGGCATCGGCATGTCGCTGACCGAGAGCTTCGCCATGCTGCCCACCGCGGCGGTGTCCGGCTATTACTTCAGCCACCCGCAGAGCCAGTATTTCGTGGTCGGGCGGGTGTCCAAGGAGCAGGTGGCCGACTATGCGCGGCGCAAGGGCGTGGACCGGGCGCAGGCCGAGCGCTGGCTGGCGTCGAACCTGGACTACGACCCGGATTGAGCGCACGCCACGCCGATACGCCGGCATCCGCGTGCGGGGCCTGCGCCCGGGAATCACCAGGGCGCCATGGCGCGGGCGACACCCCGCGGCGCATGCCGCGCACGGCACTGAGCTGCGCGCGGGCGTTCCGTGCACGGGCCGGTGACGCCGGCAGCCCGCCATCACCGTGGCGAATGCCGCCCATCGCGATACTTCATTTCCGCCGCGCCGACGGCGGCCCTATCGTGGCGGCCCCGCTCCCCTGCCCCGCGACACCGCCATGTTCGACCAGCTCTTCATCAACGCCATCGGCCCCGACGGTACGCCGCTGGAACTGGCCGTGGCCGGCGGCCGTTTCGCCGCCATCGGCCCGGCCCTGCCGCGCTGCGACGGCGTGGAACAGATCGACCTGGGCGGGCAGCTGGTGCTGCCGGGCCTGGTCGACGGCCATATCCACCTGGACAAGAGCTTCGTCGGCGACCGCTGGCACCCGCACCGCCCCGCGCATACCCTGCGCGAGCGCCTGTCCATCGAAAAGCAGGAACTGGCGGCCGCGCCCTCCATCGTCGAGCGCGCCGACGCCCTGGTGGCGCAGGCGGCCGCGTTCGGCACCGTGGCGATGCGCAGCCATGTCGACGTCGACGCCACCACCGGCCTGGACCACCTGCACGCGGTGAACGCGGTGCGCGAGCGCTGGCGTGGCATCGTCGACATCGAACTGGTCGCGTTCCCGCAGGCCGGCGTGCAGTCCTGCCCCGGCACCGCGCAGGTGCTGGACGCGGCGATGCGCGAAGGCGCGCAGGTGGTCGGCGGGATCGACCCGGACACGCTCGACGGCGACAGCACCGGCCAGCTCGACGTGGTGTTCGGCATTGCCGAGCGCCACGGTGCCAAGGTCGACATCCACCTGCACGAACCCGGCCTGGGCGGCATCGAACAGTTGCGGCGCATCGCCGAACGCAGCCGCGCCCTGGGCATGCACGGACGCGTCGCGGTCAGCCATGCCTATGCGCTGGGCGAAGTGGATACCGCGCAGCTGGAGCGCATCGCCACGACGCTTGCCGATGCCGGCGTGGCGATCATGACCAATGCCCCGGGCGACCGCCCGTTCCCGCCGGTGCGGCAGTTGCGCGCGGCCGGCGTGGAGGTGTTCCTGGGCAACGACAACATCCGCGACGCCTGGTGGCCGTATGGCAACGGCGACATGCTGCAGCGGGCGATGCTGCTGGGCTACCGCTCCGGGTTCCATACCGACGAGGAGCTGTGCACGGCGCTGAAGATGGCCACCGGCGCCGGCGCGCGCGTGCTTGGCCTGCAGGGCTACGGCCTGGCCGTGGGCAACGAAGCCACCTTCCTGGTGCTGGACGCGCCCAATGCCGCGGCCGCGGTGGCCGGGGTACCGTGCCGCCGCGGCATCGTGCGCCGCGGCCGGCTCGGGCCGGACGCCTGATCGATCGCCCCGGAGCGGCACGCCCGCTCCCGTAGGTGCGGGGCTTGCCCCGCACGAGGCTTCACCGGACGGCTGCGTGCGGGGCAAGCCCCGCACCTACGGCCTCCGCGCGCTTATGCCTGCGGCTGCGCCAGCATCTCCACCAGCATGTCGGCCAGCACCCGCACCTCGGGGTCGGCCGAGGGCCGCATCAGCAGCGCTAGTTCGATGCTGTCGATCTCCGGCAGGCCGCTTTCCACGCCCAGCACCACATGCGCCGGTGTCACCGTGCGCGCCGGCAGCAGGCTGATGCCGAGCCCATCGGCGACCGCCGCCTGGATGCCGCCGAGGCTGGAACTGGTGAAACTGATGCGCCAGCGCCGGCCCAGCGCCTCGATCGCGTCGATCATGTCCTCGCGGTACAGGCCGCGTGGCGGGAAGGCCACCAGCGGCACCGGGTCCAGCGCGAACGCGGGGCTGGCCGCGCTGTCGATCCAGCGCATCGGCTCGGGCCAGCGCGCAAGCGCCTCGCGGCTGCCGCGGCGCTGTTTGACCAGCGCCAGGTCCAGCTCGCCACGGTCGTAGCCCTCGGCCAGCGCGCGGCTCAGGCCACTGCTGACCTCCAGCTTGACCCGGGGGTGGCGCCGGCTGAAATCGGCCAACAGGTGCGTGGTGCGGCCGCCGGCGAAATCCTCCGGCACGCCCAGGCGCAGGGTGGTGGCCACCCCCGCGCCGGACAGTGCCTCGCCCAGTTCCTCGTTCAGCGCCAGCAGGCGCCGCGCGTAGCCCAGCACGGTCTCGCCGGTATCGGTGGGGCGCACGTCGCGCACGCCACGGTCGAGCAGCCGGTGCCCGGCCAGCTCCTCCAGCCGCCGCACCTTCTGGCTGATCGTGGACTGGGTGGAATGCAGGCGCGCGGCGGCGGCGGTGAAGCTGCCGCAGTCGGCCACCGTCAACAGGGCGCGCAGCAGATCGAGGTCGAACAGCACCCTATTCGATTTCGGACTGTTTTCCATCGGTACATTTCATTTCTGGATGGACGCACCGGCTTGTAGCATCGCCCCGGAGCGCATGCAAACCCCCGCCCGCCGCGCTGCTCCCGGCGCCGCGCGCAGCGCAGACCCGGACAGGCGGCGGCCACCCCGCATCGGCTTGACGTACCGCGACCCGGCGCGTGCCCGGCCGGTGCCTGCCGCCCTCTCCTCCCGCCGTGCGGGCAGCCACGACCGCCCTGGAACGCACCGAATGAACACCACGCTCCGCTTCGCCCTTTCCTCGCTGCTGGCGCTGGCGTCGCCGGCATTGGCCGCACGCCTGGATGCCGATGTGTTGATCCGCCACGCCACCGTGGTCGATGTCGAGCACGCCCGCACCCTGCCCGGCCAGGCCGTTGCGATCCGCGGCGGCGACATCGTCGCGGTCGGCGCGGACGCGACGCTGGCCGGCCAGTGGCGCGCGCGCAGAACGCTCGATGCGCGCGACCGCTACCTGATCCCGGGGTTGTGGGACATGCACGTGCATTTCGGCGGCGGCCCGGCGCTGGTCGAGGAAAACAAGGCATTGCTGCCGCTGTACGTCGCCCATGGCATCACCAGCGTGCGCGACGCGTCCGGCGACCTGCCCGGGCAGGTGCTGGCGTGGCGCGCGCAGATCGCCGATGGCCAGCTGTTCGGGCCGCAACTGTTCACCTCCGGCGCCAAGATCGAAGGCATCGCCCCGGTCTGGAAGGGCACCCTGGAAGCCGGCGACGAGGCCGGCGTGGACGCCGCGCTGGACCGCGAACAGCGCGACCGGGTCGATTTCGTCAAGATCACCGACAGCACGCTCAAGCCGGAGCTGTTCCTGTACGCGGTGTCCGAGGCGAGCAAGCGCGGCCTGCGCACCTCGGGCCACATCCCGATGGCGCTGACCGTCGGCCAGGCCATCGACGCCGGGCTCAGTTCCATCGAGCACCTGGACTACGCGTTCCAGGCCGGCGTTCCGGACGAGGCCCGGATCGCCGCTGATTTCGCCGCCGGCCGCATCGACCGCGCCGAGGCCAGCCGCCGCCTGCACGAGGGCTTCGACCGCGCCACCGCGCTGGCCGCCTATCACCGCTTCGCCGAACGCGGGGTCGCGGTCACGCCCACGCTCGACGGCAGCCGCATCCTCAGCTTCCTCGACAGCGAAGCGCATGCCAATGACCCGTACCTGGCCTACATCGGCCCGGGCCTGCGCAAGACCTACGCCTGGCGCGTGGAGCGCGCCGCCAGCGCCACGCCGGAACAGGTCCAGGCGCGGCACGCGCGCCACGCCCGGGTTGCGGCGGTGCTGCCGCTGCTGCAGGAGGCCGGCGTGCGCATCATGGCCGGTACCGATGCCGGCTTCCTCAATTCCTACAACTATCCCGGCATCGGCCTGCACAACGAGCTGGCGCTGTATGTGCGCCATGGGCTGACGCCGGCGCAGGCACTGGCCACGGCCACCCGCAACGGCCCGGCGTGGTTCGGCAGGCTGGACCGCTATGGCGCCATCGCCGCCGGCAAGGCCGCCGACCTGGTGCTGCTGGAGCGCAACCCGCTGCAGGACATCACCGCGACCAGCAGCATCGACACGGTGGTGTTGCGCGGCACCGTCTACGACCGCGCCGCGCTGGATGCGATGCTCGCCGGAATCCGTGCCCAGGTCGCCATCTGGACCGCCGAAGCCAGCCCCTGATCAGCGGATGCCTGCGGCGCTATAGCGGCCGCTCCGGCCCCGCCCCGAGCGGACGGCGCTAGCGCCTTCCGCGCGCATTACGGCGGGACGCGGCGCGGCGCAGGGCGCACAATAGGCACCCTGCTTTACGCGCCCGCGCGCCTGTTCATGACCTCCCCGACCCCGCTGCAGCCCTCGGTCCCCGTCGCCCGGCTGTCCAGCTTCTATTTCTTCTATTACGCCGCGCTCGGCGCGTTCACTCCGTACTGGAGCCTGTACTTGCAGTCGCGCGGCATGGGCGTCACCGCGATCAGCGTGATGATGAGCCTGTGGTACGCCACCCGGGTGGTCGCGCCCAGCACCTGGACCTCGCTGGCGGCGGTCTCGCCGCGCCCGATCCGCTGGCTGCGCATCGGCTGCGTGTTGACCGTGGTCAGCTTCGCCGGCTTCCTGCTGCCGCAGCCGACGTGGACGCTGTACGCGGTGATGGTCGGGTTCTGCTTCTTCTACAACGCGGTGATGCCGCAGTTCGAGTCCATCACCCTCACCCACCTGGGCAGCGACAGCCACCGCTACGGCATGATCCGGGTATGGGGCTCGCTGGGCTTCATCGCCGTGGTCACGCTGTTCGGCTGGGTCATCGAACGCCATGGCGCCGGCCTGCTGCCGTGGCTGATGCTGCCGCTGTTCATGCTGATGACCGGCGCGTCCTTCGCCAACCGCTATGCCCGCCATGTCGGCACCCATGCCGCGCACGTGCAGGGTTTCTGGTCGATCGTGCGGCGGCCGCCGGTGCTGGCGTTCTTCATCGCTGCGTTCCTCGAGCAGCTTTCGTTCGGGCCGTACTACACGTTCTTTTCGCTGTACATGGACCAGCATGGCTACAGCACCTCGCTGCTGGGCCTGATGTGGACGGTGGGCGTGGTGTTCGAGGTGGCGGTGTTCTTCCTGATCGCCGGCTTCTTCCGGCGCTGGGACGCCAGCTGGCTGCTGATCATCTCCATGGCCAGCGCCGCACTGCGTTGGTGGGCCACCGCGCTGTGGCCGGAAGACCTGCCGGTGATGCTGGTGGCGCAGGCCACCCACTGCCTGGGCTTCGCCGCGTTCTTCGCCTCGGCGATGCAGCTGCTGGCGCGCTACTTCCCCGGCAACCTCAACGGCCACGGCCAGGGGCTGTTCTACGGGTTCTCGTCGGGCCTGGGCGGCGTGCTCGGCGCGCTGATCGCCGGCCAGCTGTGGCCGTTCGGCGACGGCAAGGTGGCCTTCATCGCCGGCGGCTGCTTCGCGCTGGCCGGCGCGGTGATCGCGTTCTGCTTCCTGCCGGAGAGGAACCGCCGTGGACGCGGGGCGTCCCCCGCATGCCCCGGCGGGCATCGCGACGCCCCCTGAGGCAACGTGCGGGGCAAGCCCCGCACCTACCAGACCAGGTCGTCGGGCACCTGGTACATCGGGTCGGCGTAGGGGTCGTCCCCGGCCGGTGCGTCGGGATCGACCTTCAGTGCCACGGCCGGGGCGAAGATCTTCTCCGCCTCGGCCAGCAGTTCGGCCGTCACCAGCAGGTAGCGCCCGTTCTGCTGCAGCACGCCCAGCTGCCCGGCATTGAGCGCCTTGAGCTGGTCGGCGGTGACGTAGATGCGCTTGATCTTGCCGCCATAGGGAAAGTGGCGGGCGATATCGGCGTCGGGGTCGTTCAGCCCCTTGTCCTTGATCAGCTCGTCCAGCCGGGCCTTGGCCTCGCGGCGCAGGCGGGCTTCTTCCTGCTTCCGGCGTTCGGCCTCGATGCGCTCGTCCTTTTCCTTCTGCGCGCGGATCGCATACGCCTTGGCCAGGTCGATGTCTTCCTGCGAACGCGGCTTGCGCGGCCCCTGCGGGCCGCCATGGGCGGGCTTGTTGCCGTGCGCCGGCTTGCCGGCATGGCCGGGCTTGCCAGCGGGCTTGTTGCCGGCCTGCGCCGGCCTGCCCTGCGGGCGGCCGTCGCGGCGGGTGTCGGGCTTGCGCTCCGGCTTGGGCGCGGGCTTGAAGCCCAGCCCGAGGAGCTGGTCGCGGAGAGTGTCGCTCATGCGTGCGGTACGTCGTATCAGTAGTGCGGGGGCGGCGGTTCGCTCGCCGGGTCGGAGGCATTGAGCGCATTGCGCACCTTGCCCAGGTCCTCGAGCAGCACGCGCAGCACGTCGGCGTTGCGGCTGCCCTGCATGCGCGCATCGGCCAGCGCTTCGCTCAGCTCGGCCAGCGCGTGCTCCTGGAAGGACACACGCATTTCAAGTTCCACCAGGCGTTCTTCCAGGGCCTGTTCGCGGGCGCTCGGCAGCAGGTCAGACATGCAGGGAGCGCCCCCGGCCGATGCCGTAATAGGCCAGCCCGGCCGCCTCGATCTCATGCGGGTCGTACAGGTTGCGGCCGTCGAACACCACCGCGTCGCCCAGCGCCTGGCGGATGCGGGCGAAATCCGGGCTGCGGAACTGTTTCCATTCGGTGACCACGATCAGCGCATCGGCGCCTTCCAGCGCTGCGAACGCCGAGTCGCACAGCACCAGGTCGTCGCGTTCGCCGAAGAGGCGGCGGGCCTCGTGCATCGCCTCCGGGTCGTAGGCGCGCACCCGCGCGCCGGCCTCCCACAGCTGCGCCAGCAGGCGGCGGCTGGAGGCTTCGCGCATGTCGTCGGTATTGGGCTTGAACGCCAGCCCCCACACCGCGAAGGTCTTGCCGCGCACGCCCTCGTCCTCGCCCCGGTCATAGTGGCGCTGGACCAGTTCGAACAGGTGCCCCTTCTGCGCCTCGTTCACCGCTTCCACCGCCTCGAGCAGGCGCGGCGCATGGCCGTACTGCAGGGCGGTGCGGGCCAGCGCCTGCACGTCCTTGGGGAAGCACGAGCCGCCGTAGCCGGCGCCGGGATAGATGAAGTGCCAGCCGATGCGCGGGTCCGAGCCGATGCCCTGGCGGACGTGCTCGATGTCGGCGCCGACGCGCTCGGCGATGTTGGCGATTTCGTTCATGAACGAAATCTTGGTCGCCAGCATCGCGTTGGCCGCGTACTTGGTCAGCTCGGCCGAACGCACGTCCATTTCCACCACGCGGTCGTGGTTGCGGTTGAACGGTGCGTACAGGCGGCGCATCACCGCCACCGGCGCGTCGCTGGCGGCGCCGATGATGATGCGGTCCGGGCGCATGCAGTCGGCCACCGCATCGCCCTCTTTCAGGAATTCGGGGTTGGAGACCACGTCGAACGCGATCTCCACGCCGCGCGCGGCCAGCTCCTCGGCGATCGCCGCGCGGACCTTGTCGGCGGTGCCCACCGGCACCGTCGACTTGTTGACCACCACGGTCGGCACCTGCAGGTGCCGGCCGATGGTGCGGGCCACCGCCAGCACGTACTGCAGGTCGGCGCTGCCGTCCTCGTCCGGCGGCGTGCCGACCGCGATGAAGACCACCTGGCCATGCGCGATCGCGGAGGCGGCGTCGGTGGTGAAGGCCAGCCGCGACGCGGCATGGTTGGCCTTGACCATCGGTTCCAGTCCCGGTTCATAGATCGGGATGACGCCCCGGTTCAGGCCGTCGACCTTGGCCTGGTCGATGTCGACACAGACCACGTCATGCCCAACCTCGGCCAGGCAGGTCCCGGTGACGAGTCCGACGTAGCCGGTACCGAAAATCGCAACGCGCATGGGTGCAGGGGCTCCGTGGGGTTACTGCAGGACGCCCAGCAGCTCGACGTCGAAGGTCAGCGTCGCGTCCGGGCCGATCGGGCCGCCCGGGGTGCCGTTGCTGCCATAGGCCAGTTCGGACGGGACCCAGAACCGGTACTTGGAACCGACCGGCATCAGCGACACGCCTTCGGTCCAGCCCTTGATCACCTGGTTCAGGCCGAAATCGGCCGGCTGGCCGCGCTGGTAGCTGCTGTCGAACACGGTGCCGTCCAGCAGCTTGCCCTCGTAGTTCACGCGCACGCGGCTGGTGGCCATCGGGCGCTCGCCGCTGCCGGCGCGCAGCACCTGGTACTGCAGGCCCGAGGCGGTGGTCACCACGCCCGGCTGGGTCTTGTTCTTGGCCAGGAACGCATTGCCTTCCTCGCGGTTCTTGCCGGCGGCGGCGGCCTGCTTGGCGGTGCTGAACGCCTGCAGCGTGGCCTGCGCCTGCTGGCGGTCCATCAGCGGCGTGCCCTTGGCGAAGATGGTGCCGATGGCCTGGAACACCGCGTCCAGGTCGATGTCGCCGCGGATCGGCGCCAGCGACGGGCCGACGGCGTAGCTGCCCAGCATCAGGCCGACCTTTTCGCGGTCCACCGCCGGCGGCTGGCTGCCCGGCGCCATGCCCGGCACCTGCTGGCCGGAACGGATCATCATCGCCATGCGCAGCGCCTGGTCGGTCTTCTGCGCTTCTTCCTGCGACAGCAGCGGCTGGCCGCCGGCGAAGGCGTTTTCCACGGCACGGCGCAGCGCGGCGACGTCGACTTCCGAGGCGATGGGTTCGAACGAACTGGCGACGTCCACGCCGATGGCATAGCCGATCTTTTCACGTTCCGAGGTCAAAACGGACTTCTCCTTGGTGGCCGCCGGGGCGGCAGGTTGTTGCGCGATCACGGCCGCAGGGACCGCCAACGCCAGAATCATCAGCGACGCCACGGCGCCGCGCTTTCCCATCTTCATTCGCTGCTTTCCTGGAAGTGAACAGACGCCGGCATCGGCGCGAAGGGCGCCATTGTCGCACGCACACCGGCGATGTCGAGGCGGTGCGCCGCCGCGCGCATCAGCGGCGGCCCGGCACCGGCCGCGCGAGTTCGCGCTCGATCGCCGCGCGCAGTTCCGGGTCGTCCGGCCGCACCTTGCTGGGGAACTGCGCCACCACCCGGCCGTCTCGCGCGATCAGGTACTTGTGGAAGTTCCAGCCCGGCGCCACGCCGGTCAGGCGGGCGAGGTCGCGATAGAGCGGCGTGGCCTCGGCGCCGGTCACGTGCACCTTCTGGAACATCGGGAACTTGACCCCGTAGGTCAGCGTGCAGAACTCCTGGATCTCCGCCTCGCTGCCCGGCTCCTGGCCCTTGAAGTCATTGGAGGGAAAGCCCAGCACCGCGAAACCGCGCCCGGCAAGCGCCTGGTGCAGGGCTTCCAGCCCCTCGTACTGGGGCGTGTAGCCGCATTTGGAGGCGGTGTTCACCACCAGCAGCACCTTGCCGCCGTACTCGCGGTTCAGGTTCACCGGGTCCTTTCCGGCAAGCGGCCGGTAGTCGCGGTCCAGCAAGGCACCGTCGGCGGCGCCCGCCCCCCCGGCCATGGACATGGCAAATGCCACTGCAATCAGGTATTTGCGGATAGACATCGGAATTCTCCTGGGTGTGTGCGCGGCTCGTGCGCAGACTAGGCCATCAGTTGGGTTACAGGGGAGTTGCATGTCGGCGTGTCGGTGTTATAGTTGCATACAACACCAGCCACCCTACACAGGGGGACCGCCATGAACCGAAGGCACCAGCGACATCTTCTCCCGGCACTGACCGCTGCCGGCACGTTGTTGTTGATCGGTTGCACGCTGTCCCTGCCTGCCGGCCGTGGCGCGGTCCAGGATTATGCCGCCGGGACCACCGGCGAAGAGCAGGAGGCCAACGTGCAGGAGAAGAAGCGCCCCATCCGGCGGATGCGGACCAGCCTTTCCCTGCCCTACTTCTCATTCGCACAGTCGCTGAATCCACGGAGCTGACCATGAGCGATATCCAGTGGAGCGATGGCGCTCCCATCTACCGCCAGCTGAAGGATCGCGTCATCGCGATGATGCTGGACGGGGTCATCAAGCCGGGCGACGCGCTGCCCTCGGTACGCCAGGTGGCGGCCGAGTACCAGTTGAACCCGATCACGGTCTCGCGTGCCTACCAGGAACTGGCCGACGAGAACCTGGTCGAGAAGCGCCGCGGCCTGGGCATGTTCATGACCGAGGAAGCCGCGCGCAAACTGCGCGGCAGCGAGCGCGACCGTTTTCTCAATGAAGAGTGGCCCGGGGTGCTGGAACGGATCCAGCGCCTGGGCCTGACCTTGGAAGATCTGCTGCCACCGGGGACCACACCATGAATGCCGCCGTCGACGCCGTCGTTTCCGCCCAGGGCCTGCGCAAGGCCTACAAGCAGAAGCCGGCACTGGACAACACCAGCTTCACCATCGCCCCGGGCCGCATCGTCGGCCTGATCGGCCCCAATGGCGCCGGCAAGACCACGGCGCTCAAGGCCCTGCTCGGGCTGACCGCGTTCGAGGGCGACCTGCGCGTGCTCGGCATGGACCCGCGCACCCAGCGCAACGCGTTGATGAACGACGTGTGCTTCATCGCCGACGTGGCGGTGCTGCCGCGCTGGATCCGGGTCAAGGAAGCCATCGATTTCGTCGCCGGCGTGCACCCGCGCTTCGACCGCGCCCGCTGCGAGCGCTTCCTCGCCAACACCAAGCTGCAGCCGAAGCAGCGCGTGTCCGAGCTGTCCAAGGGCATGGTGGTGCAGCTGCACCTGGCGCTGGTGATGGCCATCGACGCGCGCGTGCTGGTGCTGGACGAGCCGACCCTGGGCCTGGACATCCTCTACCGCAAGGAGTTCTACCAGCGCCTGCTGGAGGACTACTTCGACGAACAGAAGACCATCATCATCACCACCCACCAGGTCGAGGAGATCGAGCACATCCTCACCGACGTGCTGTTCATCCGCGACGGCCGGATCGTGCTCTCGGCCGACATGGAGAACGTGTCCGAGCGCTATACCGAGCTGCTGGCATCGGCCGACACCCTGCAGGCCGCACGCGAGCTGTCGCCCATCGACGAGCGCGCGCTGCCGTTCGGCAAGACCGTGCTGCTCTACGACGGCGCCGACCGCACCCAGCTCGACGCCCTGGGCGAAACCCGCAACCCCGGCCTTGCCGACCTGTTCGTGGCCATCATGAAGGGAACCTACGCATGAACGCCGTCCATCACATCACCCCGCTGGGCAAGTTCAAGTGGCTGCTCAAGCGCGAGTACTGGGAAAACCGCGGCGGCTTCCTGCGCGCGCCGCTGGTGGCCGGCGGCATCTCGCTGCTGCTGTCGCTGATGGCGATCATCGCCGGCCTGATCGCCGCCCGCCGCGCCGCCGAGAACGGCGACCTGCACATCAACGGCATCCAGGTCAACGGCCTGGACCTGGGCATGCTGACCCAGCACATGACCCCCGCGGACATCGCCAAGTTCGGCGAGGGCATGAACATGACCCTGCTGCTCAGCTCGGCCTGGCCGTTCATCACCCTGGCGTTCGTGGTGTTCTTCTACTGCCTGGGCGCGCTGTACGACGACCGCCGCGACCGCAGCGTGCTGTTCTGGAAATCGATGCCGGTCTCGGACACGCAGACGGTGCTGTCCAAGCTGGTCGGTGCGCTGGTCATCGCCCCGCTGCTGGCGGTGGTCGCGGCCATCATCACCATGTTCGGCTTCATGGTCATGATCAGCCTGGTGGTGCTGTTCCACGGCGGCAACCCGGTCACCCTGATCTGGGCCTCGTCCAATCCGTTCTCGATCGCCGCCAGCCACCTGGCCTGGATCCCGGTCTACGCGCTGTGGGCGCTGCCCACCGCCGGCTGGCTGCTGCTGTGCTCGGCCTGGGCGCGCAGCAAGCCGTTCCTGTGGGCGGTGATGCTGCCGGTGTTCGCCGGCGTCATCGTCAGCTGGTTCGACCTGATGAAGCTGTTCGGCCTGAACAGCGGCTGGTTCTGGGGCCACGTGGTCAGCCGCCTGCTGCTCAGCGCCACCCCGGGCATCGAACTGGCCTACCGCAGCCCCACGCCGACCGGCGAGTCGGTCAAGTCGATGCTGCATGGCTTCTCGCCCGGCGTGCAGCTGGCGGGCCTGGCCACCCCCGAGCTGTGGGTCGGCGTCGTGGTCGGCGCCGTGTTCATCGCCGCGGCGATCTGGCTGCGCCAGCGCCGCGACGACACCTGATCCCCCGCTGTCGATCCGCCCCCCCCATCCGCCGTGACCCCGAGGAACCCGATGGACATCAAGCACGCGACGATCAAGCCCCTGCTGTTCGCCCTGGCCCTGCTGCCGGGCGTGGCCTTGGCCGACGAACACTGCAAGTTCAGCCAGCCGCAGGCAATGGACCTGGCGCTGGCCGGGGTCAAGGCCGTGGTGTTCGAGGTCAACAGCCATGACCTGCGGCTGCAGGCATCGCCCGGCGCCCGCGCCGCCCTGTCCGGCCGCGCCTGCGCGTCCAGCCAGGACCTGCTCGGCCAGCTCTCGCTCACCCAGGAAAAGGTCGGCGACAAGCTCGTCGTCCGCCTGCAGCGCGAGAGCCGCGGGCTGAACATCGGCTTCGGCTCCAGCTATGCGTGGCTGGACATCACCGGCACGCTGCCCGACACGCTGCTGGTGCAGCTCAAGGTCGGGTCCGGCGATGCCTCGCTCAGCGGCGCCCAGGCGATGAGCGCCGATGTCGGCTCCGGCGACGTGAAGGCCCGGGACATCAAGGCGCTGGCCACCGCCGCGGTCGGCTCCGGCGACATCGAGCTGGACAACGTCGGCGCGCTGCACGTGGTCTCGATCGGCTCAGGCGATGTCCGCGTCGGCGGGGTGCGCGGCGATGCCAGGGTCGGCAGCATCGGCTCGGGCGACCTGGAACTGCGCGACGTGCAGGGCAACGTGGAGATCGACAGCATCGGCTCGGGCGACGCCGACATCAGCGGCGTCCGCGGCACGGTCGGCCTCGGCACCCTGGGCTCGGGCGACCTGCGCGTGCGCGATGCCGGCGGCCTGCGGGTCCGGCACAGCGGCAGCGGTTCGATCGACCACTCCGGCATCCGCGGCACCGTGGAACTGCCGAAAAAGCGGTGACATTCCCTTCTTGCCAGCAACGGAAGCACTCCCATGAAAACCCTCAAAGCCCCCCTGCTCGCGCTGGCGCTGTGCCTGCCGCTGCTTGCCTGCGGCGAACGCCCGCAGGCCGATGATCCGCTCGGCGAAGCCAGCATCGGCCAGAAGGTGCGCGAAGCGACCAACCGCGCGCGCAAGGAAATCACCGAGAAGAACATCAGCATTTCCAGCGACGGCGGCGCCAAGGTGGAGATTTCGCCCGCCGGCGACCTGCTGATCGATGGCCGCAAGATCGCGGTCGACGACGCCCAGCGCAAGCTCCTGCTGGAGTACCGCGCGCAGGTCGTCCAGGTCGCCGAGGCCGGCATCGAGATCGGCGTGCAGGGCGCCAACCTTGGCGTCCGCGCCGCCGGCGAGGCGCTCAAGGGCGTCCTCTCCGGCGACACCGAGCAGATCGAGAAGCGGATCGAGGACGAGGCCAGGAAGCTCGAGCAGAGCGCCACCCGGATCTGCGACCAGCTGCCGGCGATGCTCGCCACCCAGCAGCGGCTGGCCGCGGCCATCCCGAGTTCAAGCCCTACGCGAAGATGGACCAGAGCGACATCGATGAATGCCGCAACGGCCGGGTGACGGCACGCTGACCGGCGGCGGCGGGGAGCGGTAGAATCGGCGCTCCCCCGCCGTACCGCTCCACCCCGCCATGAACAAGCTGCTGCTGTCCCTCCTGCTGGCCTGCATCGCCGCCGTCGCCGGTTGCGGCGACCGCGAGCAGTACACCGCCCACCGCGCCGAGCGCAGCAAGCCGAAGATGGAGGTGGGCGCCAACATGGTGTCGGTGCGGCGTGCGCCTTACCCGAACCTGGACATCCTGCCCGACGGCAGGCTGCGCGTGGATGACATCGAGATCCCGCTCGACGAGGCGCAGCGCGCGCTGCTGCGGACCAGCTTCGTCAAGCTGCAGATCCTGCGCCAGAACACCCTGACCGAATCCACCGCGCCCGCCGATGCCAGCGGCCGCACCATCCCGCTGGACGTGCCCGCCGGCGAAACGCCGTTCCCGCCGGACCTGGCCGAGCGCATTCCCGAGTTCAAGCAGTACGGCGAAGCGCTGGCCAACCCGCGCGCACTGCGCTGAATCCCGCGCCGCGGCCGCTCATCCGGCCGCGGTGGCATGAACCGCGCGGGCCGTCAGCGCAGGCCACCGGGTGCCGACGCACCGCCCGGGCCCGCCCGCTGCCGGCGATGCGGTGAACCCGGCATCCAAGCAGGACGCCGGCCTCCAGCAATGCCGGCACCGCCCGCGCGAGCTGCGCGGAAACAGGATGCCGGACAGCGCGCGGCCATCATGGATGCGCGGATGCCGCGATCGGGCCGGCGCCGATGCTCGCCCACGCGTCGTACCGCGGACTGCCGCGACGGCAACCGCCGGGTTCGGGCGCCCTCAATGGTCGTGGATGCCCCCACGCGTCAACGCCGCCGGGTCCAGCAGGCGCTTGAGCTCGGCTTCCGGCAGGCCGCTGTCCTCGCGGGCGATCTCCAGTACCGGGCGCTGTTCCCGGTAGGCGCGCTTGGCGATGGCCGCGGCCTTCTCGTAACCGATGATCGGGTTGAGCGCGGTCACCAGGATCGGGTTGCGCGCCAGCGCCTCGCGTACCCGCTCCTGTTTGACCACCAGCCCGGCGAACACTCTGTCGGCCAGCAGGGTCATCACGCTGGACAGCAGCTGGATGGAGTCGAGCAGGTTGGCCGCGATCAGCGGCAGCGCCACGTTCAACTGGAAGTTGCCGGTCTGCCCGGCCACGGTGATCGCGGTGTGGTGGCCGATCACCTGCGCGGCGGCCATCACCGTCGCTTCCGGGATCACCGGGTTGACCTTGCCCGGCATAATCGAACTGCCCGGCTGCAGCGCCGGCAGCTCGACCTCGCCCAGCCCGGCCAGCGGCCCGGAATTCATCCAGCGCAGGTCGTTGGCGATCTTGATCAATGCCACCGCCAGCGCGTTGAGCTGGCCGGACAGCTCCACCGCGTCGTCCTGCGCGGCCAGGCCTTCGAACTTGTTCTGCGCGCTCTCGAAACGGGTGCCCGTGGCGCTTGAAAGCGCCCGCGCCACCTTGCCGCCGAAGCGCGGATCGGCATTGATCCCGGTGCCGATCGCGGTGCCGCCCAGCGGCAGCCGGCGCAGCCGCTTCAGTGCGTCCTCGATGCGCCCCTGCGCCGATTCCAGCTGCGCCGACCAGGCGCCGAATTCCTGCGCGAAGGTCAGCGGCATCGCGTCCATGAGGTGGGTGCGGCCGGTCTTCACCACCTTGCCCAACGCCCGCCCGCGCCTGTCGATGGCGCGGCGCAGGTGCCGGAGCGCCGGCAGCAGGGTCTGCACCGTTTCCAGCTGCGCCGAGACGCGGATGGCGGTGGGAATCACGTCGTTGGAACTCTGCCCCAGGTTGACGTGGTCGTTGGGATGCACGTGGGCCTTGCCGGCCTTGCCGCCCTGGTTGGCCAGCGTGGCGATGACCTCGTTGGCGTTCATGTTCGACGAGGTACCCGAGCCGGTCTGGTAGACGTCGACCGGGAACTGCGCGTCGTGCGCGCCGGCCGCCACCTCCAGGGCCGCGGCGCGGATCGCCCGGCCCACGCCCTTGGGCAGCAGCCCGAGCCCGGTGTTGACCTCGGCGGCACTGGCCTTGATCAGCCCCAGCGCGCGGATGAAGGCGCGCGGCATGCGCTGCCCCGACACCGGGAAGTTCTGCACGGCACGCTGGGTCTGCGCCCCCCACAGGGCCTCGGCCGGCACCTGCAGTTCACCCATGCTGTCGTGTTCGATCCGGAATTTCCCGCCCATCGGCATTCTCCCAGCCCTCGTCGAATAAGGCGTCCGAGGATACGCCGCAGCTGCGCATGCCGGCGTGTGCGCGGCGTGCGCGGGCGGCCGTTCCGGACAGGCCGTAGAATATGCGCCCCCGCCCCTTGCCCCTGCCTGCCGACATGACCGAACCGTCCCGCCCGGAAGCCGCCCTGCTCGCCCTGTCCCCGCTCGACGGGCGCTACGCGTCCAAGGTCGACGCGCTGCGCCCGATCTTCTCCGAGTACGGCCTGATCCGCGCGCGGGTGAAGGTCGAGATCGAGTGGCTGCTGGCGCTGGCGGCCGAGCCGGGCATCGGCGAACTGGCCGACTTCTCCGCCGCCGGCAAGGCGCGCCTGCGCGCGCTGGCCGATGGCTTCTCGGTGGCCGACGCCGCCCGGGTCAAGGAGATCGAGCGCACCACCAACCATGACGTCAAGGCGGTGGAGTACTTCATCAAGGAGCGGCTCAAGGACGACGCCGAACTGGCGCCGGCGCTGGAATTCGTGCATTTCGCCTGCACCAGCGAGGACATCAACAACCTGTCCTACGGGCTGATGCTGGCCGAGGCGCGTGGCACCGTGCTGCTGCCTGCCCTGCAGGGCATCGCCGCCTCGCTGCGCCAGCTGGCCCACGCCCAGGCCGCGCAGCCGATGCTCTCGCGCACCCACGGCCAGACCGCCTCGCCGACCACGCTGGGCAAGGAAGTGGCCAATGTCGTCGCGCGCCTGGAACGGCAGATCCGCCAGATCGGCGCGGTCGAGCTGACCGGCAAAATCAACGGCGCGGTGGGCAACTACAACGCCCACGTGGTGTCCTACCCGGACGTGGACTGGCCGGCCTTCGCCGAGCGCTTCGTCACCTCGCTGGGCCTGGTGTTTAACCCCTACACCACCCAGATCGAGCCGCATGACAACGTCGCCGAGATCGGCGATGCCGCGCGCCGCGCCAACACCATCCTGATCGACCTGGCGCGCGACATCTGGGGTTATGTGTCGCTGGGCTACTTCAAGCAGAAGCTCAAGGAGGGCGAAGTCGGCTCCTCGACCATGCCGCACAAGGTCAACCCGATCGACTTCGAGAACGCCGAGGGCAACTTCGGCATCGCCAATGCGCTGTTCGAGCACTTCAGCGCCAAGCTGCCGATCAGCCGCTGGCAGCGCGACCTGACCGACTCCACCGTGCTGCGTGCGCTGGGCACCGCGTTCGGCCACACCCAGGTGGCGCTGGAATCGCTGGCCAAGGGCCTGGGCAAGCTGGAAGTGAACCCCCAGCGGCTGGACGCCGACCTGGACGCGGCCTGGGAAGTGCTGGCCGAGGCGGTGCAGACGGTGATGCGCCGGCACGGCCTGCCCAACCCGTACGAGCAGCTCAAGGCCCTGACCCGCGGCCAGGGCATCACCGCCGAGTCGATGCGTGGGTTCATCGAATCGCTGGACCTGCCGGCCGAAGCCAAGCAGCGCCTGCGCGAGCTCACCCCGGCGGCTACGCCGGCCTGGCCGCATCGCTGGCCAAGGCAATCTGACCCCGGCCGCTGGCCCCGGGCCGGGCCGGGCTTCCCGCATGCAACGGCCAGGCACCCGCCTGGCCGTTGCCGCATGTGCCCGCCGGGCTGCCGCCGCCGGCGCCCGGCGGACATCTGGAACAATGGCCGCCAATCGTGTAGAAAAGCGCGGTTGAGGTACCGCCAGACGCGGTGACCGGCTTTGCCGGGCAGGACGCACGGGCCTGCAAGACGAAGCGCCATGACAGCCACTCCCCGGGGTGGCTGTCATGGCGCTTTTTTCATGCCCAGGTTTTCAACAGGGGGATTCATGGGTGCTGTCGAGACATCGCGGACGCGGGATGCCGAGGCCATCGAGGCCGACCGGTTGTTCCTGCCGATGCTGGCGCTGCTGGGGGTGGCGGCGCTGGCGCATGCACTGGATTCGGGTGGCTGGATCCTGTTCGTGGCCGCGTACCTGCCCACCACCACGTTCGCGGTGCTGCAGGCGCGGCGTGCGCCGGGCACCCGCCGCAGCCGCCTGGCGATCGCCGCGGCGTTGGTCGCGGCGCTAGCTGCCGCCCCGCCCGCGCTCGGCCCCGCCGGCAGCGTGGCCGTGGTCGCCCTGCTGTTGTGCTATCGCGACTGGGCACCGCTGGCGCTGGCGGCGACCGGCCTGCTGCTGTGGCTGGCGGCGCTGCAGCCGATGCTGGCCGCGGCGCTGCCACGGATGGCCGCGGTCTCGGTGGTAACCGGGATTGCCTGCGTATTCGCGGTGCGGCTGCGCGGCTCCGGTACGGAACCACGACCGCACGCGGACCAGGAAGCCGCCGCGGCTGCACCGCTGCCCGCCGCCACCAGCGCCGCGCCCGGCTTCCATGTCGAAGCCGCGCTGTGCGCGCTGCGCACCGGCATGATGATCGCCGACCGCGAACACCACATCGTCTATGCCAACCAGGCGGTCATCGCGATCCTGCGCAACCAGCGCGCGGAACTGCTCAAGGCGTTCCCGGACTTCGACCCCGAGCGCCTGATCGGCGCCAGCATCCATTGTTTCCACCGCGACCCGGCGCGCATCCGCGCCCTGCTCGACACCCTCGACGGCGCTCACTCCGGCCGCATCCAGATCGGCGAGGCACATTTCAGCCTGAACGTCACCCCGATGGTCGACGCCGACGGCCAGCGCCACGGCTTCGTCGTCGAATGGCACGACCGCACCGCCGAAGCGCGCATGGAGCACGACATCGCCACGATCATCGACGGCGCCGCGCAGGGCCGGCTGGACCAGCGCCTGCAGGCATCCGGCGAGGCCGGCCTGATGGGGCGGCTGTCCCGGGGCGTGAACCGGCTGCTCGACGCCACCGCCGAAAGCGCCGACGAAATGCGCCAGTTGCTGTCGGCGCTGTCGCGCGGCGACCTCGGGCGACGCATCACCCGCGACTTCGACGGGGTGTTCGGGCAGATGAAGACCGACGCCAACGCCACCGCCGAACAACTGGCCGGCATCGTCGCCGGCATCCAGCAGTCCGCCGACCGCATCGCGGCGGCCGCCGGCAGCATCACCGGCGGCAACGACGAGCTGTCCGCGCGCACCGGGCGGCAGGCGGCCACGCTGCGCGAGGCGGCCGCCTCGATGGACCGGCTCACCGCCACCATCGGCGACAATGCCGGGGCCGCGCACCACGCCAGCCAGCTGGCCGAGGGCGCCGCGGCGGTCGCCCGCCAGGGCGGCCAGGTGGTCGACGAGGTGGTGCTGACCATGCGCGCCATCGAAACCGCGTCGCGCAGGATCGGCGAGATCATCGGGGTGATCGACGGCATCGCCTTCCAGACCAACATCCTGGCCCTGAACGCGGCGGTCGAGGCCGCCCGCGCCGGCGACAGCGGGCGCGGCTTCGCCGTGGTCGCCGCCGAAGTGCGCACGCTGGCGCAGCGCTCGGCCGTCGCCGCGCACGAGATCAAGGACCTGATCGGCAACTCGGTGGAGAAGGTCGCCGACGGCTCGGCGCAGGTGGAAAAGGCGCGCCGCACCATGGTCGACATCGTGGCCTCGGTGCAGCACGTCACCGCCCTGACCGCGGAGATAGCGAGCGCCTCGCGCGAGCAGAGCGCGGGCATCGCACAACTCAACCAGACCATCGCGCAGATGGACAGGAGCACGCAGCAGAACGCGCTGCTGGTGCAGGAAACCGGGCGCGCCACCCACGACATGGAGCATGAGGCCGCCCGGCTGGCGCAGGCCGCCGCCCGGTTCCGGCTGGCGCCAGCAACGGGCACGGCTACCGCGCTACCGCGTGCGGTGTCGACGGTGGCATGGTGACGAAAGGCCCGCGTGGCGGGAAACGATGGACGCTTTTCACGCAAACATGGAACAGGAACAGATGTCGAGCATGCCCCCCACCTCCGCCGGTGCCGCAGGCGGTCCGGAACCGGACGCCGCGCCCACCGCGCCGCCCCGCGCCCCGCACGGGACAGCGGCGTGGCCCGGATCATCTGCACCGACCCGGCCCTGGCCGCGCGGCTGCGCGTGCTCATGGCCGCGACCGGTGACGCCGAGGTCATCCAGCAGAGCTGCGATTGCGACCGCGCGCCACTGTGCCGGTGGCTCGATCCGGACCCGCTGGGCCCCACCGGACAGGTCCAGGCCACCCTGTACGAGGCCATCGAAACCCTGGAGCGCAGCCGGCATGCCTTCCGCTCGCGCGAGATGGGGCAACTGCGGCAACGCCTTACCCGCCTGCTGGAGGATCTGGCAGGCGCCGCTTGACCCGGGTGCCGCGCCACGCGCGGACCCGCTTTGCCGGGCAGGACGCACGGGCCTGCAAGACGAGGCGCTGCGGGGGCCGTTCCGGACGGAACCGCCGCCGTGGCGCTTTTTCCATGCTGGTCTTCAACGCAAGAGGGAACCATGGGTGCCGTCGACACACTGCAGGAGCTGATGCGGCGAATCGGGCTGGAGCAGGCGGAAATCAGCGAACGCGGCCGCCTGCTGGAATGGGGCCAGGACGACGCGCGGCGCCTGAACGAAAACGCCGCGCGCATGGCCGCCGCGCAGGCCGCATTCATCGAGCGGCTGTACCGCCACCTCGATGACTTCCCCGCCCCGGCCGCGCTGCTCGGCGACGCGGGCACCGTGCACCGGTTGAAGCAACGGCAACTGGAGTACTACCAGCGGCTGTGGCAGGGGCCCTACGACCGCGACTACATCGACAACCGCCTGCGCATCGGCCTGATCCACCACATCAACGGCGTCGAGCTGAAGTGGTACCTGGCCGCCTACCGGCTGTACCTGGAGCAGATGCTGGCGCCGCTGTGCGGCCAGGGCGCCGACGTGCAGCTTTTCTCCAGCCTGCTCAAGGCCGTGTTCTTCGACATGACCCTGGCCATCGACACCTACAGCGCCGCCCAGCGCAAGGCGCTGGAGGACAGCGAGGCGCGCTTCGCGCGGGCCCTGCGTGGCGCCCATGACGGGATCTGGGACTGGCATCCCGGGGCGGACACCCTGTACGTGTCCGAGCGCTGGGCGGACATGATCGGGCTGGAGCGGCAGGCCCTGGGCCAGACCAGCGACGCCTGGTTTTCCCGGGTCCATCCCGATGACCTGCCCGGCCTGCACCAGGCCATCAACGCGCACCTGCACGGGGAATCGGACTGGATCCACCACGAATACCGCATCCGCTGCCGCAATGGCGACTGGCTGTGGGTGCTCAGCCGCGGCGTGGCCGAGGCCGACCGTGACGGACAACTGCGCATCACCGGCTCGCAGAGCGACATCAGCCGGCGCAAGGCCGTCGAACACCAGCTGCACCACGCCGCCCGCCACGACCCGCTGACCGGGCTGGCCAACCGCCTGCGGCTGGACGAGCTGCTCCTGCATACCCAGCGCCAGCTGCACGACACCGGCAGCGGCCAGGCAGCGGTGCTGTTCATCGACCTGGACCGCTTCAAGCTCATCAACGACAGCTTCGGCCACCTGTTCGGCGACGGCGTGCTGGTCGAGGTCGGCCGCCGGCTCGCGCAGTGCCTGCGCGCCGCTGACCACCTGTTCCGCTTCGGCGGCGACGAATTCGTGGTGCTGCTGGTCGACCCCGGCAGCGCCGGGTGCGCCGAACAGGTCGCCCAGCGCATCCTCGGCCACCTGCACCAGCCGATGCGCGTGGACGACCGCACCCTGGTGGTCAACGCCAGCATCGGCATCGCCACCCTGCATGCCAGCGCCGACCTCAACGATGCGCTGCAGGCCGCCGACCTTGCCCTGCACCAGGCAAAGCAGGCCGGCAAGGCCCAGTTCGCCCACTACAGCGCCGGGCTGCAGGCCAGCGCGCAGCGCCAGCTGGAACTGGAGAGCGCGTTGGGCCAGGCGCTGGCGCGTGGCGAGTTCGTGCTGCACTACCAGCCGATCCACCGCCTGGACGCGCACGACCCGCCGATGGCCGGGGTCGAGGCGCTGCTGCGCTGGCGCCACGATGGCCGCCTGGTGCCGCCGCTGGAGTTCATTCCCTCGCTGGAGGAATCCGGGGAAATCGTCCAGGTGGGGGACTGGGTGCTGCGCGAGGCCTGCCGGCAGACCCGGGCCTGGCAGCTGGCCGGGCACCGGCACCTGTACTGCTCGGTCAACCTCTCGCGGCGCCAACTGCAGCAGGACGACTTCGTCGCACGCGTGGTGGCCATCCTCGACGACACCGGCCTGCCCGCGGCCAGCCTGGTGCTGGAAATCACCGAAACCCACCTGATGCAGGACAGCAACGCCACCCTGGGCGCAGCACTGCGGCGCCTGGCCGCGCTCGGCGTGCGGCTGGCGCTGGACGACTTCGGCACCGGCTACTCGTCGCTGGGTTACCTCAAGCGGTTCCCGCTGCACATGCTGAAGATCGACAAGAGCTTCATCGCCGGCCTGCCCGGCGACGCCGAGCTGGGGGTGATCAGCCGCGCCATCATCGGCCTCGGCCACAGCCTGGGCCTGGAGGTCGTGGCCGAGGGCGTCGAGCACGCCCGCCACCTGGAGTTCCTGCGCGCCGAAGGCTGCCCGCTGGCCCAGGGCTACGGCTTCAGCCCGCCCTGCCCGGCCGCGGTGCTGGAGCGCCTGCTCGAGGGCGGCGCCGCGCCGCTCCCGCCGCTGGCCCCGCCCGCGGCGGTGCTAGGCGCGTCGGCGGCGGCTGGGTGACAATGCGATTTCCGTCGGCGGACTCCGCCGCCCCCGTTTTCCAATGGTATTGCGCGCGATGAAAAAGACTTCCTCCTCCCTACCGCTCGAGATCAGGGCCAGCGTCCGCCATCCGCTCGGCATGCCCGCCGAGCGCTTCCTGCGCGACTACTGGCAGAAGCGCCCGTTGCTGATCCGTGGCGCGTTCCCGGATTTCCAGACCCCGGTGATGCCCGAAGACCTGGCCGGGCTGGCCTGCGAGGAAGGCGCATTGGCGCGCCTGGTCACCCATGACCGCGCCACCGACGGCTGGACCCTGCGCAACGGCCCGTTCCGCGAGGAGGATTTCCCGGGCATGCCCGACCACGACTGGACCCTGCTGGTACAGGACGTGGACAAGTGGGACCCGGACGTGCGCGCGCTGATCGAGCACTTCAACTTCCTGCCGCGCTGGCGCATGGATGACGTGATGATCAGCTTCGCCGCCACCGGCGGCTCGGTCGGCGCCCATGTCGACCAGTACGACGTGTTCCTGCTGCAGGCCCACGGCCACCGCCGCTGGCAGATCGACGCCAGCGAATCGACCCGGGGCAAGCGCCCGCCGCTGGATTTCCGCCCCGACGTCGAACTGAAGCTGCTGCGCAGGTTCAAGCCGACCCACGACTGGGTGCTGGAACCGGGCGACATGCTGTACCTGCCGCCGAACGTGCCGCACCACGGCGTGGCCGAGGACCCGTGCCTGACGTTCTCCTTCGGCATGCGCGCGCCGTCCTCTGCCGAGCTGATCAGCGACTGGCTGGATGACCTGGTGGCCGACGCCGACGAGGCCATCCGCTACCAGGACCCGGACCTGAAGCTGCCGGAGGACCCCAACGAGATCGACGCGGCGGCGATGAAGCGCGTGGTCACCGCGCTCAATGCGCTGCGCATGAACGACCCCGACCGCCTGGGCGACTGGTTCGGCCGCTTCATCACCACCTACCGCGCCGCCGGCGACATCCTGCCCTCGCAGGCCCCGCCCGCCCCCGCCGACGTGGACGCGGTGCTGGACGAGGGCGGCCTGCTCGAGCGCCACCCGTGGGCGCGGCTGGCCTGGCGTCGCGCCACCCGCGGCGCGGTGCTGTACAGCAGCGGCCATGCCTTCCCGTTGCCGGTCAAGGACGCGCAGGGCCTGGCCGCGGCCGAACGGATCGACGCAGCGCTGTTCCGCAAGCTGTCGGCCAAGGGCCGCAGCGCGGTGATGGAACTGCTGGCCGGCGGCCACTACCAGTTGCTGGACGCCGAGACCCTGGCGGCGATGCAGGCCGAGCAGGATGCGCTCGAGGTCATGGAAGACGCGTTCGACGACACGCTCGACGACGAAGCCGACGCACCGGAGCTGGAAATCGAGGTGTTCGAGTACGCCCAGGCCGGCGAAGGCGAGCCGGCCAGCGGCGCCATCGACACCGTGCAGGTGAACGAGGAAGGGGTCGAGGTGGTGGTGATCTGCGACGACGGCGACGAGGACGGCCCGGCAGCATGACCCCGGCGGCGTTCCACGTCGAGGCAGCCGACTACGCCACGCGGCAGGCGCTGCTGCACGGCGTGCGCGAGGCCGTGTTCGTCGGCGAGCAGCAGGTGCCGGCGGCGCTGGAAAGCGATGACCTGGACCCGCTCAGCCACCACGTCCTCGCGCTGGATGCCGATGGCCACGCCATCGGCACCGGCCGGCTGACGCCGCAGCGCCGCATCGGCCGCATGGCGGTGCTGCCCGGCTGGCGCGGCCACGGCGTCGGCGAGGCGCTGCTGCAGGCGCTGGTGGCCGAAGCGGCGCGCCGCGGCTGGGACGAGGTGACCCTGCATGCCCAGCTCCACGCCCGTGATTTCTATGCCCGCAACGGCTTCCTGCCCGAAGGCGCGCCGTTCACCGAGGCCGGCATCGTCCACCAGACCATGCGCCGCCGCATGGGCGGCGCCATGCGCGTGCAGGATGCCGCCCAGGCCGAGGCGGCCCTGGCGGCGGTGATCCACCGCGCCCGCCGCAGGCTCCTGCTCGGCTGCCGCGGCGGCGACACCGCGCTGTTCGCGCAGCCGGCGGTGCTGCAGGCACTGCGCCGCTTCGCCACCCGCCGCCACGACAAACAGGCGCTGGTGCTGCTGCACGATGCCGAACCCGCGGCCATGCCGGCCGCGCTGCTGGCACTGCTGCAGCGCCTGCCCAGCGTGTTCGCGCTGCGCCAGCCGGTGGACCCGGGCGACCCGGCGCTGGCGCCGGCCAGCGCCAGCAACGACAACGGCGACTGCTACTTTCGTCCAATGGGCGACCGCTTCGAAGGCGAGCTGTGCCTGGACATGCCCGCGACGGCCCGCCAGCAGGACGCGCTGTTCCAGCGCGCATGGGACGCCGCAGCGCTCTGCGAAGGGCTGCGGACACTCGGCATGTGAGCGCTGTCGGGGTGCGGACAAGGCATGGCCCGGCATTAACCCGGGGGACAGCGTGTGTGCCCCTTCCTGTCCCCGCGAGGGTATAATTCAGCGGTTTCATCACGCCCGCGCGGCGCCCTGCTGCAAGGTCCCCGCCGGTTCCAGAAGCCATACCCCACAAGCGAATCCGACCCTCCATCGTGGACAATCTCCTGAAGCAGTTTGCGCAGTCATCGCAACTCGCCGGCGGCAACGCCTCCTATATCGAGGACCTGTACGAGCAGTACCTCGTCTCCCCGGACAGTGTGGACCCCAAATGGAAGTCCTACTTCGACGGTTTCAAGGGCCGCGAGGCAGGTGATGTCCCGCATTCGGCCGTCATCGCCCACATCGCCGAGGCCGGCCGCAACGCGTCCAGCGCCGTGGCCAGTGCCGGCGGCGGCGACGAGCGCGAGCGCAACGTCGGACGCCTGATCACCGCCTACCGCTCGCGCGGCCACCTCGGCGCGCAGCTCGACCCGCTGGGCCTGACCCCGCCGGTCAACCCGCCCGACCTGGGCCTGGCTTTCCACCACCTGTCCGATGCCGACCTCAACGACGAGTTCAGCACCGGCGGCGTCGGTGGCCAGCCGCGCATGAAGCTGCGCGACCTGCTGGCGCGCCTGAAGGCGACCTACACCGGCTCCATCGGCGCCGAGTTCATGTACATCGCCGAAGTCGACCAGCGCCAGTGGCTGTACCAGCGCCTGGAAAGCGCCGGCGGCAACTACAACCTCGACGCGGACACCCAGCGCCGCACCCTGGAGCGGCTGACCGCGGCCGAGGGCCTCGAGCGCTACCTGCACACCAAGTACGTCGGCCAGAAGCGCTTCTCGCTGGAAGGCGGCGATTCGCTGATCCCGATGATGGACACGGTGATCCGCAGCGCCGGCAAGGACGGCGTCAAGGACGTGGTGATCGGCATGGCCCACCGCGGCCGCCTGAACGTGCTGGTCAACACCCTGGGCAAGAACCCGCGCAAGCTGTTCGACGAGTTCGAAGGCCGCTTCGAGCACGACGACCGTGCCGTGGCCGGCGACGTGAAGTACCACATGGGCTTCTCGGCCGACGTCGCCACCGCCGGCGGCCCGGTGCACCTGGCGCTGGCGTTCAACCCGTCGCACCTGGAGATCGTCGACCCGGTGGTCGCCGGTTCGGTGCGTTCGCGCCAGGAACGCCGTGGCGACACCGCGCGCAAGCAGGTCATGCCGATCCTGATCCACGGCGACGCCGCGTTCGCCGGCCAGGGCGTGGTGATGGAGCTGTTCCAGATGTCGCAGGCGCGCGGCTTCGCGGTCGGCGGCACCGTGCACATCGTCATCAACAACCAGGTCGGCTTCACCACCTCCAACCGCGACGACTCGCGCTCGACCCTGTACTGCACCGACATCGCCAAGATGGTCGGCGCGCCGGTCCTGCACGTGAACGGCGACGATCCGGAGGCGGTGGTGTTCGCCGCGCAGCTGGCCTACGACTTCCGCCAGCAGTTCCACAAGGACGTGGTGATCGACCTGGTCTGCTACCGCCGCTGGGGCCACAACGAGGCCGACGAGCCGGCGATCACCCAGCCGCTGATGTACCAGGTGATCCGCAAGCACAAGACCACCCGCGAACTGTACGCGGAGAAGCTCGAGGCTGCGGGCGTGATCCCGGCCAATGGCGGCAAGGCGCTGGTCGATGCCTACCGCGAGAAGCTCGATTCGGGCGAAGTCACCACCGAGCTGGCACAGGTCGAGAAGACTCCGCCGACCAGCAAGCTGTACGTGGACTGGCCGAAGCTGCTGGCCGGCAAGCTGTCCGACCCGGTCAGCACCCGGGTGCCGATGGCCGAACTGACCCGCCTGGCCAAGCTGATCAACACCATCCCCGAGGGCGTGGAACTGCACTCGCGCGTGGCCAAGGTCTATGACGACCGCCGCAGGATGGCGGCCGGCGAGATCCCGGGCGACTGGGGCTTCGCCGAGAACCTGGCCTACGCCACCCTGCTCGACCAGGGCCATGGCCTGCGCCTGGTCGGCCAGGACGTCGGCCGCGGCACCTTCACCCACCGCCACGCGATCCTGCACGACCAGAAGACCGACGCCTATTACCTGCCGCTGCGCCAGCTGGTGCAGTCGCCGGAACAGGCCACCGTCATCGACTCGCTGCTCAGCGAGGAGGCGGTGATGGCCTACGAGTACGGCTTCTCCACCACCGATCCCAACACCCTGTGCATCTGGGAAGGCCAGTTCGGCGACTTCGCCAACGGCGCCCAGGTGGTGATCGACCAGTTCATCGCCTCCGGCGAGGCCAAGTGGGGCCGAATTTCCGGCCTGACCCTGCTGCTGCCGCACGGCTACGAAGGCCAGGGCCCGGAACACAGCTCGGCGCGCCTGGAGCGCTTCCTGCAGCTGTGCGCGCTGGAGAACATGCTGGTCTGCGTGCCGTCGACCCCGGCCCAGGCGTTCCACATGCTGCGCCGCCAGCTGTGCATGACCACCCGCAAGCCGCTGGTGGTGATGTCGCCCAAGTCGCTGCTGCGCCACAAGCTGGCCGTTTCGACCCTGGACGAACTGGCCAACGGCGAGTTCCAGCACCTGATCGGCGACGCCAGCGCCGACGCCAAGAAGGTCCAGCGCGTGGTGCTGTGCTCGGGCAAGGTCTACTACGACCTGCTGGAAGACCAGACCAAGCGTGGCCAGGACGACGTGGCGATCATCCGCGTGGAGCAGCTGTACCCGTTCCCGCGCCCGCAGCTGGCCGCCGAACTGAAGAAGTACGGCAAGGCCGCCGACGTGGTGTGGTGCCAGGAAGAGCCGATGAACCAGGGCGCGTGGTACCAGATCCGCCACCACCTGCAGGCCTGCCTGGCTGATGGCCAGAACCTGCACTACGCTGGCCGCCCGCGTTCGCCGTCGCCGGCCGTCGGCCACATGGCCGACCACCTGCGCGAACTGCAGCAGCTGCTCGCCGATGCGCTGGTCAACCCCTTCAACGACCAGTTCGCTGAATAACTCTCCCCCTTTCACCAAGAATACGAACCAGGAAGCCCCTGCATGGCCACCGAAGTCAAAGCCCCGGTACTGCCCGAATCCGTCGCTGACGGCACCATTGCCACCTGGCACAAGAAGGTCGGCGACGCGGTCAAGCGTGACGAAAACCTGCTTGACCTGGAAACCGACAAGGTCGTGCTCGAGGTCCCGTCGCCGGTCGATGGCGTGATCAAGGAGATCAAGTTCCCCGAAGGCGCCACCGTGACCAGCAGCCAGGTCGTGGCGATCATCGAGGAAGGCGCCGTCGCCGCCGCGCCGGCCCCGGCTGCCGCCGAGGCACCGAAGGCCGCGGCCCCGGCACCGGCCGCTGCGGCCGCCGCGCCGGCCCCGGCCGCCAAGTCCGCCGCCGACAACCTGCCCCCGGGCGCCCGCTTCTCGGCCATCACCGAAGGCGTGAACCCGGCCGACGTGGCCGGTACCGGCCGCCATGGCGCGGTGACCAAGGAAGACATCGTCAACTTCGCCCGCAACGGCGGCGTCGGCAAGGCCGGCGGCGCGCGTCCGGAAGAACGCGTGCCGATGACCCGCATGCGCAAGCGCATCGCCGAGCGGCTGATGCAGTCCAAGGAATCCATCGCCATGCTGACTTCGTTCAACGAAGTCAACCTGGCCAAGGTTTCGGCCGCGCGCAAGGAACTGCAGGACGAGTTCCAGAAGGCCCACGGCATCAAGCTCGGCTTCATGAGCTTCTTCGTGAAGGCCGCGGCCAACGCGCTGCAGCGCTTCCCGCTGGTCAACGCCTCGGTCGACGGCGACGACATCATCTACCACGGCTACTCGGACATCTCCATCGCCGTGTCCACCGACAAGGGCCTGGTGACGCCGGTGCTGCGCAACGTCGAGCGCATGTCCTTCGCCGACATCGAGCAGGGCATCGCCGATTACGCCAAGAAGGCGCGCGACGGCAAGCTGGCGCTGGACGACCTGCAGGGCGGCACCTTCACCGTCACCAACGGCGGCACCTTCGGCTCGCTGATGTCGACCCCGATCGTCAACCCGCCGCAGAGCGCCATCCTCGGCATGCACACGATCAAGGAGCGCCCGATCGCCGAGAACGGCCAGGTCGTGATCGCGCCGATGATGTACATCGCGCTGTCCTACGACCACCGCATCATCGACGGCAAGGACGCGGTGCAGTTCCTGGTGGACATCAAGAACCAGCTGGAAAACCCGGGCCGCATGCTGTTCGGCCTGTAACACCCGCCGACCCCTCCCCCGCGGAGGGGTCGGTCGCTCCGGGGCCGGCCCAGCGCCCGCCCCTTGCCCGGCGCCCCGCGCCACCGGCCTCGCCCGCGAGACCGAAGGAAAGCACCAAGGAACCTCAAATGGCTGAACAATTCGACGTCGTCGTCATCGGTGCCGGCCCGGCCGGCTACCACGCCGCCATCCGCGCCGCCCAGCTGGGCCTGAAGACCGCCTGCATCGACGCGGCGCTGGGCAAGGACGGCAAGCCGGCGCTGGGCGGCACCTGCCTGCGCGTGGGCTGCATCCCGTCCAAGGCACTGCTGGACTCCTCGCGCCAGTACTGGAACATGGGCCACATCTTTGGCGACCATGGCATCAGCTTCAAGGACGCCAAGATGGACGTCGAGAAGATGGTCGGCCGCAAGGACGCCATCGTGAAGCAGTTCACCGGCGGCATCGCCCAGCTGTTCAAGGCCAACAAGGTCGCCGCCTACTACGGCTTCGGCCAGCTGCAGGCCGGCAACATCGTCAAGGTCAAGCAGCATGACGGCAGCGAGGTCGAGCTGAAGGGCACCAACGTCATCATCGCCGCCGGCTCGGACTCGATCGAACTGCCGTTCGCCAAGTTCGACGGCGAGACCATCGTCGACAACGTCGGCGCGCTGGACTTCACCGAAGTACCGGGCCGCCTGGCGGTGATCGGCGCCGGCGTGATCGGCCTGGAACTCGGCAGCGTGTGGAAGCGCCTGGGCGCCGAAGTGACCATCCTCGAGGCGATGCCGGAGTTCCTGGCCGCCGCCGACGCCGAGGTGGCCAAGGTCGCCGCCCGCGAATTCAAGAAGCAGGGCCTGGACATCAGGCTCGGCGCCAAGGTCAGCAAGACCGAAGTGACCGGCAAGGGCAAGAAGAAGGAAGTGGTGGTCACCTACACCGATGGTGAAGGCGAGAAGACCCTGACCGTCGACAAGCTGCTGGTGGCCGTCGGCCGCCGCGCCGCCACCCAGGGCCTGCTGGCCGAGGGCACCGGCGTGCAGGTCAACGAGCGCGGCCAGATCGTGGTCGACGACCATTGCCACACCGGCGTCGACGGCGTCTGGGCGGTGGGCGACTGCGTGCGCGGCCCGATGCTGGCGCACAAGGGCTTCGAGGAAGGCATCGCGGTGGCCGAACTGATCGCCGGCCTGCCGGGCCACGTCAACTTCGACACCATCCCGTGGGTGATCTACACCGAGCCGGAACTGGCCTGGGTCGGCAAGACCGAAGCCCAGCTCAAGGCCGAGGGCATCCCGTACAAGGCCGGCAGCTTCCCGTTCGCCGCCAACGGCCGTGCCGTGGCGATGGTCGAGCCGGCCGGCTTCGTCAAGGTGCTGGCGCACGCCGAAACCGACCGCGTGCTGGGCATGCACCTGGTCGGCGCCAATGTCTCCGAACTGGTGCACGAAGGCGTGCTGACCATGGAGTTCAGCGGCTCGGCCGACGACCTGGCCCGCATCTGCCACGCCCACCCGTCGCTGTCGGAAGTGATCCACGACGCGGCCATGGCGGTCGGCAAGCGCGCCATCCACAAGGCCAACTGAGCGACACCGGCCTGACCCAGAAGGCTCCGCCCCGGCGGAGCCTTCTTGCTTTTGCATTCCCCCGATCGCGCCCTGTTCATCGACGCGATCCGCACACCTCCCCAGGACTTCCCATGAAATCGATCTGCGTCTACTGCGGCTCCAACCCCGGTGCCAATCCCCTGTACATCGAGCGCGCCACCGAACTGGGCACGCGCATCGCCCACGAAGGCCTGCGCCTGATCTACGGCGGCGGCCGCACCGGGCTGATGGGCGCGGTAGCCGACGGCGTACTGGCCGCAGGCGGCCAGGTCACCGGGGTGATCCCGCAGCACCTGGTGGACCTGGAAGTGGCGCACCAGGGCGTGACCACGCTGGAGGTCGTCGGCTCCATGCACGAGCGCAAATCGCGCATGTTCGACCTGTCCGACGCCTTCGTCGCCCTGCCCGGCGGTTTCGGTACCGCCGAAGAGATCTTCGAGATGTTGACTTGGCGCCAGCTCGGCATCGGCAACAAGCCCTGCGCCTTCCTCGACGTCAACGGCTTCTACGCCAGGCTGATCGGCATGATCGACCACATGGTGGAAGAACGCTTCCTGCACCCGGAACAACGCCAGGATCTGTGGTACGGCGACGACGCCGGGCAGATGCTGGCGTGGATGCGGGCTTATTCGCCGGCGCAGGCGGACAAGTGGTTCGACGAGAAGCTGCGCGCGGCGTTGCGGTAAGGCCATTGGCGCGTGGCGACGCGGCGGGCTTCGCTGGCGCCTCCTTCCCTGCCTGGCACGGTTCGACGAAAAGCTGCGTGCGGCGTTGCGGCAAGTCCATTGGCGCGCAGCATTGCGGCAGGCCCATTGACGCGTGGCGACGCGGCGGGCTTCGCCGGCGCAGGCGGACAAGTGGTTCGACGAGAAGCTGCGCGCGGCGTTGCGGTAAGGCCATTGGCGCGTGGCGACGCGGCGGGCTTCGCTGGCGCCGCCTTCCCTGCCTGGCGCGGTTCGACGAAAAGCTGCACGCTGCGCTGCGGCAAGTCCATTGGCGCGCAGCATTGCGGCAGGCCCATTGACGCGTGGCGACGCGGCGGGCTTCGCTGGCGCCTCCTTCCCTGCCTGGCGCGGTTCGACGAAAAGCTGCGCGCCGCGTTGCGGTAAGGCCATCGGCGCGTGGCGACGCGGCAGGCTTCGCTGGCGCCTCCTTCCCTGCCTGGAGCGGTTCGATGAAAAGCTGCGTGCGGCGTTGCGGTAAGGCCACTGGCACGGCGTTGCGGCAGGAACACAGGCGCGTGACGATGCGGCAGGCGTTGCTGCGCCTCCCTCCCTGCCTGGCGCGGAATAAACGCGCCCTGCGTTGCGGACAGCCCACCGGCCGTGCCGCGGCGGCAGGCATCCGCGCGACCGTGGTCCAGCATGGCGCGGTTTGACGGGGCACACCGCGCCGCGTTTCCGCAGGGCTCCCGGCGCGAGGCGACGCGATCGCTGTCGCCGCGTGGCCGTTCCTGTATGGCGTGGCTCGACGAACGCCGCACGGCGTTGCGGTGGGTGCCGGCAGGTGCCGGGATCGACCACGCGGCGGTGCGGCGGTTCACGCCATCCGGTACAGCGTCGCTTCGCGCGGCAGCGGGTGGCCCAGCAGATAGCCCTGGCCGAAATTGCAGCCCATGTCGAACAGCGTGCGCAGCTGGCGCTCGTCTTCCACGCCCTCGCCGATGGTCTCGATGCCCAGGGTACGCGCCAGCGACACCACGCCTTCGACCAGCGCCTGCGTGCTCTTGCCGTTGTCGGCGTGCAGCCCGGCCACGAAACTGCGGTCGATCTTCAGCGCGCTGATCGGGAAGCGGTGCAGGTAGGACAGCGCCGAATAGCCGGTGCCGAAATCGTCCAGCTGCACCACGATCCCGCGCTCGCGCAGCTGGTACAGGGTACGCAGCGTGCGCGGGGCGTCCTCCAGCAATGCCATCTCGGTGATCTCCACCCGCAGCCGTCCCGGGTCGGCGCCGGCCGCTTCCAACAGCCCCAGCAGGCGCGCGGCGAACTCGGACGAGCGGAAATGCCGTGGCGAGACATTCACCGAAACGTAGCCCGAACCGGTGCCGGCCAGGTCGCGCACCACCTGCTCGTAGATCAGCCAGTCCACCTGCTCGATCAGGCCGCTTTCCTCGCCCAGCGAGATGAACTCGCCCGGCAGCAGCAGGCCCCTGCCCTCGTGCTGCCAGCGCAGCAGCGCCTCGTGGCCGACCACGGCGCCATCGGCCAGCGACACGATGGGCTGGTAGAACGGCAGGAAATCATTGTTGATGATCGCCCGGCGCAGGTCCGCCTCGAGTTCCAGGCTCTGCAGCGACTGCTCGCGCATGGCCTCGTCGAACAGCATGCAGCGATCCTGGCCCATGCCCTTGGCGCGGTACATCGCCGCATCGGCGTCGCGCAGCAGTTCCGCGCCGGAGGTGTAGCGCGGGCTCCACAGGGCGATGCCGATGCTGCCCGACGGGAACAACTCGCGCCCATCGACCCACATCGAGTGCTCCAGCGAACGCAGCAGGCGCCGGCCGACGTCCATGGCCTCCTTGGCGCCGTCGCAGCGCACCAGCAGCGCGAACTCGTCGCCGCCCAGGCGCGCCACCACGTCGTCGCTGCGCAGCATGCCCACCAGGCGCTGCGCCACTTCCACCAGCATGCGGTCGCCGGCGGCATGGCCGATGCTGTCGTTGACCCACTTGAAGCGGTCCAGGTCGAGGAACAGCAGCGCGAACATCGGGCCCATGCCCAGCTGCGCGTGTTCGATCGCCTCTTCCAGCTTCTCCAGCAACTGCAGGCGGTTGGGCAGGCCGGTCAGCACGTCGTGCATCGCCAGGTGGGTCAGGCGCTGCTCCACGCGCATGCGCTCGCCGATCTGCGCCAGCAGTTTCTGGTTGACCTCGCCCAGCTCGCGGGTGCGCTCGGCCACGCGCTGCTCCAGCTCGGCATGCGCCTGCAGCAGGCGATTGCGGTCGCGCTGGCGCGCCAGGCTGTTGCCGATGTTGCGCGCCACGAACGCCAGCAGCCGCTGGTCGTGGGCGGTGAAGCTGACCTGCGGGTTGTAGCTCTGCACCGCGATCACGCCCACCACTTCGTCGTCGCTGAACAGCGGCACGCCCAGCCAGCACTGCGACTTGGCGCCGAATTCGCGCACCTCGCCGCGCGCGATCAGCTGGTCGATCTCGGCCCGGGTCGCGAGCAGCGGCTGGCCGCTGCGGAGGGTGTACTCGGTCAGGCCGCCACTGAAGGCGCGCGACGCGCGCACCCGGTTGAACTCGTCCACCGAATAGACGAAATCCAGCCCGTCGCCCTGCTCGTTGACCAGCGCGATGTAGAAATTGCTTGCGTCCAGCAGGCCACCGATCACCCGGTGCACCTCGGCATGGAACACCGCCTGGCTGCCTCCGCTCATCGCCAGTTCCGAGACATTGAACAGCGCCGCCTGCAGGGCCTCGGCGCGCCGCCGCTCCTGTATTTCCTCCTGCAGGCTGGCGTTGGCCCGCTCCAGCTCCAGCGTGCGCCGCTGCACGTGCTGCTCCAGCTGCACGTGCGCCTGGCGCCGGTCCATGGCGGTCAGGATGTGCTTGGCCACGAAATTGAGCACGTCGCGGTCCTCGTCGCCGTACTGCACGCCGCTCTCGTAGCTCTGCACCACGATGGCGCCGCAGACGGTACCGTCGCGCCACATCGGCACCCCCAGCCAATCGGCGCTGTCCGGGCCGCTGTGCACGGAATGCTGGTGGTCCAGCACCTGCAGCAGCTCGCGCGAAGGGCCATGCATGGTCCTGCCCAGGCGCAGCACCGCGAAGGTCAGGCTGTCCTGCATTTCCTCGAAGCGGAAACGCCGCTCCGGATGCGGCGCGAAGTTGTCCAGTTCGTCGGCGAAATACAGGAAGCGCAGGCTGCTCTGGTGCTCGTCGCATTCGACGATGTAGCAGTTGTCCGCGTACATCAGGGTGCACAGGATGCGGTGGAAATGGGCCAGCATCTGCGACATTTCCAGGTCGCTGCCGGCCAGGTCGGCGATCTCGAACAGGGCCCGCTGCAGGCGCTTGGCGCGTTCGAGCTGCTCGATCTGCACGCCTTGGCGCAGCGACACCAGCACCGCGGCGACGAGCGCGTGCGCGGTGCCCAGCCAGGCCTGCCGCTGCGCGTCGGAGAAACTGGCATCGATCTCGGCCAGCACCACGATGCGGGCACCACCTTCCGCGTCGGTCCAGCGTTCCACCACGGCCTGGCGCAGGCCGTCCGGCAGCGGCTCGCCCGCCAGCAATGCGTGCACCGGTCCGCGCAATCCATCGGCACCCGGGCTGACGCAGTCGCCCTGCCCGAGCACCGCATCGTCCCAGGCGAGCGCCACGGCGCTGCCCTGGGGCAGCAGGCCGTGCAGCGTCGCCACCACGCGGTTGGTCGGCGAATCGGTGTCCACGCGGCCGCTGCCGGCATGCAGGTCGAGTTGGCGGTGGGACATGATCTCCATGCGTGTTCCGGGTTCCGGCACTCCGGAACTCCCCTGTCGCAGCATAATGCCGCAACCCCCGCCTGCGGTGCGCCCGCGCCGGGGCTGGCTGAACCGGCGCCGGCCCGCGCCCGGCGGCGACTAGGCAGTGGCGCGGCCAGCGCTTAGGCTGGGCCGCGTGGATACCGCCCTCCAAGCCCCGACCGACGAAGCGCTGATGCTGGCCTACGCCGAAGGCGATGGCGAAGCCTTCGCCGAGCTGTATGCGCGGCATCGCGCGCGGCTGTTCCACTATCTGCTGGGCCAGCTGCGCGACCGCGCGTTGGCCGAGGAGCTGTTCCAGGACGTATGGCAGCGGATGATCCTGGCCCGCTCGCGCTGGAAGCCGGAGGCGAGCTTCGCCACCTGGCTGTTCCGCATCGCCCACAACCGCCTGAACGACCACTGGCGCGCGGCGCGGCACCGGCCCGCCGCCCCGGACGATGCCGAACAGCGCACCGCGCGCCTGGCCGATGCCTGCACCCCGGAACTGCTGGCCCACGAACAGGACGAAAGGCTGCGGCTGCGCCAGGCCATGGCCGAGTTGCCGCAGGAGCAGCAGGAAGTCCTGATCCTGCGCCTGGAGCAGGAACTGAGCCTGGAGGAGATCGGGCAGATCACCGGCGTGGGCCGGGAAACCGTCAAGTCGCGGCTGCGCTATGCGATGGACAAGCTGCGCGCGAGGTTGAGCGAATGAACAGGTCCGAACCCCTGACTCCCGAAGAGCGCGAACTGGCACGGCTGCTGGGCCGTCCCGCCGCGGGCATCGCGCCGTCGGCGCGGATCGACGCGGCCATCGCCGCGCTCGCGCGCGAACCGGCCGGGTCGGAACCGGCGCCGCGGCCGTCCGCGCCCCCGGCCACTTTCACTACCGGCGCGCGCCCGGCACGACGCGGCTGGCGCCGCGGCCTGGTGTCCTCGCTCGCCGCCGCCGCGTCGCTGGTGCTGGTTGTCGGCCTGGCCTGGCAGCTGCGGCCCACGCCACCACCGCTGCCCGCGGCGGTGGCGCCGGCGGCCGCCACGCAGGCGCGCGACGCGGCGGCATCGCCCCCGCCGCCGCCGCCCATTCCCGCCCCCATGGCAGCGCCACCGCCAAGCCAGGCCCCTGTCGACAGCCACGCACGGAAAGCAGCAGCGCCCGCGCGGGCCGCACCGGCACCGGCGCGCGCGCCGGTCGCCTCCGTGCCGCCCCCGCCGCCTTCGCCGCCGCCGGCACCCGCCGCGCCTGCGCCTGCCACGGCATCGCGGGTTGCCCCCACGGCGTCCAGCTACGCGCTGGAACCCGCCGCCGCGGCGGAGCAGGCCGCGGTGCAAGCCGAACTGCGCCTGCATTCGCCCCCCAGGACGCACGCGCGGCTGCGCCGGTCCAGGCGTCCGCCGCCAGGCGGCCCGAACCGACCGCAGCGGAGGTCGTGCCCGCCGCGTCGGCCGCCATCGACGGGGACGCGCGCCTGCCGCGCCGGCAATGGCTGCAGCGCATCCGCGCGCGGCGTGCCGACGGTGACCTGGACAACGCACGTGCCAGCCTGGAGCGTTTCATGCAGGTCTATCCGGAAGCCCGTATCCCGCGCGACCTGCGGCCGTTGCTGGGCGACTGAGCGGCCCCCCGCCGGCGGTTGCCGCGCGCGGGCCCGGTCCCGCGTCCGGCAAATGATTGCCCGGCGGCCTAGAATGTGGGCGATGCCCGACACCCTCGCCGCGCCCGCCAGCCACCTGCTGGAGATCAAGCACAGCCGTTTTCTTGCCCAGGCCATGCCGATCGGCAATGCGGCCGATGCACTGTCCTTCGTCAGCGCGGTCTCGGTGGCCGACGCCACCCACAACTGCTGGGCCTACCGCTGCGGCAACGAATACCGTTCCAGCGACGACGGCGAGCCCGCCGGTACCGCCGGTCGCCCGATCCTGGCGGCGATCGATGGCCAGGGCTACGACCGTGTCGTGGTGGTGGTGACCCGCTGGTACGGCGGCATCAAGCTCGGCGCCGGTGGGCTGGTGCGCGCCTACGGCGGCACCGCCGCCGAATGCCTGCGGCTGGCGCCGCGCCTGCCGCTGGTGGCGATGCGCAGGCTGCGGCTGGCGTGCCCGTTCAACGAACTCGGCACCGTGCATGCGCAGTTGGCCGCGCATGCGGCGGACAAGCTCGGCGAGGAATTCGACGAGCATGGCGCGCAACTGGCCATCGAACTGCCCGCCGAACGGGTGGACGGCTTGAAAACCCAGCTGCGCGACGCCACCCGTGACAGGGTGCGCTGGCTCGACGCCGGCGGCTGACGCCGGCACCGCCCTTCCTTTTTCCACTGCCACGCCCATGACCGATACCGCCACCGCTCCCTCTTCTTCCGCCAAGGCACGGCTGGGCACGCTGCGGGCGCTGTGGCCGTTCGTGCGCCGCCACATGGCGCTGTTCACCGCCTGGCTGGCGGCGCTGGCGGTGGCTTCGGTGGCCACGCTGAGCTTCCCGGTCGCGTTCCGGCGCATGATCGACGACGGCTTCAGCAACGGCAGCAACATCGACCAGGTATTCCTGCTGGTGTTCGCGGTGGTGGTGGTGCTGGCCGTGGCGAGCGCCGCGCGCTTCTTCTTCGTGTCGCTGCTGGGCGAAAAAGTGGTGGCCGACCTCCGGCGCCAGCTCTATGCGCACCTGATCGCGCTGGACGCGCAGTTCCACGACCGCAACCGCAGCGGCGAACTGGTCTCGCGGTTGTCCGCCGACAGCGAACTGCTGCGCAGCGTGGTCGGCAGCAGCATGTCGGTGGCGCTGCGCAGCACCGTCACCGTGGTCGGCAGCGTGGCCATGCTGTTCGTCACCAGCCCGCGGCTGGCGGCGTTCACCCTGGTCGGCATCCCGCTGGCGGTCCTGCCGATCATCCTCGGCGCACGCCGGCTGGAAAAGGCCTCGCGCGCCAGCCAGGACCGCGTGGCCGATGCCAACAACCTCGCCAGCGAAACCCTGGGCGCGGTCCGCACCGTGCAGGCGCATGCGCGCGAAGGCTACGAAACCGGCCGCTTCGCCGATGCGGTGGCGGTGGCAGTGGCCACCGCGCGCGGACGCATCCGCACCCAGTCGCTGGTCACCGCCATCGTCATCACACTGGTGTTCGGCGCGGTGGTGCTGGTGCTGTGGTCGGGCGCGCATGACGTGATCGCCGGGCGCATCAGCAAGGGCGAGCTGGGCCAGTTCGTGTTCTACGCGCTGATCGGCGGCGGCTCGGTGGGCGCACTGGCCGAGGTGTGGAATGAACTGCAGCGTGCCGCCGGCGGCATGGGCCGCATCGCCGAACTGCTGCAGGAACGCCCGGGCGTCAGCGCGCCGCCCGCGCCGCTGGCGCTGCCCACGCCGCTGCGCGGCGACATCCGCTTCCAGGACGTGGTCTTCCACTACCCGCAGCGCCCCGGGCAGCCGGCGCTGGACGGCTTCACCCTGCACGTGCGGCCGGGCGAGACCGTGGCGCTGGTCGGCCCCTCCGGGGCCGGCAAGAGCACGGTGCTGTCGCTGCTGCTGCGTTTCCACGATCCCGAGGCGGGAACCATCAGCGTCGATGGCATCGACCTGCGCCAGGCCGAACCGACCGCGCTGCGCGAGCAGATCGCGCTGGTGCCGCAGCAACCGGCGCTGTTCGCCTCCAGTGCGGCCGACAACATCCGCTACGGCCGCCTGCAGGCCAGCGACGAGGAAGTGCATGCCGCCGCCCGCGCCGCCGAGGCCGACGATTTCATCCGTGCCCTGCCCGAGGGCTACGCCAGCGAGCTCGGCGAGCGCGGCGCGCGCCTGTCCGGCGGCCAGCAGCAGCGCATCGCCATCGCCCGCGCCCTGCTCAAGGACGCGCCGATCCTGCTGCTGGACGAAGCCACCAGCGCGCTGGACGCGCAGAGCGAACGCGCGGTGCAGCAGGCGCTGGAACGGTTGATGGCCGGCCGCACCACGCTGGTGATCGCGCACCGCCTGGCCACCGTGCTAAAGGCCGACCGCATCGTGGTGATGGACCACGGCCGCATCGTGGCGCAGGGTACCCACGCGCAGTTGCTGCGCGAGGGCGGCCTGTACGCGGAACTGGCGCGGCTGCAGTTCATCGACTGACGACGCCGCGCTAACGGGCGCCGATGCAGGCTGGCCCGGACGTACCGGGTTGCATGCCACGCAGGAGGTTGCCGATGTCGTTCCGCCAGTTCCCCGCCACCGACAGCAACGGCGAGAGCCGCATCATCATCGAGTTCGTTCCCGAGCCCGGCAGCGCCGGCAACGGCGATACCACGCCGCGCTATGAACTGGACGATGGCCGCCACCTGCGGCGCAACGCGCGCGAATTCGTCACGCTCGACGGACAGGTGCGGCTGCACATCTGAACAAACGGCGGGCACCCGCGCGCACGACCTCCGTGCGTACGCCGGCCTTGTCGCCACACGCGCCGACATCACCGCCGGTGCGCGCATCCAGCTGGCGAATAATTGACCAGCCATCTTGACAGCCTTGCGCCGCAACGGCTGCCGGCGTTCATCCACAGGCTTGTGCGCAGGTCATCCACACCCGCTGTGGATGAATGCGCGGGACACCGCCGACAACGCCTGGCGGAGCGGTGCTGCCGGCGATGCGACCGCAACCGATGCTTTCCCCGGATCGCCGATGCGCGCCGGCCAAAAATTCGCCATCCATCTTGACAGCCTTGCGCCACAACGGCTGCCGGCATTCATCCACAGGCTTGTGCGCAGGTCATCCACACCCGCTGTGGATGACGCACGTTCAGTGCTGCAGTACCCGGCCGATGCCGGTGTGGTCGATCTCGCGCGCGGCCGCGTCCAGCAGGTCCGGCGCATAGCGCTGGGCGAAGCCGATGCGGAAATGCACCTCGCCCGCCGGCGTACGCGAGGAATGGATCGAGGACAGGCTGATGCCGTGCCGTTCGAACACGTGCAGCAGCTCGCGCAGCGAACCGGCACGATCCTCGGGCAGGTGCACGCTCATCGCGCGCGTGTCGGTCAGGTCGGCCAGCAGGTAGCCCAGGCGCTCGAAGCTGTAATTGCCATCGCGCAGCGCCTGCTCGCCCACCGCCTGGCGGTTGTCGTCCAGGAACTGGCTGCGGAAGGCCGCCCGCGCCGCGTCGCTGCCGTCGGCCAGCTGCGCGCGCAGCTGCCGCAGCTGTTCCAGCATGCGGTCCAGTACCTCGCCCGCGTGCGGGTTGCCGAACTGGATGTCCTCGTAGATCGCCGGGTTGAGCGACAGGATGCGCGAGATCACCGCCGCATCCAGTTCGAATGCGGTCGAGCGGTAGGGCATCAGCGCCTGCAGTTCGCCAAGCAGCGGCGCGTAGCTGCGCAGCACGCCGGCCTGGGCCAGGTGGCTGGCATGTACCAGCGCCTGCACCAGCGCCATCACCCGGTCGTGGTGCTCGGGCGTGGCCGGCACGCACTCGGCCTCCAGCGCGGCGTACAGCCGTTCCAGCCAGGGCTGCCAGCACGCGGCCACGCGCGCCTCGCACACCACCATCACCCGGCCCTTGAGCGTGGGCGCCTTGGGCGGCGCGGTCATCGGATGCAGCCCGGCCACGGAGGCCTGCGAGCGCAGCATCGCCGCCATCGGTGCGCTCTTGATCGAGGTCACGTCCAGCCACAGCCTGCCGCGTTCGCGCCCGCCCGAGCGCCGTACGTACTCGTCGATCAGGGCCGGCGTATGCCGGATCGGCGCCGAGAACAACAGCACGTCGGCGCGCTCGAGCAGCTGTTCGGGCGTCTGCGAGGCGGCGTCGACCGGATCGTGGCCGATCACCTCCAGCCCCATGCGTGCCTGGAAAAACCCGCGCAGCCAGCGGCCATAGGCGCCGCCACTGCCGACGATGCCGACGACCGGCGCCTGCGCCGCGCTCACGCCAGCCGCTCGGCGCGGAACCGGTGCGGCGTGCCCAGTGCCGCCGGCGCCGCCGCCAATACGTCGAACTCCTCCACGCCGTGCGCCAGCGTCGCTTCCAGCGCGGCATGCACGCCGGCGATGGCGCGCCCCACCGCATCCTCGAAGCGATGGCCCTTGAGCAGGAACGCCACCAGCAGCGACATCAGCACATCGCCGGTGCCGGCCACGTCCACCGGCAGGTGCGGCGAGGCCCAGCGCCAGACCTCGTCGCGGCCGATCGCCAGGGTCACCAGTTCGCCCGGCACGCCGGACACCGAATGCGCGATCACCCACTGCGGGCCGCGCTCAAGCAGCACGCGCGAAGCGGCGATGGCGTCGTCCTGGCGTAGCGCCGGCATGCCGGTCAGGCGACCCAGTTCGAAGGCATTGGGGGTGACCAGCCAGGCATGCGGCAGCAACCGCTCGGCGAAGATGCGCTCCAGCCCCGGCTCGACATAGGGACCGGTGTGGGTATCGCCGATCACCGGGTCCAGGCAGTAGCGCAGGTCCGGGCAGGCGGGCAGCACCGCGTCCAGCCAGTCGGCGAACGCCGCGCCGTTGGCCACGCTGCCGAAATAACCGGACACCAGCGCGCCGGCGCGCTGCGGCAGGCCGCGCTCGCTGGCTCCCTGCAGCAGTTCGGCGAACCAGTCCGCCGGCAGCACGCGGCCGCGCAGCGTCGCGTAGAACGGCGCGTTGCTGAGCAGGGTGGTGGGAATCTCCGCCACGCGCAGGCCCAGCGCGCGCAGCGGCGGCACCGCCGCGCTGTTGCCGGCATGGCCGTAGACCAGCTGCGACTGTACGGAAATCACGTCCACCGGCGAAGGCCCGTCCGGGCGTTGCCGGCGACCGTGCACGAGATGGCTGTGGTCGACGTCGTTCATCGCCGCATTCTACGCCTGCGCAAACGGTGGCCGGCGGCATGGATGCGCACGCAACCAAATGCCGGAAACGACGAAGCCGCAGCGGACTGCGGCTTGGTCATGGCATTGCAGCGATCGCGCCGGGTCAGGACGAGGTCATGCGGTCCCAGAAGCCCTTGACGCCGTCCAGGAAGGTGGCCGACTTGGGCGAGTGCTTGCGCGCCTCCTCGCCACTGAAGGTGGCCTCGAACTGCTCCAGCAGCCGGCGCTGCTCGGCGGTCAGGTTGACCGGCGTTTCCACCACGATGCGGCAGTACAGGTCGCCCTCGGTACGGCTGCGCACCGAGCGCACGCCCTTGCCTCGCAGGCGGAACAGTTTGCCGGTCTGGGTCTCGGCGGGAATGCGGATCTCCGCCTCGCCGCCCAGCGTGGCCACGCGCACGGCGTCGCCCAGCGCCGCCTGCGAAATGCGGATCGGCACTTCGCAGTGCAGGTCGTCGCCGTCGCGGGTGAAGATCGGGTGCTCGCGCACGCGCACTTCCACGTACAGGTCGCCCGGCGGGGTACCGGCCGGACCGGCCTCGCCCTCGCCCTGCAGACGGATGCGGTCGCCGGTATCGACGCCGGCCGGCACTTTGACCGACAGCACCTTGTCTTCCTCGACGCGGCCGTTGCCATGGCAGGTCCTGCACGGGCGGGCGACGATCTGGCCGCGGCCGCCGCAGTTGTGGCAGGCCTGCTGCATGGCGAAGATGCCGCGCTGCATGCGCACCTGGCCACGACCGCCACAGACGTTGCAGGTCTCGACCTTGCCGTCCTCCGAACCGCTGCCGTCGCAGTCGCCGCACTCGACCAGGGTCGGGATTTCGATGCGCCGTTCCACGCCGGCCACCGCTTCCTCCAGGTCCAGCTCCATCACGTAGCCGATGTCGGCGCCGCGACGCGCCTGGCGGGCGCCGCCGCCCCCGCCGAAGATGTTGCCGAAGATGTCGCCGAAGATGTCGCCCATGTCCGGGCCACCGGGACCGCCGCCCATGCCGCCCATGCCGTGTTCGAACGCGGCGTGGCCGTGGGCGTCGTACATGCGCCGCTTGTTGCCGTCGGACAGGACCTCGTAGGCCTCCTTGCACTCCTTGAAGGCGGCTTCGGCCGCGGCATCGCCCGGGTTGCGGTCCGGGTGGTGCTTCATCGCGCAGCGACGGTAGGCCTTCTTCAGTTCCTCGTCGCCGGCGTCGCGGGAGACACCCAGTACTTCGTAGTAATCGCGCTTGCTCATGCTCTACCTCTCCCTCCCCCTCCAGGGGAGGGCTGGGGCGGGGGTTCGTGGATGCGACAAGGGCCCGGGACCGCGATGCGGTCCCGAACCCTCACCCCGGCCCCTCTCCGCGCAGGGAGAGGGGCGCCGGACGTCAGGACTTCTTGTCGTCCTTGACCTCGGTGAACTCGGCATCGACCACGTCGTCGTTCGACGGGCCGGCCGCACCGGCACCCGGGGCCGGGCCCCCCTGCTCGCCGGCCGAAGCGGCGGCGTACAGCGCCTGGCCGGCTTCCTCCAGCGCCTTGGAACGCGCCTCGATCTGCGCCTTGTCGTCGCCCTTCATCGCGGTTTCCAGGTCGGCCAGGGCCGCCTCCACCTTGCCGATGACATCACCGCCGACCTTGCTGCCGTGTTCGGTGATGGCGCTGCGGGTGGCGTGGATCAGGCCGTCGGCCTGGTTGCGCGCCTGCACCAGCTCCTGGAACTTCTTGTCTTCCTCGCGGTGCGCCTCGGCGTCGGCGACCATCCGGTTGATCTCGTCCTCGGACAGGCCCGAGCCGGCCTTGATCTCGACCTTCTGCTCCTTGTTGGTCTTCTTGTCCTTGGCCGAGACGTGCAGGATGCCGTTGGCGTCGATGTCGAAGGACACCTCGACCTGCGGCAGGCCGCGCGGCGCCGGCTCGATGCCGGTCAGGTCGAACTTGGCCAGCGACTTGTTGTAGCGGGCCTGTTCGCGCTCGCCCTGCAGCACGTGCACGGTCACCGCCGACTGGTTGTCCTCGGCGGTGGAGAACACCTGCGAGGCCTTGGTCGGGATGGTGGTGTTCTTCTCGATGATCTTGGTGAACACGCCACCCAGGGTCTCGATGCCCAGCGACAGCGGGGTCACGTCCAGCAGCAGCACGTCCTTGACGTCGCCGGCCAGCACGCCGCCCTGGATCGCGGCGCCCAGCGCCACGGCCTCGTCCGGGTTGACGTCCTTGCGCGGCTCCTTGCCGAAGAACTCGGCCACGGCCTGCTGCACCTTCGGCATGCGGGTCTGGCCACCGACCAGGATCACCTCGTGGATATCGCTCGAACGGAGGCCGGCATCGTTCAGCGCGGTGCGGCACGGCTCGATCGACTTCTTGATCAGGTCTTCCACCAGCGCTTCCAGCTTGGCGCGGGTCAGCTTGATGTTCAGGTGCTTCGGACCGGAGGCGTCGGCGGTGACGTACGGCAGGTTGACCTCGGTCTGCTGCGCGCTGGACAGCTCGATCTTGGCGCGCTCGGCCGCGTCCTTCAGGCGCTGCAGGGCCAGCGGGTCCTTGCGCAGGTCGATGCCCTGGTCCTTGTTGAACTCGTCGACCAGGTACTCGATGACGCGGTTGTCGAAGTCCTCGCCGCCGAGGAAGGTGTCACCGTTGGTGGCCAGCACTTCGAACTGCTTCTCGCCGTCGACGTTGGCGATCTCGATGATCGACACGTCGAAGGTGCCGCCGCCCAGGTCGTAGACGACGATCTTGCGGTCCTTGTTGTCGCCCTTGTCCAGGCCATAGGCCAGCGCAGCCGCGGTCGGCTCGTTGATGATGCGCTTGACGTCCAGGCCGGCGATGCGGCCGGCGTCCTTGGTCGCCTGGCGCTGGCTGTCGTTGAAGTACGCCGGCACGGTGATGACCGCCTCGGTGACCTTCTCGCCGAGGAAGTCCTCGGCGGTCTTCTTCATCTTCTCCAGCACCTTGGCGGAGATTTCCTGCGGCGCCATCTTGCGGCCGTCGCTGGTCTGCACCCAGGCGTCGCCGTTGTCATGGGCCAGGATGCCGTACGGCACGTGGGCGATGTCCTTCTGCACCTCGCCGTCGGTGAACTTGCGGCCGATCAGGCGCTTCACCGCGTAGAAGGTGTTCTTCGGATTGGTGACGGCCTGGCGCTTGGCCGAGGCGCCCACCAGCACTTCGCCGTCCTTGGTGTAGGCGACGATGGAGGGCGTGGTGCGGTCGCCTTCCGAGTTCTCGATGACGCGGGCCTTGCCGCCGTCCATGATCGCCACGCACGAGTTGGTGGTGCCGAGGTCGATACCAATGATCTTGCCCATGGGGGACTCCTGAGGATTCGTGTGCCGGCAGCCGCCGGGTATGAACGGGATGTGGGGGATGGCCGGATGACATTCAAGCCACCCCCGGAACGCTGTTTGCCGCTGGCCGCCGGCGTTAAGGCGGCGGCCAGCCGGCCGGGGTCAGTCGACCCGGGCCACCACCACCAGCGCCGGCCGCAGCAGGCGCTCGTTGAGCAGGTAGCCCTTCTGGAACACGGTCACCACCGCGCCCGGGGCCATCCCGGCCGGCGCGTCGACCTGGCTGATGGCCTGGTGATGCTCGGGATTGAAGGCCTGGCCCACCGGGTCGAGCAGGGTCAGGCCGTTGTCGGCGGCGACCTTGAGCAGTTGCTTGTAGGTCAGCTCCAGCCCTTCGCGCAGCGGGCTGGGCTCGCTGCCGGCGGCGGCCAGCCCCGCGTCCAGGCTGTCGAACACCGGCAGCAGCTCGCCCAGCAGCTTCTCGTTGGCGAACTTGCGCGCCTGTTCGATGTCGCGCGCCACGCGCTTGCGCTGGTTTTCCAGGTCGGCGCGCTCGCGCAGCGACTCGCCCTTGAGCTGCTCGATCTCGGTGCGCAGCGCCTGGACCTGCGCGTCCTGCGCCGCGGCCATGCCCTCGGCGCTGTTGTCGGTCTCGAATTCGGGGTGGTCTTGGTTCATTTCCGGTTCCCTGGCGGTCGTTCTGCCGCCTGCCTGCTCCCCCGTATGTGGGCTGCCCCCCGGGTTTCAAGGTTCCGGCTCATCCGGTGCGACGGCCGCGCATTAATGTGGCGCCCGGAGCGCCCTTCCCGGATTGACCCGCCGCATGCACATGCTAGTTTTGCGCGGCCCCATCTTCTGCCGACCATGCTCAGACATCTTTCGATCAAGGATTTCGCCGTCGTCCGCGCCACCGAACTGGAGTTCGGGCCAGGCATGACCGTGGTTTCCGGCGAGACCGGCGCCGGCAAGTCGCTGATGGTCGACGCCCTGGGCTTCCTGTCCGGGCTGCGCGCCGACAGCGGCGTGGTCCGCCACGGCGCCAGCCGGGCCGAGCTTTCGGCCGAATTCGACCTGGACGACGGCGCCCCGGCCCGCCGCTGGCTGCAGGACAACGAACTGGACGACGAGGACCAGTGCCAGCTGCGCCGGGTGATCCGCGCCGACGGCGGCTCGCGCGCCTTCATCAACGGCCGCCCGGTACCGGTGTCACAGCTGGCCGAACTGGCCGCCTTCCTGGTCGAGATCCATGGCCAGCACGAACAGCAGGCGCTGCTGTCGCGCCCCAGCCAGCTGGCGCTGCTCGATGCCTATGCCCGCAACGACGCCGAGCGCACCGCGGTACGCGCCGCCAGCAGCCGCTGGCAGGCGCTGGTCGACGAGCGCGACGCGCTGTCGCAGCAGGGCGACGTCTCCGACCGCATCGCCTTCCTGGAGCACCAGTTGGGCGAACTGCAGCGCGAGGAACTGGAACCGGCCGCGGTGGCCGCGCTGGCCGCCAGCCACCGCCGCCAGGCGCATTCCACCGCGCTGATCGAAGCCTGCCAGTACGCCGGCGGCGCGCTCAACGGCGACGACGGCCCGTCCCTGCTCGGCCTGCTGCAACAGGTGCGGCACGAACTGTCGCGGGTCAGCCAGCACGACCCGCGGCTGGGCGAGATCGACGGCATGCTCGACGCCGCCGGCATCCAGCTGCACGAGGCCCTGGCCCAGCTGGACCGGGTGCAGGACGACCTGGACAGCGACCCGGAGGCGTTCGAGGACATCGAGCGCCGGCTCGGCCGCCTGCACGACCTGGCACGCAAGCACCGGGTGTCGATGGAGGAGCTGGCGGCCACCCGCGAGCGCATCGCCGCGGAGCTGGAACAACTGCGCGGCGCCGACGCGCGGCTGTCGCAACTGGCTGGCGAGATCGACAAGGCGGCCGCGCACTGGCAGGCGCAGGCCGCCGTGCTCACCGCCAGCCGCGCCACCGCGGCCAGCGCGCTGTCGGACACCACCACCGCGCTGATCGGCGAGCTCGGCATGGGCGGCGGCCAGTTCCTGATCGAGCTGGAACCGCAGCCGCAGCCGCGCCCCGACCCGAATGGCGCCGAACGGGTCGAATTCCTGGTCGCCGCCAACGCCGGGCAGCCGCCCAGGGCGCTGCGCAAGGTCGCCTCCGGCGGCGAACTGTCGCGCATCTCGCTGGCCATCGAAGTGGCGGCACTGGGCCTGGATGCGGTACCGACCATGGTGTTCGACGAGGTTGATTCGGGGATCGGCGGTGCCGTGGCCGATATCGTCGGCAAGAAGCTGCGCGCCCTGGGCGAGCGCCGCCAGGTGCTGTGCGTGACCCACCTGCCGCAGGTCGCTTCCAAGGGGCACGCCCATTACCGGGTCAGCAAGGCGCCGGTGGAAGGCATGACCCAGAGCGCGGTGGAACTGCTCGATGCCAAGGGCCGCGAGGAAGAGCTGGCACGCATGCTCGGCGGCGCCGAAGTCAGCAAGGAAGCCCGCGCCGCGGCCCGCAAACTGCTCGCCGAGGCCTGAGCCGGCCCGGCACGACACGGCACTGCCGGGCCAGGGCCGGGACCCGCCGCACGGGCGCCATCCGCGCCGCCGGGCCTGACCCACCTGGCAGCGACGGCCTCGCTGCCGCTGCCGGGCCGGTGCCCGCCAACGCAGCCACCGGGCGTCACGCCCCGGCGCTGCCCCTGCATGCCCTTCCCCGCCCTGGGTGCGGGAGGAGGCGCAGACCCGCTGAAACGACGACACCGGCCCAAGGCCGGTGTCGTCAGGTACGGGCGCCCGATGGCTGCTCAGCGGCGCTTCTTGCGCACGTAGAGCACGAGCGAATGCTCTTCCAGTTCGTAGCCGTGCTCGGCCGCGATCCGTTTCTGCAGTTCCTCGATCTCGCGGCTCTCGAACTCGATGATCTTGCCGGTATCCACGTCCACCATGTGGTCGTGATGGCCACCCCGGTCCAGCTCGTAGACCGCCTGCCCGCCCTCGAAATTGTGCTTGAGCACCAGGCCGGCCGCCTCGAACTGGGTCAGCACGCGATAGACCGTCGCCAGGCCGATCTCGTCGCCGCAGTCGAGCAACTGCCGGTAGATGTCCTCGGCGGTCAGGTGGTGGTGGGGGGTGTTCTGCTCGAGCAGCGCCAGGATGCGCATCCGCGGATGCGTCACCTTGAGGCCGACTTTGCGCAGGTCGTTGGATTCCATGGCCATCGTGTTCATTGGCGGTTTGACGCCAGTTGCCTCCGGTCAGATCGCGCTGGGTGCCGGGGAGTGTATCATCGCCGGGATTTCCTCATTCGCCCGTCCCAATGCGCAACCTCCTGCTGATCGCCGTTGTCGCCCTGTCCACCACCGGGTGCGGCATCATCTACAAGCAGCCCATCTACCAGGGCAACCTGCTGCAAGAAAAGTCCGTCGCACAGCTGCAGGTGGGCCAGAGCAAGCAGCAGGTCAACGCGCTGCTTGGAACGCCGTCCATCCCCGACCCGTTCCACGCCCAGCGTTGGGATTACACCTCCAGCCAGCGCGTCAACCGCCTGGGCAGGACCGAGGTGAAGAACTTCACCGTGTTCTTCGAGAACGACCGGGTCACCCGCTGGGAAGGCGACTACTTCCCCAACGAGGACGGGGAACTGGCCAAGCGCAGCGTGCGCCAGTTCGGCCCCAACCTGGCCAAGGACAAGAAGAAGCGCGGCGGCCGCTGACGCCCGCCACCGCGCACCGGATCAATCGCCGCCGCGCGCCCGCCGGCGGCGATTTTCTTTGGGGTCGGCCAACAGCGGCCTGAGCAGCTCGACGCGGTCCCCGTCCTGCAGCAACTGCTGCGGCCGCGCCAGCACGCCATGCACGGCCACCGCCCGGGATTGACCACCGGGATCGAGCGCCGCCGCCGTCACCGCGTCGGCCACCGTCGCCCCCTCGGGCAATACCAGCTCGCGCCGCAGGTAGCGCTCCGGCCAGGCCAGCACCACCTCCACCCGCACGCCTCAGTCCCCCTGCTCGGCCACGCGCACGAAGTCGTTGACCATGCGGTCGGCCAGGCCCTGGAAGCCCAGCGCCAGCGCCGGCCCGAGCAGGCGCGAGGTCGGCTCGAACTCGAGCTCCAAGCTCACCTTGCAGGCGGCGTCGGACAATGGCTGGAACTGCCAGCGGCCATGCAGGCGCTTGAACGGGCCGTCCTTCAGCTGCATGTCGATGCTGCCCGGGCGCTGCAGGGTGTTCTCGGTCATGAACCAGGTGCGGAAGGAACCCAGCCCCAGGTCGAGGCGGGCCACCAGCCGCTCCGGGCCCGCTTCCAGGATCTGCGCCGCCTCGCACCAGCGGAAACGCCGCGGATAGGCAGCTACGTCGTTGACCAGGTCGAACATGCGCTCGGCCGGCTGTTCGACCAGGGCGCTGCGGCGGATGATAGGCATGCGGGATACGGACGGATGTTCGGAAAGCCTCCGAATCGGAGACAATACGGAAATGAGCAAGAAACCCGGTAAGGATAAAGCAAAGAACGCGCAGGCCGACAAAACCATCGCGCTCAACAAGCGCGCGCGCCACGAGTACCACCTGGAAGAACGCTTCGAGGCCGGGCTGGTGCTGCAGGGGTGGGAGATCAAGGCCATCCGCGCCGGGCGCGGCAACATGACCGACGCCTACGCCTACGTGAAGGACGGCGAGATCTTCCTGATCGGCGCGCAGATCACACCGTTGATCCAGGCATCGACCCATACCGTCCCGGAGGACCGACGCCAGCGCAAGCTGCTGTTGCACCGGCGCGAGATCGACAAGCTCATCGGCCGGGTGGAGCGCGACGGCTACACCCTGGTGCCGACCGCGATGTACTGGAGCAAGAACCGCATCAAGCTGGAAATCGCACTGGCCAAGGGCAAGCAGGCGCATGACAAGCGCGATGCGGCCAAGGACCGCGACTGGGCCCGCGAGAAGCAGCGTGCCCTGCGCGCCCACAACCGCAACGCCTGAGCACGGCGGCGGCCCGGCCGCCCGCCGCATTGCCCACGCAGACGGCCCTGCCCGCCCTGCTGGGCCTGGCATCGCGCGGGTATGACAGCACCGCGCGCCGGGCGACGCCCGCATGCGTCAGCGCCCCGTGCGGCACGCCGCGCGTGATCTGACCACCAGCGATGGAAGCGCCCCGTTGCCGGCATTGCCGCCAGCGACGCGGGGCCGCTGGCATCGCATGCCGCTGCCGGCCGCGAACCGTGCCTGCTGGCACCACCGACTTGCGCATCAGCGCAGCCGGCATACCTGCAAGGTCAGGAGAACAGCGTGCATGCCGCACAGCTGGCGCAGGCGGCGTCAGCGCAAGCACCCCTGCGCGGGCGTATCTCCTGATAGATGCCCTCCAGTGGCTCCTGGGCAGTCGCGGAAGATGGCGATCACCCCAGCCGCGGATACCGGGTGCCAGCCGCCTTGATTGGCGATGCGACGACACGGGAACCGCGCCCGATCACGCCCGTCGCGCGATTGGGCCTCACGGCATCACGGCCACACGCGACGGACTGCAGGCTGCACGCAGCGCCCTTGCGCAGGCCTGCGACGCACGCTCCGGGAGCGCGTCGGCGGGCGCAAAAAGAAAAGCCCAGCCGATGAAGGCTGGGCTCTACAGATGGTGGAGGTGGGCTCTACAGAAAATGGAGCGCAAGCGGCTGATTTGCGAGGAACTTTGAATGGCAGGCTTCCGTTGTTACCGCCAAAGTTACCGCCAACGAATGCCGACTAGGCGCGCTTGGCGATGACCTCGGCCACCCATTGGTCAACCTCGGTGGACACCCAGCGGGTTGTCCGCTCCGACAGCTTGACCGGCTTTGGGAACGTGCCTGCGCGGGTACGTTCCCATACGGTGCTCTCGCCTAGTCCGACGATCTGGCAGACCTCGGCAATGGGCAAGAGGCGAACGGGAGTGGCGGCGTTGGTGTTTTGGTCGTGCATGGCTTCTCCAAACGACAAAGCCCGCGCAGCGGGGCGACCGCTGGCGGGCTGTGGTGGTTGATGGTAGGTGTGGGGTGGGCTACGCGCGATGCCTCGCCGCCCGCTAATGTGAGCGGGCAGGCTCGCGCTTCCGTGGGATGGGGTGTTGGCCCGCGCTCACTATCCGGCCAATAGATCACGCGGGGCTACGGGGGTAAGCACGCGCTCGCAGGGTGTTAGACACCCTCGCGGAAATTTTCGCTACACATTTCCGGGAGTATCAGCAGCCCAGCGGATCGCTCCCCCTGTCTCACCAGAGCATCCAGTTTGAGACAAGGGGTGGTGTCTCAATGAGACAGTAGCTAGTAGTCTGCCTCTCCCTCATAGACCTCTGCCAAGCGCTCCCCTGCTTCGCTGATGGCGTCGTCCGCCAGCAGCCTCAGGGACCGGAGAAAGGCATCACGACCGTCCCTTTCGATGATCTTTGCCATCTGGGCCGCCCTTCGCTCATCCCGATGCCGCTCCCTGACATCCTCGGGCACGTCGGCGAACCTGTCGCGGCAGGCATTTCCCCGGACGTGTTTCCACTGTGGCCAGCCCGTGCCGGGGTCGCAGGCGTCGGGCTGGTAGTCAGCTGGGGAGACCTGGGGGAGCCGCTTGACCATCCGACCCACCGTGGACTTGTCCACTCCGAAGGCTCCGCCGATGCTCCTTAGGGACTCGCCTTCGGGCAGCCCGCGGCGTCCTTGGCTGGTGGCCGCCGCCAGGTACTGCCATGCGGATTCCCGCTGCTGATCGCGATGGAGCGGCAGCTTTGCGCCGTCGCAGTTGACCATCTTGGACACCATGAGGGCTTCCGCCCGAGTAGTGCCACGGACACGCACGGGGACGCTTAGGCGTCGCGCGCGCCGGTACGCCTTCAAGCGATGGTGTCCGTCGATCAGGAACAGCCCCCATCGATCCGGCCGACTAGCAGCGGGTCTAGGTCGGAACCTGCTTCCAGCTTGCCCACCATATCGCTTACGTGCTGCTCAGATGCATCCTCCAAGCGGGACCGATCACGAAATGGGGCGAGCCGGACATTCCTAGGCTGATACATCGGATCTTCCCTGATAAGTCCGGGGGCAAGTTGCTGGACTTCCATGGCTCGCCATTCGGACAGCAGGGCCGTCAGCTTCTCCAGCGCCACGCCTACGCCCTCCGACGCCGGGTATCGGCGGCTTCGGGAGCGGGGATGGCAAGGATAAGGCGGTCGAGCACCTCCCCGTTTGTAAGGTGTCGGCCTTCTTTCCGTGACAGGTAGCGTTGCCAGTGCTTAAAGCGGCCGAAGGCGTCGATGCTGAAAGACACCTCCCGATAGACCACGGTCGCGGGTTGGGGAACAGGTGAGGGGTAGAAGTGCATTGGTGGGATTCCATGTCGATTTCTTGGGGACGATAGGTGCGCGCCTGCACAGGGTGAGGGGGTGAGCTACGCCGGCTCCCTGCATTGCTCTTTGGCTGCCTTGCCGCACTGCTTCGCCTGCTTGAAGGGCCGCAAGTGCAGTGCGAAGCGCCGTAGCTCTCCGGGGGCAGCGCTGCGATGGCGGACGCGCATTCCTGCGGGGGCCTCAGTGATAAGGTGGGCGGCCGCTATGGTCTTGCCACCGGGCAGGTCGGCGGTGACCGCGCCCATAGCAAGGAACCAACGCTCCGGGGGCAGTCCGATGCTGTAAAGCTCGGCCAGATCGTCAGCATCAATGTGCGCCTTCGCTCAGCCGCCGCCGTAGGGGGCAACTACGAATGGCCGACGCTGTTCGTTGTCGGGTCTGCATTCATTTCTCCATGGCTCCCGGCAAGCGTGCACGGCAAGACCGCCGAGGCCCGAAGGCCCAGCACTCGCGGATTACTTGGTTGTGATTAGGTGATCCGGCTGTGAACCTAAGGGCACGACCGGAGGGTCAGCATCATGTGCTGCCTGCTCCAAGAGTGACCATTAAATCGGTCCGACGTCGTCCAAGGCGGACTACGGCAGTTCTGGCGGCGTTCCCTCCAAGAGCGACTACTAAATTAATTTCCATATTGATCAGAAACTTATGCAAGTTCGACCTGCATGAGCAACCGATCTCTCTTAGGCAGGGCCTTCTTCAGGCACGCTCCGGCTGCGGCGGACCAAAACGACAGATAGGGCCGCTTACAGACAAGGACGTTGGCGACCGAGGATCAACTATGAAGCTGCTATATCGGGTTGAACTACGCCCCGCCCCCTCTTCGCAGCCCATACGCTGGGCTTTCTCCCGCTTACGGGCATTGGCAACGCAGCCTATGGGGTGACCGCCAGGATGGTCGGTACGCCGTCGTAGGCCTCGGTCTCCTCCACATAGAACGCCGCAGCGGCCCACTGGTTCGCCATTACGGCTGAGGCTCTTGCTGAGCATCACCACTGCCCGCCGAGTCCGCCGCCGCGGCAGGCAGTTCGGAGCCCACTCGCTCGGCTTGGAATCTCTTGTAGCTCTCTGCCAGCATCTCTTGGAACTTGACCCCTCTCACTCCTTTGGCCATGGCGAAATCCGTAGGCCAAAGGACAACCTCGCCGGGAATACCCCGTCATCCAAGTGCTCCGGAATCAGGCGGAGTGTTCCTTTCTCCTTATCCTCCACGCGGAGTAGGAATCGCGCGTATACGGCACGTTGGTTCCGTACTATGTCCCACACCTCGCCTCGAAAATCTCCCGTTGTTCCCAGTCGGCCGTCAAGCATGACGAGCGACCACGGGGCTAGAGAGTGGGTAGCCATGTAGGAAGAATGAATCTCGCCGACATAGCGCCCCCCCCTAAGTACTCAATTGAAAGCTGAATCTCCCCGTTGTCTTCCATCGGGTCTTCGCCATGAAGAAGGTTCAGCTCTGTCCAAGCTTCGGGATCACTTGAGAAGCGCCCTGAGTACCGCTGGTAGTCCCGGAATACGTTGAGCGTGGTCTCTCTGGCTACGGGAAAATGGCTTGAGAAAGACACGATCTTCTCAGGAAGTGCGAGCAGCCCTAGAAGCGCACTAACAATCCAGCCGGACGCCAGTCCAAGCCAGTAAGCCCACTTCTTCCAAGACGGTTTCTCCGCTTGCCTCTTGGAAACCTCTGGCGATTGATGCATCTGAGTGCGCCTTCGCTGTGCTTTCTTGTTCACCACGGTGACGATGCCTCGATTGTTTGCTTCCCATTCTGCCATCGGCGAACGGGGCGAATTCTGGTGGATCAGAGTGCTTTAGGCGGTTTTGGCTTTAAAGTAGACGATGGCACCGGATGTGTTGGCGCGCAGACCGTCCAAGTAGTCCGCCCATGCCTGCATCATCTTCCGCCGCTCCTGGAGGTGACTGGTGCGGTTGTAGGCTCGCCCGTTGGGGTCGCGGACCGCGTGCGCCAGTTGGTGCTCGATCAGGTCCGGCCGCCACCCCAGCACTTCGTCCAACAACGTGCGCGCAGTGGCGCGGAAGCCGTGGGCAGTCATGGTTTCCTTGTCGAAACCCATGCGACGCAACGCGGCAGTGAGCGCGTTATCGCTCAACGGTCGCTTGGGCGAACGGCCACCGGGGAACACGTATTGGCGGTGGCAGGTCAGCGGTTGCAGGTCGCGGAGGATCGCCACAGCCTGCGAAGATAGCGGAACGAGGTGCGGCTCGCGCATCTTCATCTTGTGCGCGGGGATGTTCCACTCACCTGCATCCAAGTCGATCTCCGACCACTCGGCATGGCGTAGTTCACCGGGGCGGACGAACACCAGCGGCGCAAGCCGCAGAGCAGCGCGCGTGGTTGCATCGCCGCTGTAGGCGTCGATGGCCCGCAGCAGGCCGCCGAGCTCTCGCGGGTCGGTGATGGCCGCATGGTGGCGTTCGGCAGGAGGCGCAAGCGCGCCCCGCAAGTCAGCCACGGGATTCCGGTCGGCCCGTCCGGTGGCGACGGCGTAGCGCATGACCTGGCCGCAGTTTTGCATGATCCGGTGAGCTGACTCGATGGCGCCGCGTTCTTCAATACGGCGGGCCACGCGCAGGAAGTCGGGAGCGGTCAGCCCCGCAACCGGGCGACCGCCAATCCACGGGAACACGTCGTTGTCCATCCAGGCGACGACCTTGCAGCGGTAGGACTCCACCCAGTTCTGCTTACCTAGCCACTCTCGGGCCACGACCTCGAAACTGTTGGCTGCCCGCTCGGCACCCGCCACCTTCTCTGCCTTCCGGTGTTCGCCGGGGTCGATGCCCGCTGCCAGCAGACGGCGCGCTTCGGCATGACGGTCACGGGCAGCTTTGAGGGATACGTCGGGGTAGGTGCCAAGACTCAGGGTGTTGCGCTTGCCAGTTACCGGGCGGCGGTAGTCCCAGCGCCACCAGCGGGAGCCGTCCGGGTTGAGCAACAGGTACAGGCCGCCGCCATCGCGGAGTTTGTACGGCTTGGGGCCGGGCTTGGCCTTGCGGATGGCAGGATCGGTGAGCGGTGGGACTGCTCGCGGCATGGCGGTAACTGTTTTGGCGGTAGTTGAGTTACCGCCATTGTTACCGCCATGGGGAGCCGGATTTCAAGAGGCCCTACCGGACCTCCTTGGACACAAAAAAGGCCGGAAGCCCTGATATTGCTGGACTTTCCGGCCTTTCGTGGCCCTTGTGGGGCCGTCTAATGGTGGAGGTGGGCGGAATTGAACCGCCGTCCGAAGGCACTCCATCCCCGGCACTACATGCTTAGCTCGCCGTTGTATCTCGCCCCGGAACAGCACGGCGCGCAAAGCGCATTCCGGAACCAGCCCGCTTTATCTAGCTTGGGGCTGACGGGCAGCCACCCCATGCGATTCCGTGATGATGACCCTACGCAGCGAGCACGGACACAAGCTGTTTCGGGGCTTAGGCCTTAAGCGGCCAGAGCGTAGTTGTCGTCGTTGGCAACTATGAGTTGTGCAGCTGGATTTACGAGGAAAGCTACCCCCTCGGCATGCGCCAAGCGACTTCACAACCCCCGTCGAAACCAGTGCACCCCGATTTCTTCAAGAATTCTTCCGTACTGATCGTCTGTATCCGCGATGCGGCGTGGACGATGCTCGACAGCGGCCATGGTACGCGATGTGGCGCGATGCGTCACCTGCGCGTGACCCGGCGGACATCTTCCAGTCATGCCCCGCCCGTGGCTTGCATCGCGGCCCGCTCATGCATGCCCCGGAAACGAAAAACGTCCGCAAACCCGGGGCTTGCAGACGTTCTTCAACTGGCGGAGTGAGAGGGATTCGAACCCTCGATAGAGCTTTTGACCCTATACTCCCTTAGCAGGGGAGCCCCTTCGGCCTCTCGGGCATCACTCCGTTTTCTTTCGCCCTGCCGCGTGTTCCGTGGCAGGGCGCGAAGAATACCGTTTAACGGGGTGAAAGGTAAACCCTTATTCGGAAGTTTCTTCACTTCCCTGTGCAGCCGGCTCATCGCCGCGCTGGATACGCTGGAAAATTTCCTCACGGTGCACCGCCACGTCCTTGGGCGCGGTGATACCGATACGTACCTGGTTGCCCTTGACGCCGAGCACGGTCACGCTGACCGAGTCACCAATCATCAGGGTTTCGCCTACACGGCGAGTCAGGATCAACATTGTGCGAGTCTCCATGGAACCGGTGGGGGTTTCCCACCGGCATTGGCGCGCCAAGAACCTGCGCCCCACGACAAAGGGAAAAGACTCCCAATGTTAATGGCAGGCAGCAGGCGCCTTCAAGGCGCGCGGCTGCCTACGTTCATGCCAAGTGTGGCTTGATCCATTCCAGCACGCCGTCGAGCGCGGCAACCAGCCTGGGACCGTCTTCACCGCCACCCTGTGCCAGATCGGGACGACCACCGCCCTTGCCCCCGATCTGACCGGCGACATGGGACAACAGTTCCCCGGCCTTGACCCTGCCCATTGCCGAGCCATTCACGCCCGCGACCAGCGAGGCCTTGCCGTCCTGGGCGCCCGCCAGCAGGATCACCGCGTCGCCCAGCTGCTGCTTGAGCCGGTCCATCGCCTCGCGCAGCGCCTTGGCATCGAAGCCCTCCAGGCGCGCGGCCAGCACCTTCACGCCGCCGATCTCGACCGCCGAGGCACCGAGGTCGGCGGTCGCGCCGGAGGCCAGCTTGGCCTTGAGGGCCTCCAGCTCGCGCTCGAGCTTCTTCTGCCGTTCGCCGAGCTGGCGGATCTTGTCCACCACATCGGCCGCAGCCCCGCCCAGCAGGCTCGCGGCCTCGGCCAGGCGCGCCTCCTCGGCGTCCACGTGGTCCAGCGCCCCCTGCCCGGTCACCGCCTCGATGCGGCGCACGCCGGACGAGACGCCGCCCTCGGCGGTGATCTTGAACAGGCCGATGTCGCCCGTACGCGACACGTGGGTGCCGCCGCACAATTCGGTCGAGTAGTCGCCCATCTTCAACACGCGCACGTTCTCGCCGTACTTCTCGCCGAACAGCGCCATCGCCCCGAAATCCAGCGCTTCCTGCATGCCCATGTGGTGCACTTCGGCCGCGTTGTTGGCACGGACCTGCTCGTTGACCTTGCGCTCGATGAGCGCCAGCTCGTCGCTGCTGATCGGCTGGAAGTGGGAGAAGTCGAAGCGCAGGCGATCCGGCGCCACCAGCGAGCCCTTCTGCTGCACATGGCTGCCCAGCACTTCGCGCAGCGCGGCATGCAGCAGGTGGGTGGCGGAGTGGTTGAGGATGGTGGCACTGCGACGGGCAGCATCGATCGCGCCGGCGAGGACGTCGCCGAGCTTGATCGTGCCCTGCTCCACGGTACCGACGTGGCCGTGGAACTGGCCGGCGAATTTCTGCGTATCGGAAACCGCGAGCGCTACGCCATTGCCGGACAGCATGCCGGTATCGCCAACCTGGCCGCCGGATTCGGCATAGAACGGCGTCCTGTCGGTGAACACGATCACCTCGTCGCCAGCCTGCACCTCCTCCACCGGGCGCCCCCCTTGAGCAGGGCGACGACCTTGAGGCCCTCCGCCTGCTGCTGGTCGTAACCCAGGAACACGGTGGGCGACAGCGTCGCGACCAGTTCGGCGGGCAGGGTCACGCCACCGCCGAACTTGCCGGCGGCGCGCGCCATCTCGCGCTGGTGCTCCATGGCGCTGTCAAAGCCGGCCATGTCCACCGTCATGCCGCGTTCGCGGGCGATGTCGGCGGTCAGGTCGACCGGGAAACCGTAGGTGTCGTACAGGCGGAAGGCGTCGGCACCGGGAATGACGCCATCGCCGACCCTGGCGGCGACGTCGTCGAAGATCTTCATGCCCGCGTCCAGCGTCTCGGCGAAACGCTCTTCCTCGGCCAGCAGTGCCTTGTGCACCGTGGTGGCGGCGGCCGGCAGCTCGGGGTAGGCCTCGCCCATCTGCTCGACCAGGGTCGGCACCAGCTTGTGGAAGAACGGCTGGCGCACACCCAGCATCCAGCCATGGCGCAGGGCGCGGCGGATGATCCGGCGCAGCACATAGCCGCGGCCTTCGTTGGACGGCAGCACGCCATCGACGATCAGGAACGAACAGGCACGGATGTGGTCGGCGATCACGCGCAGCGACTTGTTCTCCAGGTCGGCGGTGCCGGTCAGCTCGGCGGCCTTGCGGATCAGCGCCTGGAACAGGTCGATCTCGTAGTTGGTATGCACGTGCTGCAGGATCGCCGCCAGGCGCTCCAGGCCCATGCCGGTGTCGACGCACGGCGCCGGCAGCGGCACCAGGGTGCCGTCCGGCTGGCGGTCGAACTGCATGAACACCAGGTTCCAGATCTCGATGAAACGGTCACCGTCCTCGTCCGGCGAGCCCGGCGGGCCACCGGCGATGTGCTCGCCATGGTCGAAGAAGATCTCGGTGCACGGGCCGCATGGGCCGGTATCGGCCATCTGCCAGAAATTATCGGAGGCGTACGGCGCGCCCTTGTTGTCGCCGATGCGCACGATGCGGTCCTCCGGCACGCCGATCATGTCGCGCCACAGCGCGTAGGCCTCGTCGTCGTTGTGGTAGACGGTGACCAGCAGGCGCTCGGCCGGCAGCTTCCAGACCTGGGTCAGCAGTTCCCACGCCCAGGCGATGGCATCCTTCTTGAAGTAGTCACCGAAGGACCAGTTGCCCAGCATCTCGAAAAAGGTGTGGTGGCGGGCGGTGTAACCGACCGAGTCGAGGTCGTTGTGCTTGCCGCCGGCGCGCAGGCAGCGCTGCACATCGGCCGCACGGACATAGCTGCGCTTCTCGGCGCCCAGGAACACATCCTTGAACTGCACCATGCCGGAGTTGGTGAACAGCAGGGTCGGGTCGTTGCCCGGCACCAGCGGCGCCGACGGCACGATGGTGTGGCCCTTCCCCTTGAAGAAGTCGAGGAAGTCGGCGCGGATCTGAGAGGTAGTGAACTTGACGGGTGTATTCATGAGGACTGGCGATAGGCGGGCTGGCGGCAGCCGGCACCCCACGCGGTGCGTGGACCCGGGACAGCCGAAACCCTGAAAGGGTATCAGGCCCGGTCGCGTCAGTCCTCAGGATCGTAGCGGGTAGCGGCGCGGATGCAGCCGCCGTCGAAGCCGCGCCGGGCCAGCATGTCCGCGGCCTTGCGCCGCTGGGCCAGGTCCAGCGGCCCGTCCGGACCAAAACGGCGGCAGACCAGGTCCCTGGCCAGCGCTGCCCAATCGCCCTCGAAGGTAGCCAGTGCGGCCTCGATCGCCTCGCTGTCCAGGCCGTGGGTGCCCAGCTCGGCACGGATGTGCAGGGGGCCGTAGCCGCTGCCGGTGCGGTTGCGCACCAGGGCCTCCGCGAACCGGGTGTCGTCCTGCCAGCCTTCCTCGGCCAGGCGCGCCACCGCGGCGTCCACCGCGTCGGCGTCCACCCCGCGGGCCTTGAGCTTGCGCCCCAACTCCTTGCGCGAATGTTCCCGCCGCACCAGCAGCCCAAGTGCGCGCTGCAGCGGCGTCTGTTCACGTGGCCGCCGGCTGCGGCGGACAGGCCGATCTTCGCTGTCGTTCATTGCGTTACCTGCCATCGCGCGCGTACGGGGCATGCCCCGTACCTACCTGCTGGCAACCCTGCTGCGGAGCAGCCCTTTACCTCCATGAAACCGCGGGGACGGGACGACGTCACTGACGATGCGCCGCCCGTCCCCGCGGGAAAATCATTCCTCGTCCGCGTCGTCGCCGGCATCGCGCGCGGCGTCGGCGGGCTGGAACTTCTCGCGCAGCTCGGCCTCCAGCCTGGCTGCCACCTGCGGGTTGTCGCGCAGGTAACCACGGGCGTTGTCCTTGCCCTGGCCGATGCGTTCATCGCCGTAGCTGTACCAGGCGCCGGCCTTCTCCACGAGCTTGGCGTCCACGCCCATGTCGATCAGCTCGCCCTCGCGGCTGATGCCTTCGCCGTAGAGGATCTCGGTGACCACCTGCTTGAACGGCGGCGCCAGCTTGTTCTTGACCACCTTGATCTTGGTCTGGTTGCCGATGATCTCGTCGCCCTTCTTGATCGAGCCGATGCGGCGGATGTCCAGGCGCACCGAGGCGTAGAACTTCAGCGCGTTGCCACCGGTGGTGGTTTCCGGGCTCTGGCCGGGCATCATCACGCCGATCTTCATGCGCAGCTGGTTGATGAAGATCACCAGGGTGTTGGAGCGCTTGATGTTGCCGGTCAGCTTGCGCAGCGCCTGGCTCATCAGTCGCGCCTGCAGGCCGGGCAGCTGGTCGCCCATCTCGCCTTCGATTTCAGCCTTGGGGGTGAGCGCGGCGACCGAGTCGATCACCAGGATGTCCACCGAGCCCGAACGCACCAGCATGTCGGCGATCTCCAGCGCCTGTTCGCCGGTATCCGGCTGCGACAGCAGCAGGTCGTCCACGTTCACGCCCAGCTTGGCGGCGTAGATCGGGTCCAGCGCATGCTCGGCGTCGATGAAGGCGGCGGTGCCGCCCTGCTTCTGGCACTCGGCGATGGCCTGCAGGGTCAGGGTGGTCTTGCCCGAGGACTCCGGGCCGTAGATCTCGACCACGCGACCCTTGGGCAGGCCGCCGATGCCCAGCGCGATGTCCAGCATCAGCGAACCGGTGGGAATCGCCTCGACGGGCTCGACCACGCGGTCGCCCATGCGCATCACCGACCCCTTGCCGAACTGCTTTTCGATCTGGCCCAGGGCGGCAGCGAGCGCGCGCTTCTTGTTATCGTCCATCGGGGTCTTCCTCGTCGTTGATGTCATGGATTTCGTCATGGGTCCACTGTAGCGGGGGCGTATCGCACAGGCTGAGACGAGTGCGGGCGGCCAGATTATCGGGACGGGAAGGATACCGGCAGCCGCGCCGGCACCTGCCGCCCGTAGGAAAACCATCGCCCCTGCGATGGGAGAAATGCGGTCACCGGTTCGGCCTCAACAGCCCGCAATACAGGCCTTCGATGGCGAAGTCCTGGTCCGGCAGCACCTCGATGGGCGCATAGTCCGGATTACGCGGCAGCAAGCGGATGCGGTCCTTGCCGACCTTGAGCAGCTTGACCGTGATCTCGTCGTCGATGCGCGCCACCACGATCTGCCCGGACCGCGCGTCACGGGTACGGTGCACGCCGATCAGGTCGCCATCGAAGATGCCTTCGTCGATCATCGAATCGCCCTGAACCTTCAGCAGGTAGTCCGGCGCCGGCGAGAAGAACACCTTGTCGAGCACCACGAAATCGTCCGCCCCCGAGCCGATGTCCGCGCCGATCGGCAGGCCGGCGGCGACCCGCCCCAGTACCGGCAGGCGCAGCACCGTGTCCTCGGCCACCCCCGCGACCGTCACCGCCGGCTCGTCATCACCGGCGGGCCGCACCAGGCGGATGCCCCGTGCCCGGCCCGGTACCCGCTCGATGGCGCCGGCCGCCTCCAGTGCATCCAGGTGATATTGCGCCGAGCGCACCCCCTTGAAGCCGAAAGCGCGGGCGATCTCGGTCTGCGAGGGCGGCATGCCCTCGCTGTCGATGCGCTCGGCGATCATGTGCAGGATCGCCTGCTGGGTCTGGGTCAGGTCCATGGTTAGTAGTATTACTACTAACGAAAGCCATCGCAAGTGCCTGGTGGCCAGGCCACCAGGCGGGCCCCCGGCCCTTGCCGTACGCGGTCGTCGGCCCGCTAGGAGCGCCTGCCGCTGCGCCAGATCGAGAACAGGATCCACACCCCGCACAGCCCGGCGCCGAGGAAACCGGCCACGCCCAGCGCCAGCAGCCAGCGGTTGCTACCGCTGCCGATGCTGTTCATGACGATGGACGAGCCGATGATCAGCGCGGCGGTGACGATGCCCACGGTCAGGCGGTTGGCAGCGCGGTTGACCTGGTCGCCGAAGCCCTTCAGCCCCGGCGTGTCCACCATCAGGCGCATGCGCCCGCGGCGTGCGGCCTGCAGCAGGCGGCGCATGTCGCGCGGCAGGTCGCCGGCCAGGTCCAGCGCGCCGAGCAGGCTGCGACGGCCACGCCGCAGCACCGCGCGCGGCGCGTAACGGCGGCGCATGATCCGCTCCAGGAACGGGCGCGCGGCGCCGGCCATGTCGAAATCCGGGTCCAGTTGCCGGCCCATGCCTTCCAGGGTCAGGAAGGTCTTGATCATCAGCGCCAGGTCGGCCGGCAGGGTCAGCCCGTACTGGCGCAGCAGTGCGGTCACGTCACCCAGCATCAGGCCGATGCGCAGGTCCTTGAGCGGCACCCCGCGGTACTGGTCGACGAAACTGCCCAGGTCCTGCTGCAGGCGCGATTCGTCGACTTCCACGCCGCCGGCCCACTCCAGCAGCACGTCGGTCACCGCCTCGGGATCCTGGGTCACCAGCCCGTGCAGCAGCCTCGCGACCTGGAAGCGGCGCTGCTCGGACAGCCGCCCGACCATGCCGAAATCGATGATGCCGATGCGCCCATCGCGCAGGTAGAAGATGTTGCCCGGGTGCGGGTCGGCGTGGAAGCAGCCGTCGTCCAGCACCATCTTGAGGATGATCGCCGCGCCGGTATGCGCCAGCGCCACGCGGTCCAGGCCGGCGGCATCGACGGCCTGCAGGTCGCGTCCGGGAATACCGTCGACGAAGTCCTGCACGTTCAGGCTTTCGCAGGTCCATTGCCAGTGCACGCGCGGGATCAGCACTTCCGGATGGCCGGCGAAGTTGCCGGCGATGCGCTCGGCATTGCGGCATTCGGCGGCGAAGTCCATCTCGCGCCGCAGCGACCGGGTGAACTGCTGCACCACTTCCGAAGGCCGGTAGCGGCGCAGGTCTGGCAGGCGCGCCTCGATGATCTCCGCCAGCCGCGCCAGCAGGCGCAGGTCGGCCTCGACCACGTCGCGGATGCCGGGCCGGCGCACCTTCAACACCACCGGGGTGCCGTCGTGCAGCCAGGCCCGGTGTGCCTGCGCCAGCGACGCCGCGGCCATCGGCCGCTGCTCCAGGCGGGCGAAGGCCTGCTCCAGTGGCTGGCCAAGGTCGGCCTCGAGCTGCCCGCGCACCTGGTCGTACGGCAGCGCCGGCACCGCGTTCTGCAGCTCGCTGAACTGGTCGATCCATTCCGGCGGAAACAGGTCCACGCGCGTGGCCAGTACCTGCCCCAGCTTGACGAAGGTCGGGCCGAGTTCCTCCATCGCCCGCCGCACCCGCACCGGCGCGGACATCTGCAGCATCTGCCCGGAATCGTTCCAGTGCAGCAGGCGCCCGGCGCGCTGCAGGACGTCGGCCAGGCCGACGCGGCGGACCACGTCGCCGAAGCCATAACGGATCAGGACCGCGGCGATCTCCTGCAGCCGCCCCAGGTCGCGCACGGTGCCCAGCGCCTCCCACATCAGCCGCGCCCTCCACAGGGGAGCCGCCGGCCAGCCATCACAGCAGGGCCTCCAGCCCCTCCAGCGCGCGCGCCACGGTCTGCCGCCGCACCGCCTCGCGGTCGCCGTCGAAGTGGAAGCGCTCGGCATGGGTGTAACCGCCACGCCGCTTCCAGCCGATCCATACCGTGCCGACCGGCTTGTCGGCGCTGCCGCCGCCGGGCCCGGCGATGCCGGTGACGGCCACGGCGACGCTGGCGCCGGAATGCACCAGCGCCCCGAAACCATCTCGATCACCGTCTCACGGCTCACCGCGCCCTGGCTTTCCAGCGTCTGCGGACGCACGCCCAGCAGCGCCTGCTTGGCTTCGTAGCTGTAGGCCACCATGCCGCTGTCGAACCAGTCCGAGGAGCCGGCCACGCCGGTCATGGCCTTGGCGATCCAGCCACCGGTGCAGCTCTCGGCGGTGACCACGCGGTCGCGCGCGGCGCGCAGGCGCTCACCGATGCGGGCGGCGAGGCGCTCCAGTTCCAGATCGTCGGGCGTGGTGGCCATGTCGTCGCCTGCGTAAAGGGTTGCCCCGTTGTAACGAAAAACCCGCGGCGGCGAAACCGCCGCCGTGCGCCCGCCGCGTTCAGCGGTCGCAGCCTTCCAGCTTCAGCGCCTGCCCGGGCTTGATCGCATAGGCCGGGGCGCGCAGCCCGTTGGCGCGCGCCAGCGCCGGCAGCTCGCACTGGAAGCGCGCGGCGATGCGGCCCAGGGTGTCGCCCTTGGCGACCTTGTAACTGCGCGCGGCGGGCCGCCTTGCCGGGCGTGCCGGGGCGACCGGCGCGGTGGCGGCAGGCGCGGCCGCCTGCATCGCCTGCACGTCGCCCACCGCCACGTTGCCGGTGTAGCTGGCGGCCTGCGGCCGCTTGATCGCGGTATTCACGTCGGCGGTGATCAATGCCCGCGCCAGGTCCGCGCGCGGCCCGTTCACGCAATGCCGGTTATACAGCCCGGCGATGCGGGTGGTGGCGTTGATGGTGGTGCCGGCGGGGATCCAGCCATCGGCCTCGTAGCGCGGGTTGAGGTTGCGCAGCACGCGCATGTAGCCGTCGCGGGTACCGGCGCTGCCCAGGCAGATGGTCAGCTCGTAGATCGTGGTGGACCTGGCCAGGCGGATCGTCGCCGGCTGCGCGTTGACCTTGGGGAACTCGACGCCGTACTGCTGCGGGTGCAGGAAGATCCACGCCGCGGCGATCACCATCGGCACGTAGTCCTTGGTCTCGCCCGGGAACTGGTTGTAGATCGAATCGGTCCAGAAGCCCTGCCCGCCGCCCTGGTTGAACACCCGCTGCGCGCGGCCCTCGCCGCCGTTGTAGGCGGCCAGCGCCAGCTCGATGTTGCGGTTGAGCTGGCCCATGCGCTCGTTCATGTAGGAGGCGCTGGCCTCGGCGGCGCTGCGCGCGTCGAACCGGGTATCGAAACCGCTGCCGTCCGGGCCGAGGCCGAAGCGGCGGCCGGTGGCCGGCATGAACTGCATCAGCCCCGCCGCGCCGGCGCGCGAGGAGGCGTGCACGCGGCCGTTGGACTCCTTGGCCATGATGCCGAACAGCAGCGCCTCGGGCAGGCCGCGCTTTTCCCACTCCGGCCACATCACCGCGCGCAGGTTCATGTAGTTCTCGTAGCTGGTCAGCAGCGCCGGGCGCATGTCGGTCAGCCAGCGGCGGATGCCGGCCTGGATGGCCGGGTTGTATTCGACCATCTCATCGAAGGCGTGGCGGTGGTCGTTGAGCAGTGCCGCCGCGCGCGCGGCCTCGGGCACGTCGGCGACCAGCGGACCGACGTGGTCGGGATCGGCCTCGAGCGTATCGCCGGCCTCGTCGGCGCTGTCGCCGGCGCTGTCGTCGGCCTGCTTCTTCAGCAGCCGCTTGTAGGTGGACAGCAGGTTGCCCACCTGGCAGCCCTTCTGGCCGATGCAGGCATTGATGACGTCCTCCATGTCCTCCAGCGCGGCGTTGCCCTCGGCGGTGCCCTTGGGGTCGGCGTTGGCAACCAGCAGCAGGGCGTCCGCATAACGCTTCTCAGCCGCGGCCATGCGCTGTTCGATCGCCTCGACCCGGGCCTTGTCGCGGGCGGACACGCGCTGCGCGTGCGCGGTGGGAATGGCGATCAGCAGCGAGGCGGCGACCAGCAGCGAGCAACGACGGACGGACGGAACGGAAGCGGGCATCAGCGGCTTTACGGGCGGAAAGGCTGGCAGGGTAGCCGCCGGCCTCGCTGCCCGGCAACCGGAACGGCCAGGCGATACAGTCGGCAGCTAGAATCCCCCCACGAACACCCGGGAGCACTGCATGGACCCCATCCTGATCGGCAAGGGCATCACCGACGATATCGCCGTCACCCTGCTTCCGCGCTTCGGCAACCGCCATGGCCTGGTGGCCGGCGCCACCGGCACCGGCAAGACGGTGACGCTGATGACCCTGGCCGAGGGCTTCTCGCGGCTGGGCGTGCCGGTGTTCCTGGCCGACGTGAAGGGCGACGTGGCCGGCCTGGCCGTGCCCGGCGACGGCGGCGAGAAGCTGGCCCAGCGCGCCGCCGACATCGGCGTGGCCGGCTACGCCCCGGCCGCCAGCCCGGTGGTGTTCTGGGACCTGTACGGCCAGCTCGGCCACCCGGTGCGGACCACGGTCAGCGAGATGGGCCCAACCCTGCTGGCGCGCATCCTGGAGCTCAACGACACCCAGGCCGGGGTGCTCGACATCGTGTTCAAGCTGGCCGACGACCGCGGCCTGCTGCTGCTCGACCTGGACGACCTGCGCGCCCTGCTCAACCTGGTGGCCGAGGAGCGCAAGGACGTGTCCACCGAGTACGGGCTGGTCAGCGCGCAGTCGGTGGCGGCGATCCAGCGTGCGCTGCTGCGCCTGTCGCAGGACGGCGGCGAGGGGTTCTTCGGCGAACCGGCGCTGGAACTGGCCGACATCATGCGCGTCAACCACGACGGCCGCGGCGTGATCGGCATCCTCGCCGCGGCGCAGCTGATCCTCAAGCCGCGCCTGTATTCGACCTTCCTGCTGTGGCTGCTCTCCGAACTGTTCGAGAAACTGCCGGAAGTGGGCGACCTGGAGAAGCCGAAGCTGGTCTTCATCTTCGACGAGGCGCACCTGCTGTTCGACGATGCCCCGCCCGCCCTGGCGCAGCGCATCGAGCAGGTGGTGCGACTGATCCGCTCCAAGGGCGTGGGCGTGTATTTCTGCTCGCAGTTCCCCGATGACGTGCCGGCCAACATCCTTGGCCAGCTCGGCAACCGCGTGCAGCACGCGCTGCGCGCCTTCACTCCGCGCGACCAGAAGGCGGTCAAGACCGCGGCGGAGACCTTCGTCCCGAACCCGAAGCTGGACGTGGTCGCCACGCTGTCGCAGCTGGGCACCGGCGAGGCGCTGGTGTCCACCCTGCAGGACAAGGGGGTGCCCGCGCCGGTGCAGAAGACGCTGGTGGCGCCGCCACGCTGCCGCATGGGCACGATCACCGACGCCGAGCGCGCCCAGGTCCGCGCCGGCAGCCCGGTCGGCAGCCGCTACGACACCGCGGTCAACCGCGAATCGGCGGCCGAGATCCTGGCGCGTCGCGCGCAACAGGCCGCCGACCAGGCCAAGGCGCCGGCGGCGCGCACCCGCGAGCAGGACGACAGCCAGGAAGCCGGCTTCGGCCAGGCCATCAAGGACGCCATCTTCGGTACCAAACGCCGCCAGGGCATGATCGAGACCATGGCCAAACAGACCACGCGCACGGTCGGCACCAAGCTGGGCAACCAGATCGTGCGCGGCATCCTCGGCGGGATTTTCGGCGGCAAGCGCTGACCGGTCCCCGCGACCGCCACGGCGTCCGCTGGCCGACGTCGCCGGATGCCTGCGCCGCCGCGTGTCGCGCCGCGCTCGGCAAGCGCCCCAACCCGGCGGCGTGGCCACCGCGGGCAGCCCGCCCGGCGTGCCCGCGCTCCATCGACGTGCCGTGACTTCAGCCATTGGTTGGCCTGGCGCACGCGTGCGCGGCTACCATGCGCCGCGTCTTCCCGATGTTCCGTCGCAATGAGCCGCTGGCGTCCCCCTGCAGAAAAGAGCACTGCCCTGATCACCGCCCAGGGCCATGCGCGGCTGAAGGCCGAGCTGGATGAACTGTGGCGGCAGCGGCGACCGGAGGTGGTCAAGGCGCTGGCCGCCGCCGCGGCCGAAGGCGACCGCTCGGAGAACGCCGAATACACCTACCGCAAGAAGCAGCTGGGCGAGATCGACCGCCGCGTGCGCTATTTGAGCAAGCGCCTGCAAGCGCTGCGCGTGGTCGACACCCGCCCCAGCGACCCCGACGCGGTGTTCTTCGGCGCCACGGTGGAACTGGAGAACGTCCAGTCCGGCCAGGTCCACGTCTACCGCATCGTCGGCCCGGATGAAACCGATGCGACCGCCGGCTGGATCAGCATCGATTCGCCGCTGGCCCGTGCGCTGCTGAAGAAGCGCATCGACGACGAATTCGAGGTGGAACTGCCGGGCGGGCGGCAGGGGTTCGCCATCATCGGCATCGACTACGCCGCCGGGTGATGCCCCACGGCGGCGGGTGCGAGCCGCCCCCGCCTGCGGCTTCGGGCTGGCCAAGCCGCCGGGCCGGCAAGTCGGCACGGCATCCCGCGCAAAGCGGGACGCACCGGTCATGGCCGGCGAACCCGGACCGCGTCAGCGCAGCGGCGCGGGGTATGTGCGCCCTTCGCGCAACGGCCGGAAATAGCCGGCTTCGGCGTAGAAGACATCGTCCTGCCGCGGCTGCCAGCCGGGCACACCGGCCAGCGGCAGCGGGCGCAGCTGCAGCGGATCGTCGAGGATCTCGCCGGCTGCCAGCGCCGCGGCCACGCGCGCCACGCAGGCCGCATCGTCCGCGCCGTGCACCACCACGCAGCGCCCGACCAGGCGCGGCCCGGGCACCAGTGCCTGCTCCATCAGCGCGTGCCCGATCACCGCGGCCACGCCGATGCAACCGTCCTGCCAGCGCGTGGCCTGCGCGGCGAACAGCGCATGCCACTGATGGCCATCCCACAACCGCAGCAGCCCGGGATCGGCAACACGCACGATCACCCCGCATTCGTCGAACTGGGTCAGCGCCTGCTGCGCGCGGTTGCGCCGCTGCGGTCCCATCGCGGCGACATGCAGGCACTGGCGCGCGTTGAGCGCCGACTTGATCGCCGGGTAACGTGCCCAGACCAGTGCGTTGAACAGGTCGTGCCAGTTCTCCGGGCGGGTGGCGATGCGCCCCTGCGTTGCGATGCGCGTTTCGTAGTGCAGGCCATCGGCCAGCAGCGCCTCGTCCTGCACGACGAAGCGCGGCCCGTGCGCCGGCAGCAAAGCGTTGAGTGCGTCGATCCCGGGCCACTCTGCGGCGGTCATCCATCCGCGATGGGCGGCATATCCATCGAACAGCGGATGCCGGAAGCACGCCGGATCGACCTGCACACGCGACGGCGCGATGAAACGGCGCCGCCCGGGTGCAGCGCCGGTGCCGTCCGTGCCACCGCCCCCGCCTCCCGGCTGGCCGGTCACAGCACCTTGAGATCGAACGGCGTCGTGGCGGGTTTGACCCGGGCGTCACCGAACAGGTCATGCTCGTCGCTGTCGGTGATCTCCACGTCGACGAAATCGCCCACGCGCAGCCCCGCCGCGTCGGCATTCTGGATATGCACCAGGCCGTCGATCTCCGGCGCATCCGCCCGGGAGCGCGCCACCGCGATGCCGTCCTCGATGGCGTCCACCAGGCATTGCTGCACGCTGCCGACCTTCGCTTCCAGCCTGGCCGCGGAGATGGCGGCCTGCTTTTCCATGAAGCGCGCCAGGCGCTCCTGCTTGACGTCTTCCGGCACCGGGTCGGGCAGCTCGTTGGCGGTGGCGCCTTCCACCGGCGAATAGGCGAATGCACCGACGCGGTCGAGCTGGGCGGCGTCGAGAAACTCGAGCAGCTGCTCGAACTCGGCTTCCGTCTCGCCCGGGAAGCCGACGATGAAGGTCGAACGCACGGTGATGTCCGGGCAGATCTGGCGCCAGCGCAGCACCCGCTCCAGGGTCTTGTCGACCGCGCCCGGGCGCTTCATCAGCTTGAGGATGCGCGGACTGGCGTGCTGGAACGGGATGTCCAGGTACGGCAGGATGCGGCCGTCGGCCATCAGCGGCACGACATCGTCCACGTGCGGATACGGGTAGACGTAGTGCAGGCGGGTCCAGGCGTCCAGCTCGGACAGGCCCTCGCACAGCGCCTTCATGCGCGTGGCGTACTCCCTGCCGCGCCAGGTGCCCGGCGCGTACCGGCGGTCCACGCCGTAGGCCGAGGTGTCCTGCGACACCACCAGCAGTTCGCGCACGCCGCCCTTCACCAGCCGCTCGGCCTCGCGCAGCACGTCCTCCACCGGGCGCGAGACCAGGTCGCCGCGCATCGACGGGATGATGCAGAAGCTGCAGCGGTGGTTGCAGCCTTCGGAAATCTTCAGGTACGCATAGTGGCGCGGGGTCAGCTTGATGCCGTAGTCCGGCACCAGGTCCACGAACGGGTCGTGCCTGGGCGGCAGCGCGGCATGCACCGCGTCCATCACGCTGGCGTAATCCTGCGGCCCGGACACCGACAGCACGTCCGGGTACTGCTCGCGGATCATCTCCGACTTCTTGCCCAGGCAGCCGGTGACGATGACCTTGCCGTTCTCGTTCATCGCCTCGCCGATGGCATCGAGCGACTCGGCCACGGCCGAATCGATGAAGCCGCAGGTGTTGACCACCACCACGTCGGCCGCGTCGTAGGACGGCACGATGTCGTAGCCCTCCACCCGCAACTGGGTGAGGATGCGCTCGGAATCGACGAGGGCCTTCGGGCAGCCAAGGCTGACGAAGCCGACTTTGGGGTTCAGCTGGGACATGGGGTCTGGCGGTTCTGGAAGGCCGGGGCCGGAATGGCCGCGGGGCCGTGAGGGCGGCGATTATACCGGCCGGGTGCCGGCACTACCCGGCAGTGGCCTTAACATCGGCGGGAATCATTCCCGCGCGCGCCACGGAGCCCTCCCATGAACCACTGGATCACCCTCGCAACCGCCCATGGCCCGGTACGCGCCTGGCAGGCCCTGCCCGACGCCCCCGCGCGCGCCGGGCTGGTGGTGATCCAGGAGATCTTCGGCGCCAACGCCCATATCCGCCATGTCGCCGAGCAGTATGCAGCCGAGGGCTACGCGGTGCTGGCCCCCTCCTTCTTCGACCCGATCGAACCAGGGCTGGAGCTGGACTACGACGCCGCCGGCACCGCCCGCGGCAGGGCGCTGGTGGACGCGCTGGGCGTGGACCGCGCCGTCGATATCGTGGATGCCGCCGCGCACGCCCTGGCCGGGCACGGCAAGGTCGGGACCGTGGGCTACTGCTGGGGCGGCACCATCGCCCTGCTCGCAGCGCAGCGGCTGGGCCTGCCCTCGGCCAGCTATTACGGCGCACGCAACGTGCCGTTCCTGGATGCGCCGTTCAAGGCCCCGGCGATCTTCCACTTCGGCGCGCAGGACCCCTCGATCCCGGCGGCCGCCGTTGCAGCGCACCGTGAAAAGCAACCGTCGATGCAGGTATACGTGTACCCGGCCGACCACGCCTTCAACCGCGAGGTCGGCGCGCACTACCACGCTCCGAGCGCCGCGCTTGCGCGCGAACGCACCCTGGCCTTCTTCAGCGAGAACCTGCGATGACCGACGTTGTGACGTCCGATTTCGAGCTTGACACCCGCCTTGCCGCCGACAGCGTGCTGATCGCCGACGGCCCGCTGTCCCAGATCCGGCTGATGAACGACGACCGCTTCCCCTGGGTCGTGCTGGTGCCGCGCGTCGCCGGCGCCAGCGAGTGGATCGACCTGGACGGCAACCAGCAGCGGCTGCTGCTGGCCGAGATCAACCAGGTCTCCCGCCACCTGAAACAGAAGCCCAACGTCACCAAGCTCAACATCGGCGCGCTCGGCAACATCGTGCCGCAGCTGCACATCCACCTGGTCGGCCGCCATGAGGGCGATGCCGCCTGGCCCGGACCGGTCTGGGGCAGCGGCCCGGCGCAGCGCTTCGACCCGGGGGTGCTGGCCGAGCGTGTCGAAATCTGGCGCCAGCGGCTACGATAGCCACCACTTCAACCAAGGACCCGCAAGTCGATGCGCTCCAACCTGATCGCCGCCCTGATCCTGATCGTCGTCGGCCTGTTCTTCCTGGCCAAGAACCTGGGCTGGATCAACGGCAACATCGGCTCGATGCTGGCCACCTGGTGGCCGGCCATCCTGGTGGCCGTGGGCATCGGCATGCTGTTCGGGCGCGGCAAGTAGGCCCGGGCCGCCGGCGCAAACACGAAGGGCGCGGAATTCCGCGCCCTTTTCGTCTGCCGTAGTCCCCCGCTCAGGTACGCGGCAGGGTCACCCCGGTCTGGCCCTGGTACTTGCCGCCGCGATCGCGGTAGGACGTCTCGCAGACATCGTCCTTGTCGGCCTGGAAGAACAGCATCTGCGCCACGCCCTCGTTGGCATAGATGCGTGCCGGCAGCGGCGTGGTGTTGGAGAACTCCAAGGTCACGTGGCCTTCCCACTCCGGCTCCAGCGGGGTCACGTTGACGATGATGCCGCAGCGCGCATAGGTGCTCTTGCCCAGGCACACCACCAGCGTGTCGCGCGGGATGCGGAAATACTCCACCGTGCGCGCCAGCGCGAACGAGTTCGGCGGGATGATGCACTCGTCGGCCTCGATGTCGACGAAGCTCTTCGGGTCGAAGTGCTTGGGGTCGACGATGGTCGAGTTGATGTTGGTGAACACCTTGAATTCGCGCGAACAGCGCACGTCATAGCCGTAGCTGGAGGTGCCGTAGCTGACGATGCGCTGGCCATCAAGCTGCTTGACCTGCCCGGCTTCGTACGGCTCGATCATGCCGTGCTGCTCGGACATGCGGCGGATCCAGCGGTCACTCTTGATGCTCATTCGACGTTCCTGGTGGCGATGGAACCCGGCCCGCGGGCCGGAGGGAGGGCGATTCTAGCCCAAGCCCGGCGCCTGGCATGGCGCCCGGGTGGTAGCGGCGGCCGGCTCAGACCAGCGAGGAAACGATGGGAATGCCCGCCCGCGGGCGCTTGCCCAGCTCCTCGACCATGCGCTGCGCCGCCGCCACATAGGCTTTGGCGGCCGCCGAATCAGGTGCCGCCGCCACGATCGGCGTGCCGGCGTCGCCCTGCTCGCGGATGCCGATCTCCAGCGGCAGCGCGCCCAGCAGCGGCACCCCGTACTGGGCGGCCATGCGCTGGCCGCCGCCTTCGCCGAACAGGTGCTCGACATGGCCGCAGCTGGAGCAGGTATGCACCGCCATGTTCTCGATGATGCCCAGCACCGGCACTTCGACCTTCTCGAACATCTTCAGCGCCTTGCGCGCGTCCAGGGTGGCGATGTCCTGCGGCGTGGTCACGATCACCGCGCCGGCCACCGGGATCTTCTGCGCCAGGGTCAGCTGGATGTCGCCGGTGCCCGGCGGCAGGTCGACCAGCAGGTAGTCCAGGTCGTCCCAGCGGGTGTCGTTGAACAGCTGGGTCAGCGCCGACGTGGCCATTGGCCCGCGCCAGATCATCGGCGAGTCCTGATCGACCAGGAACCCGATCGACATGGTCTCCACCCCGAACGCCCGCATCGGCTCGATCGACTTGTTGTCCGGGCTCTCCGGGCGCCCGCTGAGCCCCAGCATCGCCGGCATGCTGGGCCCGTAGATGTCGGCATCCAGCACCCCCACCCGCGCGCCCAGTTGCTGCAGCGCCACAGCCAGGTTAACCGCCGTCGTCGACTTGCCGACCCCGCCCTTGCCGGAACCCACGGCGATGACGTTGCGGATGCGGGGATGGGGCGAAAGGCCCTTCTGGACGCGGTGAATGCTCGTCGACAGGGCGGCTTTCTGCGAGGCCATGCTAGTAATTCCTGATCAGATAAACCCGCAGATGATGCTTCATAGAAGAGCTCCAGGGTAGCGGCAGGCCAGGCGCCCCATTCCTTTGATGGCCCGATGCAGCGGCACCAGACCCTGCATCACGTGCGGCACTCCGACGACTTGAGTTCTGGGCCACCACGCAGTTGCGCTTCCATAGGACATCCAGTGCGCTCGGATCTTCAATGAGACCTGACCACCGTCGTCGAGCCAGAAGATTGCCGGATCACGCACTTATGACCATGAACTGAATGGTTGACATGCAAAATTAACCATGTGTTAATTCGAAGTTATCGGCACATGAATTTTTTGCGACGTGATTCCAGACCGCGAGGAGAGTGAAGCACGGACTGCCGATCCGGCTTTCACCTCGCACACTGCACCCAGGGGCAACCGATGATCAACCGCTTCTCACTCAGCCGTCACCCGCTGTCGTTCGCGCTCGCCAGTGCCATGCTAGTCACTGCAGTAGCGCCGGCTCATGCTCAGGAAGCTGAACTCCAGCCCGGCCATGAGGTTAGCAACAAGAATGCAACCAATCTGGACAAGGTCACAGTCACCGGCTCCCGCATCAAGCGCGCAGAGGTCGAGGGTCCAGCACCGGTAACAGTGATTTCCTCCGCTCAGATCGAGCGCGAAGGCTTCACTACCGTCTTCGATGCGCTCAACACCCTGACCCAGGCCAGCGGCTCCACCCAGAATGAGATTTTCCAGGGTGGCTTCACGCCGAATGCCAGCGTGATCAACCTCCGCGGCCTCGGCCCGGGCCGCACCCTGCTGCTGATCAATGGCCGTCGTGCCGCCGACTACCCACTGCCCTACAACGGGCAGAGCAACTTCGCCAACTTCGGCAATATCCCCCGCCGCAGTCGAGCGTATCGAACTGCTGGCCGGCGGCGCTTCGGCGATTTACGGCTCCGACGCCGTTGCCGGCGTGGTCAACATCGTTCTCAAAACGAACTTCGAAGGCGATCTGCTCAAGGTCAAGGGCTCCACCACCACCGATGGCGGCCGAGATCGCGCCGACCTGCAGTGGATTGGCGGAAAGACGGGCGACAAGTGGAGCGTCACTTATGCCGTCGAGTATTTCAACTCCGAGCCGCTGCATGCGTTCCAGCGTGACTTCATGGACTCGCTGCTGGACAACCCGCTGCCACCGGACTACGTGGGCATCCAGCCAACCGGAACCATGCGCGTCCGCGACCGCACCAAGAGCGCGAACAGCTATATCGCGCCGCCCCCGGGGGCGTGCGAGCAGTTTGGCGACGAGTGGGTTCGCCACAACTATCGCTCCGCTAATGCAGCCGGCGTGATCACCAACCTTGGCCAGGCTTGCGGCAGCTACAAGGATGTGGGTTACCAGACGATCAGCAATGGCAACAACGACATGTCGGCCTACCTGTACGGCACGTTCGATTTCGACAGCGGGGTCCAGGCATGGGCAAGCCTGCAGACTTACTGGTCGCGCGCCAAGTACACCGGTGGCACCCAGTTCTGGGTGGCCCCACTGTCGGTGGCCTCTGGTACGACCAGGGCCTTGGCACCATCGTCGACGCGCAGCGCGTCTTCACACCGCAGGAAGCCGGCGGCGTGGACAAGCTGATGAGCAAGAACGACGAGAAGTCCTACGATTTTGCCGTCGGCTTCAAGGGGAACTTCGGTGAACGCTTCGACTGGGATGCCACCCTGTCCCGCGCGGAGTACCGCATCAAGGTCGAAACTCCGCGCCTTATCGCCTCGAAGATCAACGACTGGTTCCTCGGCCAGCGTATTGGCACGCGCAACGGCTACGCGATCTATGATCTGAATGAATCCCGCTACTACAGTGCGCTGACGCCTGAGCAGTTCGCGTCGATGAGCACCGTCATCAAGACGGATGCAAAGTCGTACGTGAACCAGGGCAACTTCGTGGTTTCCGGTGATCTCTTCGAACTGCCTGCGGGTCCGCTCGGCTTCGCAGCCGTGGTGGAAGCATCCCAGCAAGAGTACGAGCTGAACGAAGATCCGCGTATCCTGCCGGACTATACCGGTGCCGATCGCCCCTACAACCGAACGGGCACGGGCGGCGGCGGCAAGCGTGACCGTTACGCGACGGGTGTCGAGCTGTCTGTTCCGATCTTCGACAGCCTGAAGGCCAGCATCGCCGGCCGTCTTGACAAGTACGACGACATCACGGCGGTGGATGACGCCCGCACTTGGAACGCAGGCCTCGAATGGCGTCCGTTCTCGAACCTGCTGGTGCGCGGCTCCTACGCGACCAGCTTCCGCGCCCCGGACATGCACTACGTATTCGCAGAGCGCAGCGGCTCGTACAGCAGCATTCTCGACGTGCGCCGCTGCCTTGAAAGTGGCCGCGTGGCGTCGCAGTGCCCGACCTCGGATACGACCACCAACTACACTGCGTTCGGCGTCCGCCAGGGCACCAAGGATCTGCGTGAAGAGACCGGCAAGTCGTGGACGGCCGGCTTCGTGTGGGACATCATTGACGGCCTGTCGATCAGCGCCGACTACTACCACATCGAGTTGGAGGACGTGGTCTCCGACATCACTTCCGCCTATATCCTGGAAGGGGAAGCGGGCTGCATCACCGGCAAGACCCGCAATGGCCAGCCGTTCACCCTGGGCACCTTGGGTTCCGCATTCTGTAACGACATGCTGTCGCGTGTTTCCCGCCTGAGCGCTCCGGGCACGCCGAACGATGGTCAGATCACGGAGATCCGCCGTGGCCCGATCAACCGCGCGGTCCTCGGCACCAAGGGTATCGACGCGACCCTGGACTACAGGCTGGACACCGACCGACTGGGTGACTTCCGCGTCCAGGTGGGCTGGTCGCACACCCTGGGCCAGACCTCCGCGCAGTTCAAGACCGACCCGGTCCTGGACTACCGCGATGACCTGGGTAACTTCGATTTCCGTAGCCGTATCCGTGCAACCGGTACCTGGCAGCGTAATGACTGGCAGGCGGCATTGTTCATGATCCGCTATGGCAGCCTGCCCAATTGGCAGGAAACCGGCCGCATCGCCCCCTATTTCATCTGGAACGGCAGTGTCGGCAAGAAGATCACTGACAAGGCACAGGTGAACCTGTACGTCAACAACATGTTCGACAACCATCACCCGAGGGACGACGGCTTCAACTCTTACCCGTACTTCTGGCGCGCCTTTGATGCAGTTGGACGTGAGGTTGCGGTCGAGTTCCAGTACCGCTTCCGTTGATTGAACACGTGATGTAAACCGAATGGCCCGGGTACTCCCGGGCCATTCTGTTGATGCGCAAGCCGATATCAGACAAGGAAATCCAGATGAAATCATGCCTGCCAGCAGCCATTCTGCTCACACTTTCCATCTCGGCCGCCTCTGCGGCGCCGGTGCAGTCGCCCCCGTCAATCCGCGACTTTGTCGCGCACTCCGCCTACGGTACCGCCAAGATTTCGCCGGATGGGCGCTATATCGCCATCACCATGGATCGCGGTGAACAGGACGTACTGGCCGTACTGCGGACTTCCGACCTCAAGATCGTCAAGGTCAACCAGCTCCCCGACCAGAAAAGCGTTGGCAGTTTCTACTGGACGAGCCCGGAACGCCTGATGTTCAACGCTGTCAAGAAGATGGGCGGTTATGCGGCTCCCTTTTCGACCGGAGAATGGTTTGCCGTGAACGCAGATGGCTCGCAGCCGCGGCCACTCATTTTCTACGGCACCCGTGATGCCACCCAACGGGCAAAGACCGTCGGCGCAGAGCGTTTCAGTCTGCTTGATACGCTAAAAGACGACGATCAGAACGTGATCATGCAAGTGACCAGCGCCCGTTCCTCCGAGGGCGTCGGCACCGAAATCGTCAGGATGGACACTTTGAGTGGACGGCGTACCAGCCTGGCGCGCGCACCGAAGGAGAACTGCAACATCACCCTAGATTCCGCCAAGCAACCGCAGTTCGCAGTCTGCTCCACCAGCAAGGGTGACGATGGCGAGTACGATGAGCGAACCGAGCTCTACCGGCGGGATGCGGGCAACTGGACCCTGATCAACTCATCCCAATCGGACGGCAACCATCTGGATATCGTGCGCGCAACCACGAACGGCACGATCTATGCAAGCCGCGATGACGGACGGCGGCCAGCCGCGATAGGCACGCTGGATCCCTCGACAGGAAAGTTCACGACGCTTCACCAGGATCCCGTCGCCGAGGTCTCCGACATGATCTGGTCAACCGATGAAACAACGCTCATTGGCGTGGTGACCGAGGCCGGGGCCCCCAAGGTCACACTCACCAATGAAGATCATCCGGATGCACAGCTTTATCTGTCGCTGGCGAATGCGTTCGAAGGGCAGATGGTCGACTTCTCCAACGCCACTGCCGATGGCAAGAAGATCATCGTCAACGTTTACAGCGATACCAACCCATCCGAGCTGTATCTGTTCGATCGTGAAAGCGGCAAGGCGCGGTTTCTGATGAAGCAGAGGCCGCAGCTGGCGTCGGCCCGGCTCGCCTCGGTGAAGCCTTTCTCGTTCACCTCTCGTGACGGAAAGCTCATCCATGCATTCCTCACCCTACCGCACGGCAGTGATGGCAAGAATCTTCCACTGATCGTGAATCCACACGGCGGCCCCATCGGCCCGCGCGACCGCTGGGGTTTCAATCCGGAAACACAATTATTTGCCAGCAGGGGCTATGCGACGCTGCAGGTCAACTACCGAGGCTCGGGTGGGTATGGCAAGGAATTTCAGGATGCAGGCCACCAGCAATGGAGCCAAGGAATCCAGAACGACATACTCGACGCGACGCACTGGGTGATCGACAACGGCTACGCCAACAAGGATCGCATCTGTATATACGGCGGCAGCTTCGGCGGCTATTCCGCACTGATGGCACCCATCAGAGAACCCGGCCTGTTCAAATGCACGTTCGGATATGTGGGTGTCTATGACATCGACATGATGTTCAAGAAGGGCGACATACCCGAGCGGGACTCGGGTCGTCGCTTCCTGCGGCGTACGCATGGGACCGATTCCAAGCTGTGGGCGGAGAGCTCACCCGCACGCCGGGCTGACGAAGTGAAGATCCCGGTGTATCTCGCCGCTGGTGCCCGTGACGTACGCACTCCGCCAGAGCAAACGGAACTGATGAACAAGGCTCTGATCGCAGCAGGCAACAAACCGGAAGGCATGATCATCCAGTCCGGCGAAATGCATGGCTTCTACGGCGAGGACGCACGCGTCAACCTGTACACGGAGATGCTGGGCTTCTTCCAGCGTCATATCGGCGATGGCAAGGTCGATGTCGGCCAACCGACCAACGCGGACTGACGCGGGCGTGGTAAACGCGCCCGGAGAATGGCGGTGCCACGAGCGACGGGGGGCGTTTCGCGCCCCTCGTCGCCGCAATGACTTTTGACCGTTCCACGGCACCTGCCAGCCAGTCGAACATTGCTTCATGGCAGGGACAGCAGAAAGCAGACATATGACGCTTAAAGGCACATTCACCAGGGCATTTATCTTATTGGCCCTGTCGAGCGCTTGGACTCCCGCTGTCGCGCGCGAGGCAGTCGGTACGCTTCCGGCCGATCCTGTACAGGATCCACTGATGGTCACATCCGGCTTCCTCAATGGACACCCGGACTTGCGCTTTCGAATGCTTGGCATTGAAAAATACAAGTCGGGTGAGCACAAAAAGGCGCTGCGATACTTCCAGAATGCTGCCTTTTACGGGGACAAGCCGTCACAAGGCATGGTCGCGGAGATGTTATGGACCGGCACCGGCACCGAGCGCGACCGGGCGCGGGCCTATGCCTGGATGGATCTCGCAGCAGAGCGTGGCTACGAGGGTTTTGCGGGGATGCGCGAGCGGTACTGGACTGACCTGTCAGAAGACGAGCGTGCACAGGCGCTTGAGGTAGGGCAGGAGGTCTATGCCCGTTACGGTGACGCGGCGGCGTTGCCGCGTATTGCCTCCAAGCTACGCAGAGAGCGCAGGAGCCTTACCGGCAGCAGGACCGGTTTTAGCGGGAACGTACGCATCATCATTCCCACGGCCGTGGGCAGTACCGAAATTGATGGTTCGAAGTTCTATGACGAACGCTATTGGGATCCTGCCAAGTACCAGGCATGGCAGGATTCGTCATGGATTAAGCCGCGCATCGCCACCGTAAACGTCGGCTCCGCGCAACAGCTGCCTGCCGACAAGCAGCCGTCACGCATATCGCCGGTGGCGCCGCTTCTGGACGCTCCAGAACCGGACGCAGACGATGAGATGCCCCGTATTGAAGGCCTCCGTGACAGTCCCTGACAACGCCGGACCTGCTCCGTCGTCGTCAAACGCGGTCCTTTAGTATCTCCCGCGCCGCATTATGCCCCGGCGCCCCGGTCACGCCGCCGCCGGGATGGGTGCCGGAACCGCACAGGTACAGCCCGGGGATCGCGCCGCGGTAGTTGGCCTGGCCCAGCATCGGCCTCGCGCTGAACAGCTGGTTGAGGCTCAGCGCGCCGTGGAAGATGTCGCCACCCACCAGGCCGAAGGTGCGCTCCAGGTCCAGCGGGCTGAGGATCTGCCGGCCCAGCACCGAGGCGGCGAAGCCGGGGGCGTGGCGCTCGACGGTGGCAATCATCAGGTCGGCCACCTCCTCGCGGTGGTCGTCCCAGCTGCGCCCGTCCGGCAGCTGCGGCGCCACGTGCTGGCAGAACAGGCTGGCCACGTGCTGGCCCGGTGGCGCCAGCGAATCGTCCAGCGTGCTGGGAATGAGCATCTCCACCACCGGCTCGCGCGACCAGCCGTGGCGGCGCGCGTCCTGCCAGGCACGGTCCATGTAGTCCAGGCTCGGGGCGATGATGATGCCAGCGGTGAGATGGTCGCCCTGCCCCGGCAGCACGCTGAAATCGGGCAGCCGCGACAGCGCCACGTTCATGCGGAACGTGCCCGAACCGCAGCGCCAGTTCGCCATCCGCTCGCGGGTGGCCGGGGGCACGTCCGCCGGTTCCAGCAACCGTTCGTACAGCAGTTTTGGATTCACGTTGGCGACCACCGCGCGGGCGCGGATCACCTCGCCGCCGGTAGTCACCACGCCGGTCGCCCGCCCTCCTTCCACCAGCACCCGCTCCACGCCGGCGCCGGTGCGGATCACTGCGCCGGCCTCGATCGCCGAACGCGCCATCGCCTGGGTGATGGCGCCCATGCCGCCGAGGGCATGGCCCCAGGCGCCCTTGACCCCGTTGCTCTGCCCGAACACGTGGTGCAGCAGCACGTAGGCGGTGCCCGGCGCATACGGGCTGGCGTAGTTGCCGACGATGCCGTCGAAGCCGAACAGCGCCTTGATCGGTTCGCTTTCGAACCAGCGGTCCAGGTATTCGGCCGCGGACAGGGTGAACAGGTCCAGCAATTCCTGTTTCAAGGCGATGTCCAGGCCCTGCAGGCGCCGCCCCAGCTGGCCGGCCTTCCACAGTTCCGGCAGCGCATGCAGCCATCCGCCGCCGGTCACGTTCGGCGGCGGCTGCAGCGCCACCGCGCGCAGCACGTCGGCGAAGATCTCCAGGCGCTGCTCGTAGGCCGGCAGGCGTTCGGCATCGCGGGCGGAGAACTTCGCCACTTCCACGCCGGTGCGCCCGCCGCCGGCCAGCAGGTAGCGGCCGCCCGGCAGCGGCAGGAAATTGTTGATCCGCCGCGGCACCACGCGCAGGCCATGGCGCTCGAGCTGCAGGTCCTCGATCACCCGCGGCTGCAGCAGCGACACCGTGTAGGACGCCACCGAATTGCGGAAGCCGGGGTGGAATTCCTCGGTGACCGCGGCGCCGCCGACCACCTCGCGCCGCTCCAGCACCAGTACCCGTTTGCCGGCCCTGGCCAGGTAGGCCGCGCACACCAGTCCGTTGTGGCCGCCGCCGACCAGGACCGCATCCCACTGCCGCGAAGCGTTGTCTGTCATCCGCCCTGTATATCACCCCGCGGCAGCCGCCGGACCCGGCGACCGGCATGACCTTCGACACCCTTTCGGCAACGGTTACAGGCGTATCTTCTGCGCACGCCCCGTGATCGGGGTCTCACCCATGCACCGAATCCGGCCCGGAGGCCTCCTGTGATCGTTCGCAAACCCCAGATTCTCCTGCTGACCCTGGCCGTCTCGGCCGCGCTGGTCGGCTGCAAGAAAGAAGAAGCCCCGGCCGCGGCCGCCACCGCGCCGGCCCCGAGGCCGCCGCCGAACTGAAGCTGGACGAGTCCAAGCTGCCGGCCTACAACGCCTTCAGCGTGGCCGACCTGGATCCCAGCAAGGACGCCTGCACCGACTTCGGCGGCTACGTCAACGACAAGTGGCTCAGCGCCAACGAGATCCCGGGCGACCGCACCAGCTGGGGCGCCTTCACCATCCTCGACGAGCGCTCGGTCGCCGTGCAGCACCAGCTGGCCGAACAGGCCGCGGCGATGAAGAACGCGACCGGCGTGGAGAAGATCGTCGGCGACTTCTGGGCCTCGGGCATGGACGAAGCCAAGATCAACGCGCTGGGCATCACCCCGCTGAAGGCCGACCTGGAGGCCATCGACGCGCTGGCCGACAAGGACGCCATCGCCAACTACCTGCGCACCAGCGCCGCCAAGGGCGAGAACGTGCTGTTCGGCTTCGGCCCCGAAGCGGACTTCAAGAACTCGTCGATGAACATGGCCTACGCCAGCCAGGGCGGCCTGGGCCTGCCGGACAGCACCTACTACACCGACGCGAAGAAGGCCGACAAGCTCAAGGCCTACCAGGCGCACGTGGCCAAGGTGCTGGAACTGTCGGGCGTGGCCGCGGCCGACGCCGCCAAGCAGGCCGAGGACGTGGTCAAGTTCGAGACCCGCCTGGCCAAGGCCTCCAAGTCCAGCGTCGAGCTGTCGCGCGATGTCTCGCTGTACTACAACCCGGTCACCGTGGCCGACGCCGACAAGCTGACCCCGAACTTCAGCTGGAGCAAGTTCTTCGAGGCGCAGGGCATCGCCGCGCCGGAGAAGTTCTCGCTGGCCATCCCCGGCTTCCACCAGGAAGTGAGCAAGATGCTGGGCGACACCGACCCGGCCGCATGGCGCGCCTACCTGCGCTTCCACACCGTCGACGGCGCCTCGCCGTACCTGAGCGATGCGTTCGTGCAGGAGAACTACGCGTTCTACGGCAAGGAACTCAACGGCCAGAAGGAAATCAAGCCGCGCTGGAAGCGCGTGCTGGGGACCATCGAAAACGACGCCGGCGAAGCCTTCGGCCAGATGTACGTCAAGGTCGCCTTCTCGCCGGAAGCCAAGGCCAAGATGGAAGAACTGGTGAAGAACCTGGCCGCGGCGCTGAAGGACCGCATCCAGAACCTGCCGTGGATGAGCGCCGAGACCAAGGCCAAGGCCATCGCCAAGTGGGAGACCTTCACCCCGAAGATCGGCTACCCGGACAAGTGGCGCGACTGGAGCGGCCTGCAGACCAGGCACGACGACTACCTGGGCAACATCCGCGCCGCCAACGCGTTCAACTACAAGTTCGCGTTGTCCAAGATCGGCCAGCCCGTCGACAAGACCGAGTGGGGCATGACCCCGCAGACGGTCAATGCCTACTACAACCCGCTGCAGAACGAGATCGTGTTCCCGGCCGCCATCCTGCAGCCGCCGTTCTTCGACCCCAACGCCGACGACGCGCTCAACTACGGCGGCATCGGCGCGGTGATCGGCCATGAGATGACCCACGGCTACGACGACCAGGGCAGCCGCTTCGGGCCGACCGGCAACTTCGAGAACTGGTGGACCGAGGCCGACGCCAAGGGCTTCTCCAGCCTGACCGGCAAGCTGGTCAAGCAGTTCGACGAGTACAAGGTGGGCGACCAGAACGTCAACGGCTCGCTGACCCTGGGCGAGAACATCGCCGACCTCGGCGGCCTGGCCACCGCCTACGACGCCCTGCAGAAGGCCAGCGCCGGCAAGGAAGACCCCAAGATCGACGGCTTCACCCGCGACCAGCGCTTCTTCTTCAACTGGGCCACCGTGTGGCGCACCAAGTACACCCCGGAGAACGCCAAGGTCCGCCTGGCCACCGACCCGCACGCCCCGGCGCAGTTCCGCGCCATGGGTGCGCCGTCGAACCTGCCGACCTTCGCCGCCGCGTTCCAGTGCAAGGCCGGCTCGCCGATGGTCCGCACCGGCGACAAGCAGGTGGTGATCTGGTAATCGGCCAGCGCACCACGCGCCAGCCAACGAAGGCCCGGGATTTCCCGGGCCTTTCGTTTTCCGCGCGCCGCGCACGCACGAAGGCGCCACGCGCGCGGCGCCGACGCAACCGCGGCGCCTGCCCGCACCGCTGCCGTGGCACGCTCCTCCGTCTGCGCCGCCCGCTGCTAAACTCCGCCCACTTTCAGTCCTCGACGGATCCGCTGCACATGCCCACCCTCCGCCCGCTTTCCCTGGCACTGGCCTTCGGCGTGGCCGCCGCGCTGTCGGCGCCTGGCGCCGATGCCGCGCGCAAGAAGGCTGCCCCGCGCGCGCCCGCGGTCAGCCCCGCCTGCACCGACTTCTACGAGCAGGCCAACGCAGACTGGCTCAAGGCCAATCCGGTGCCGCAGGTCGGCGCCGTCACCGCGCTGGGGCAACTGGCCGACAACGCCCGCACCCAGCAGCGCCAACTGCTGGAGCGCGCGATGACCGCGCCGCAGGGCAACGTGCAGAAGCTGCTGGGCGATTTCTGGGCCAGCGGCTTGGACGAAGCCGCGGTGGAAGCCGACGGCTCCAAGCCGATCGCGCCGCTGCTGGGCCGCATCAATGCGATCAGGAAAGCGAAGGACATCCCCGCCTCGATCGCCGCGCTGCACCAGGTCGGCATCCCGGTGGCGTTCAACTTCGCCCCGGACGTCGACCTCAAGGCGCTGGACCGCCACATCGGCTACTTCATGCAGGGCGGCATGGGCCTGCCCGACCCGGCCTTCTACACCCGCACCGACGCCGACACGGTGGCGCTGATGGGTCGCTACCGCGCCTACGTGAAGCAGATCCTGGCGCTGACCGGTACCCCGACCAACAAGCTCGACGCCGAGTCGGCGCTGGTGATCCAGCTGGAGACCGAACTGGCGCGCAACGCGCAGCCGCTGGCCGGCATCAACAACCCGTTCAACAACTACGCGCCGGTCTCCACCAAGGACCTGAACAGCCGCTACCGCAACCTGCAGCTGGACGCGTTCCTCAAGGCGCAGGGCGTCAACGACGACCTGGTGTCGCTGTCCGATCCGGCGCTGTTCCAGCAGCTCAACGGCATGATCACCCGGCTGCCGGCCGAGCAGTGGAAGGCCTACCTGCGCTGGCGCGTGGGCGATGCCATGGCGCCGTACCTGTCCAAGGCCTACCGTGACGCGGAATTCGAGTTCCGCGGCCGCGTGCTGCGCGGCCAGGCCATCGCGCCGGCGCGCTGGGAACAGGTGCTCGACGCGATCAACGTCGCCGCCGGCCCGATGCTGGGCCATGAATACGCCGCCGCCCATGTCAGCCGCGACGCGCTGCGCCAGGCCGGGCTGATGGTCGACCAGATCCGTGAAGCGCAGATCGCCGCGGTCAAGCGCAGCACCTGGATGAGCGCCGAGGCCAGGAGCGAGGCCGAGGCCAAGCTGGCCGCGCTGAAGATCGAGATCGGCAAGCCGCTGCGCGACCTCGACTACACCGTGCAGCCGATGGGGCGTGGCAGCTTCGGCGGCAACATGCTGATCGCCTCGACCTGGCGCCATGCCCAGGAAATGAAGCGCATCGGCAAGGGCAACGCCGACCGCCGCTGGGACGTGCTGCCACAGCAGCCGGCGCTGTCCTACGACCTGGCGCAGAACCGCCTGATCGTCACCGCCGCTGCGCTGCAGGGGCCGATCTTCACCGATGCCGACGGCCTGCCGGGCAAGTTCGGCGCCTATGGCGGCCTGGTCGCGCATGAGATCAGCCGCGCCATCGACGCCAAGGGCGCGCTGGTCGATGCCAAGGGCGAACTGCGCAGCTGGTGGACGCCGGCGGACAAGAGCGCCTGGACCCTGATCGGCAACCGCGTCGCCGCGCAATACGGCGCTTACCCGTTCCCGGGGTGAAGGACGCCAAGGTCAACGGCGAACTGACCCGCGACGAGAACATGGCCGACATTTCCGGCGTGGAGATCGCCTGGGAGGCGTTCGCCGCCGCGCAGCCGGACGCCAGCCCGGCCGACCGCCAGGCCTTCTTCCGCGCCTGGGCATCGCTGTGGCCGCAGCAGCTCTCGCCCAACGAGGCGGTGCAGCGGCTGGGCGCCGAACCGCGCGCGCCGGGCCGCTGGCGTACCAACGGCCCGCTGGCCAACCTGCCGGCCTTCGGCACGGCGTTCCAGTGCAAGCCCGGCCAGCCGATGCAGCGCACCGATGCGGAGCAGATCCGGATCTGGCGCTGACACCCTCCTCGGCCCACGAAAAAGGCGCGGATTTCCGCGCCTTTTTTTGTTTCCTGCCCGGTAGAGGCGGGGCTCGCCGCGCATGACCCCTGCATGACGCCTCGCCTGGACAGCCCTGTGCCGGGCAAGCCCGGCACCTACGGGTGACGCGCGCCGCGCGTCATTTCACCCGGCGCAGGTGGTTGGGACGGCCGCCACCACCGCGGCGGTTGAACGGCGGCTGCCCGCGCCAGTAGCGGATCAGCAGCCAGCCGAACAGCATGCCGCCCAGGTGCGCGAAATGCGCCACGCCCGGCTGCCAGCCGGTGAACCCCAGCATCAGCTCGATGGCGCCGAACACGATGACGAAGGTGCGCGCCTTCATCGGGATCGGCGGGAACAGCAGCATCACCCGCTGGTTTGGGAACAGCATGCCGAACGCCAGCAGCAGGCCGAACACGCCACCGGACGCGCCCAGCACCGGGCCGCCCTCGCCGATCAGCGCCGCCACCAGCAGCTGGCACAGGCCGGCGCCGGCCACGCACACCAGGTAATACGTGGCAAAGCGCTTCTCGCCCCAGGTCAGTTCCAGCGGTGCGCCGAACATGTACAGCGCCAGCATGTTGAACAACAGGTGGGTGAAACCGCCATGCAGGAAGCCATAGGTCAGCAGTTGCCAGGGCTGGAAGTTCTGCCCGGGCGAGAACGGGTCGAAGCCACCGGTATTGAGCGGCCACAACATGAACGGCTCGAACGTTTCCATCCCCAGCAGGAACGGCTGCTGCAGGATGAACAGCACGATGTTGGCGATCAGCAGCGCCTTGGTGACGGTGGGCAATCGGGGAAACATGGCGGCATCCTTGGGAACTGCCGCCATGATAGCCGGGGACGCGCCGCTACCTTCGCTGATGCGCCATCGCCTTCGCGCTGACGCCCCACGGTTTGCAACGCAAACCGCGGGCCCCAGCTCGGGCTTCCAGACCCCCGCCGCTTCGCGGCCGCCCCCTGACTCAGGGGGAATGCGTCATCGCCTTCGCGCTGACGCCCCACGATTTGCAACGCAAACCGCGGGCCCCATCTCGTGCTTCCAGACCCCCGCCGCTTCGCGGCCGCCCCTGACTCAGGGGGAATGCGTCATCGCCTTCGCGCTGACGCCCCACGGTTTGCAACGCAAACCGTGGGCCCCAGCTCGTGCTTCCAGACCCCCGCCGCTTCGCGGCCGCCCCTGACTCAGGGGAATGCGTCATCGCCTTCGCGCTGACGCCCCACGGTTTGCAACGCAAACCGTGGGCCCCATCTCGTGCTTCCAGACCCCCGCCGCTTCGCGGCCGCCCCCTGACTCAGGGGGCTTTGTTCCAGATACATACGCGGGTACCGGCTGTCGGCTGCGCGCTCGATCCGCTCACTTGAAACCGGCCGCGGTGTCCTGGTTCCCCGCGCTTCTTCACCCGTTCCTGCTCCAGGCAGGCCCCCAGATCCGGGCATCCAGGTCGTGCGGCGGCCGCGCGCGCCGGACCCGGCCGTTCTCGACCACCACGCCCTCGGCGCGCAGGCGTTGTGCCTGCTCGCGCCAGCCGGCCGACCCCTCGGGCAGGGCGATGCGCCCATCCGAACGCAGCACCCGGTGCCACGGCAGGGTCCGGTCGTCGTTGCCGCCGAGCAGCCGCGCCACCAGCCGCGCGCGGCCCGGCAGCCCGGCCTTGGCCGCGACCTCGCCGTAGCCCATCACCTGCCCGCGCGGGATGGCGCGGATTACCGCCAGGATGCGTGCCTGTGCCGCCGCCGCATCGGTCGCCGCGCTCACCGTCTGCGGGCCACGCCGCTGCCCACCAGCAGCACGCCCAGCAGCACCAGCACGGTGCCGGTGCCCTGCCATGGGCCCATCGGTTCGTCCAGCAGCCATACGCTCAGCACAATGGTGGAGACCGGGCCCAGCATACTCACCTGCGCGGCCAGCGAGGACCCGATGCGCTTGACCCCGAGCATGATCGCCAGCACCGGCAACACCGTGCACACGGTGCCGTTGAGCAGCGACAGCCAGTACACCGGCGGCGGCTGCCTGCCGAGCGCCGCCAGTGGCTGCAGCAGCAGGTACTGACCGATGCACAGCACGCAGGCCACGGTGCTGGCGTAGGCGGTCAGGCGCACCGCGCCGATCCGCGCCACCGCCTGGCCGCTGCCGAACAGGTAGACCGCGTAGCTGAGCGCGCTGGCGAACACCAGCGCCGCGCCGAGCAGCGTGCGCCGGCCATCGAGCTGAATGTCGTGGCCGAAGGCCAGCAGCACGCCCAGGTAACTGACCAGCAACGCCAGCACCTGCAGCCGCGTCGGCCGCTGCCGCAGCACCAGCAGCGCGATCAGCACCACCAGGGTCGGGCTCAGGTACAGGATCAGCCGCTCCAGCGTGGCGCTGATGTACTGCAGCCCCAGGAAATCCAGGTAGCTGGACAGGTAATAGCCGCTGAAGCCCAGCAGCGCCACCCGCCCCAGGTCGCCGCGCGACAGCGCCGGCGCCCGGCGCGCGGCCCACGCACCCATGGTCACGAAGAACGGCAGCGCGACCAGCATGCGCAGCGCCAGCAGCGTGGTCGCATCGGCACCGTGGCGGTAGGCCAGCTTGACGATCACCGCCTTGCCGGATGCGGTGATGGCGCCCACGCCAGCCAGCAGCAGGCCGCTGGCAAGCAGGCGCCGCGACGTGGTCGGCAGCGACGAAGCGACCGGCGCTGGCGCCGCAGCGGCGCTGCTGGGGGAAGCATTCACGGGATGAGCGCATCCGGGGGAGATGAGCCCGGCATTATCCCGCCTGCGGCGCGCTCAGCGCATCAGCACCACTTCCTCGGCCGAGGTCGGGTGGATCGCCACGATGTCGGCCATCTGCCGGCGGGTCACCCCGGCCTTGAGCGCCACCGCGAAGCCCTGCAGGATCTCGTCGGCGCCCTCGCCCAGCAGGTGGATGCCGACGACCTTCTCGTCCGCGCCGGCGCAGACCATCTTGAACAGCGAACGGGTCTGGCCCTCGCCGAGCGCCTGCAGCATCGGCCGGAAGCGGCTGTGGTACGTGGTGACGGTGTCGAAGCGCCCGCGCGCCTGCGCCTCGCTCAGGCCGACGCTGCCCAGCGGCGGGTGCGAGAACACCACGCTGGGGATGTTGTCGTAGTCCAGCCGCGCCTCCGGCTGGCCGCCGTACAGGCGGTCCATCAGCCGGCGCGCGGCGGCGACCGCCACCGGCGTCAGCATCGCCTGCGCGGTCACGTCGCCGACCGCGCTGATGCCGGGCACGGAGGTGTTCTGGAACGCATCGACCACGATGGCGCCGTTGTCGTCCAGCGCCACCCCCGCGGCCTCCAGCCCCAGCCCGCGGGTGCTCGGGGCACGGCCGGTGGCGAACAGGACGGTGTCGAACAGCGCGTCTGCGGCACCGCCCCGCAGGCGCGCGTGGATGCCGCCCGCGCGCCGCTCCAGGGCCTGCAACTGGCACTCGAACCGCACCGTGATGCCCTGCTGACGCAGGTTCTGCGCCAACTGCGCCGTCATTTCGGCGTCGAACTGCGACAGCAGCTCCTTGCCGCGCACCAGCAGCGTCACCTCGCTGCCCAGCCCATGCAGCACGCCGGCCAGTTCTACCGCGATGTAGCCGCCACCGACGATGGCCACCCGCGCCGGTGCCGCCTGCAGGGCGAAGAAATCGTCCGAGACCCCGCCCAGCCCGGCACCGGGCAGGTCCGGCTTCAACGCATGCGAGCCGGTGGCGATGACGATATGCCCGGCGTGCAGCCGGGTGCCGTCCTCGCATTCCACGGTGCGGGCGTCGCGCAGGCGGCCGCGCTGCGCGATGTGCACCACGCCGCTGTCCTGCAGCCGCTGCCGGTAGCTGGCATGGATGCCATCGATGTACTGCTGCCGGCGCTGCAGCAGCCGCGGCCATGACAGGCGCGGCGCCGCTGGCACGTCGAAGCCCAGCGCCGAGGCCAGCGCGATGCGCTCGGCGAGGTCGGCCGCCAGCCACATGGCCTTCTTCGGCACGCAACCGACGTTGACGCAGGTACCGCCCAGCAACGCCGGTTCCAGCATCGCCACCTTCGCGCCGTGCGACGCGGCGCGGAAACACGCGGCCAGCCCGCCGGAGCCACCGCCGAGCACGACCAGATCGAATGACTGCCCGCTCACCGCGCCGCTCCCATGCGCCGGGATGCGGTTTCGATCACCGCCACATGCCCGCTGATGAGGTCGGTCATTGCGCGTCCACTCCTGTTGTCCATGCGGGCCCCGAGCATGCCATGCCGTGCCGTTGCCGGCCTGTAAATGCCCCGCGAAACCGATCCACGCGGCCGCGGCCATGCGCCACCGACGCCGCCGGGCGGGCATCAGGCAACGCGCGGGCAGCGGGCGCAGCCGGGCGTGGTCACCCACGGCGCGGCTATCGCGGCCGCGCGTCGGCCGGATCGCGGCGCAGGGGCGGCAACCGCCAGTAGGTGATCGCACGCCACAGCCATTCCATCGGCCCGAAACGGAAATGGCGCAACCAGACCCGGCTCAGCAGCAGCTGCACCGCGAACAGCGCCACCGCGAACAGCAGTTGCCACGCGCGTCCCATCTGCTCGAAACCGCCCAGCCCATAGCCGTAGAACAGCAGCGTGCATACCAGCGACTGCCCCAGGTAATTGCTCAGCGCCATGCGCCCGGCCGGGGCCAGCCCGCGCAGCGCGTGGCTCCAGCGCACGCCCCAGGCCAGGTAGCCCAGGCACATCAGCAGGCCGGCCACCGCGGTACCGCCGTAGGCCGCGGCCGAACGCAGGTCGAAACGCCCCGGCGCCAGCCACGGCTGGTACCAGGCGCAGGCCAGCATCAGCGCAAGGCCCAGCGGCAGCGCGCCCCAGCGCAGCCACGCGAACAGCCGCCGGTGCGCCTCGGGATCGGCGATGGCGCCGCTGCGCGCGAACCAGCTGCCGATCAGGAACATGCCCAGCACCTGCGGCCCCACCACCAGCAGCGCGCCCAGCGATGCGCCGAAATCGCGCAGCCGCTGCAGCACCGCCTGGCCATAGGTGCCGTGCCCGTAGGCCTGTCGCTGGGCCTCGATCGCGGCCTGCGCGTGGGTCGCCTGCGCGGCCGTGGTGTCGGCCGGCACCAGCAGCATCAGCGCGCCCAGCAGCAGCATCAGCCCGACCGCCGCCAGGTAGGCCAGCACGCCCATTGCCGGCAGCCAGGCACGCGGCGCGTCACGGAACGCCAGCAACAGGAACGACAACAGCGCGTAGGCGACCAGGATGTCGCCGGACCACAGCAGCAGCGCATGCACCAGGCCGATGCCCAGCAGGCCGAGGCTGCGGCGCAGGTAGAAGCGGTTGAAGTCGCGCCCGGCGACCTCGGCGCGCTGCGCCATCACCGCGAAGCCGGCGCCGAACAGCAGCGAGAACAGGGTGAAGAATTTGCCCTGCACGAAGATGTAGACGAAGGCGTCCGCCCAGCGGTCCACGCCCTGCCAGTGCGGGTCGATGCCACTGGTGGACAGGTCCAGCGGGCCGACAAAGGCCTCCATGTTCATCAGCAGGATGCCCAGCAGCGCCAGTCCACGCAGGACATCGAGCGTGGCGATGCGCTCGTCCGGCGCGATCGGCTGGAAAGTGGCGTTGGACACGTCCGTGGTTCCCCCGTGGATGGACCGGCGATTAGAGCATGCGGCCACGGCCACCGTCCGCGGCGCCGGAAAACGAAACGGCCCGCACAGGGCGGGCCGTTCGCTGCGGAATCGCCGGTCGGGCGATCAGTGGTGGTGGCCACCGTCGCCATGCACGTGGCCGTGCTGCACTTCTTCTTCGTTGGCCTCGCGGACTTCCACGATCTCCACGTCGAAGTGCAGGTCCTTGCCGGCCATCGGGTGGTTCAGGTCGACGTCGACCACGGTCATGCCGACCTTCTCGACGGTGACCGCGCGCGGGCCGAAGTTGGTCTGCAGGATCACCTGCTGGCCCGGTACCAGGCGGGTGTTGCCGAAGTGCTTCTTCGGCACGCGCTGGGTCAGGCCCTCGCGGCGCTCGCCGTAGGCGTCGGCCGACTTCACGTCCACGCCGAAGCTCTCGCCGGCCTCCTTGTCCATCATCGCCGTCTCCAGGCCCGGGATGATGTTGCCGTGGCCGATCAGGATCGCCAGCGGCTCACCACGCTCGCGGGAGCTTTCGATCGGCTCCTGGCCGACTTCGGAAACGGTGTAGTGGAAACGGACGACGCGGTCTTTTTCGATCTTCATGCGCAACTCTTCAGTGGCTGCCCGCTGGCAGACGTTGGGACGGCCTTGCCGGCCGACGGGGAGGCGGCCATCATGGCAGCCGTCTTGAGGTGGCGCATTATCCGGGCTCCATGCACATCACGCCAGTTTTCCGGTACCGCCGCTGGCGGCTGCCGGCCCTGCTCGCCGCGGCCACGGTTCTCGCCGCCTGCGGCCATGCGCCCGCCAGGCGCCCCGCCCCGCCCCCGGCCAGCCATGCCTGGCCACAGGTGACCCCGGCCGATCCGGCCGCGGCCTCATCGGTGCTGATGCGGGCGCTGGGGCTGGTCGGCACGCCGTACCGCTATGGCGGCAATACGCCCGAATCGGGTTTCGACTGCAGCGGGCTGGTCAGCTATGTCTACCGCGACATGCTGGCGCTGAACCTGCCGCGCACCTCGCGCGAGCTGGCCGCCGTGCAGGGCCCCCGCATCGCGCCGCGGCAGCTGGCGGCTGGCGACCTGGTGTTCTTCGGCGACAAGGGCAACGTCTGGCACGTCGGCATCTATGTCGGCGAGGGGCGCTTCGTGCACGCGCCGAGCACCGGTGGCACGGTGCGGCTGGACCATCTGGAAGGCCCGTACTGGCGCGACCACTACACCGGCGCCAAGCGCGTGCTGCATTGAAGTGTGAAAAAAGTCATAGGAAATAATGAAAATTTAACGAAATTTGTACCTATGCACACTTTTCACAGGGCATGATCGCCCATCGCTTTTTTCCGTGACTGCCGCGTGACGAACGAAAATCCGTCCCATCCGGGTCAACCCGGTCACCGAATTCCCGCCTTCCGCCGGCTGCTGTGCGCCGCGGCCCTGGCCATCACCGCCATGCCGGCGCTCGCCCAGAGCGCTCCCGATGCCGAGCCCGCCGCCCGCCCGGCCGGGGCCAAGCCGGACGCCCAGCGCAGCAAGGCCGACGCCGCCGCCACCGCGACCCTGGCCGCCCTGCTCCCGCACCTGGCCGCCAACGACACCATTCCGCTGATGGACCGCTCGGCGATGTTCGCCGGCGACCTCGGCCGCCTGCTCTCGGCCTACGACGCATCCAAGAGCGTGGCCGGCGCCACCGACACGGCGCTGGCCAACGACAGCGACGGCAAGGTGCAGTCGATCCTGCGCCGCGCCATGACCCTGCTAGGCACCCCGTACCGCTGGGGTGGCACCTCGCCGGACGCCGGTTTCGACTGCAGCGGCCTGGTCGGCTACGTGTTCCGCACCGCGCTGGGCATCGAGCTGCCGCGGGTGTCGCGCGAGATGGCCAGCCAGGCCAGCAACGAGCTGATCAAGGACCGTTCGGCGCTGGTCGCCGGCGACCTGGTGTTCTTCGGCCGCAGGGGCCGCGTCGACCATGTCGGCATCTACGTCGGCGAAGGCCGCTTCCTGCATGCGCCGAGCACCGGCAAGGACGTGCGCACCGACACCCTGCTCAGCGGATACTGGGGCGACAAGTTCATGCAGGCGCGCCGCCTGGACCTGTAACCGGCGTCCCGGGGTGCCTCTTGCAAAGCCGCGGCTCCGCCGCGGCTTTTTTCATGCCTGTCCCCGGATGGCGCCAGCCACCTGGCCGCCGTGTCTCCGGGCCGGAGTCGCTCCGGCCCGGATGGGGTGCCTCAGCGCTGCTCGACGCCGAACGGGCCGAACGGCTCCAGCTGCGGGGCGACCGCATCGCGGTCACCGACCACGATCACCGACTGCGCTTCCGGCGCGTAGTAACGCGCGGCCACCGCCTGCAGTGCCGCCGCGTCCACCGCACGGATCCTGCCCACGTACTGGCCCAGGAACTCCGGCGGCAGCCCGGCGAGCCAGTTGCTGGCCAGGGTGCCGGCCACCGTGGCCTGCAACTGGTTGCTGATCAGGTAGCCGCCGGCGACATAGCGCTTGGTCGATTCCAATTCGGCGGCCGGTACCGGCTCCTTGCCCAGCCGGTCGAACTCCCTCATGAACTCGTGCAGGGACGCGCCGGTGACCTCGTTGCGCACGTCGGCCGACGCCACCAGGTTGCCGCCGGCGCGCAGCGCCGCCAGGCCCGCGCCGGCACCGTAGGTGTAGCCCTTTTCCTCGCGCAGGTTCTGGTTGAGGCGGCTGCTGATGCCACTGCCCAGCACGGTGCTGGCCAGTTGCAGCGGCACGTAGTCCGGGTCGGTGGCGGCGATGGCCGGGCGCCCGATCCGGAATGTCGACTGCACGCTGCCCGGGCGCGGCAGTATCGTGCGTTGCGCCGGGGCCTGGCGCGGCGCGGGCGCGGTGTCGGCGACCGCATCGCCCTGCCCCCGCCAGTCGCCGAAGGCACGCTCGGCCTCGGCGAACGCGGTCGCAGCGTCGATCCGGCCGGTGATCACCAGCAGGCCATGCCCGGGGCGGAAGCGACGCGCGTGTTCGCGCTTGAGCGCGGCCGGGGTCAGGGCCGGCAAAGTGGCGTGGTCGAGTTGCGTGCGCGCATACGGGTGGTCGCCATAGACCGCCTGCAGCAGCGCGCGCGAGGCACGGAAGCCCGGCTGCGCCTCGGCCGCCTTCAGCTCCTGGGCGGCGTTGGCCCGGGCCAGTTCCACTTCGTTGTCGGCGAAGGCCGGGGTGCGGGCGACTTCGGCGAGCAGCGCCAGCATCGGCTTGGCCTGCGAGGCCAGTGCAGAGCCGCTCAGCAGCAGGCCGTCGACGCTGGCGACGGCGCTGACGCTGCCGCCCATGCCCTGGGCCAGCTCGGCGATCTGGCGCGCGTCGTGCGCCTGGGTGCCAGCGCTCAACAGCCGCGCCAGTACGGTGGCGAAGCCGGGCGTGGCGGCGGCATCGGCGGCCAGCCCGGCACCGCGCATGGCCAGCACGTAGTCCACGCGTGGCAGCCCGTTGCGGGGCACGACCCACACTTCCAGGCCATTGGCCAGGGTCCTGCGCGATATTTCCGGCACCGGCAGCGGTTTGTCGGCGGCATAGTCCGGCAGGCCGGCGGGCAGCGCCGCGGGGGCGGCGCCCGCGCCGGTCGGGGCGAGCGACAGGGCCAGGCCCATCGCGAGCAGGCAGGGTATCGGCTTGATCATGGCGGTGTCCTCACTTCTGCGCGGCGGGGGCCAGCATCGCCGCCGGCTTGCGGTCGATGACGGTGCGGTTGGCGGTGGTCAGGTAGGTGCGCGCGGCGCGCTGTACGTCGGCGGCGTCCACCGCTTCGATCCATCCCGGGATCCGGTTGACCACCTGGGCGTCGCCCCACAGCGCCTGCAGCTTGGCCAGCGCGTCGGCGCGGTCCAGGAACATTTCCAGGCCGTCGTACCACTGCGCCAGCAACTGGGTCTTGACCCGCGCCAGCGTGGCTGCGTCCACGCCCTCGCTGGCGACCCGGGCGATCTCCGCGTCGATCCCGGACAACACCGCGTCGGCATCGTGGTCGGGCTTGTACATGGCAAACACCACGAACAGGGTGGGACCGTCGTACTCCCAGGCGCTGGTCAGGCCATAGAGCGAGTCGACGTTCAACGCCAGCTGGCGCTCCTTGACCAGGCCCTGGTGCAGGCGCGAAGCCTCGCCATTGGCCAGCAGCGCGCCCAGCACCGCCATCGGCGCCTGGTCGCGGCTGCCGCGGTCGGGCATCTTCCAGCCCACCGCCAGCGCCGGCACCTGCGCCAGCGCATCGGACTGCTGCAGGCGGATTTCCTTGGTATTGAGGCCTTCGGCGTAGTCCGGTCGTGGCGGCGTCGGCCGCGCCGGGATGTCGCCGAAGTAGCGTTTGGCCAGGGCGAAGCCCTGTTCCGGGGTGACGTCGCCGGCGATGGACAGCACCGCGTTGTTGGGGCCGTAGTAATCGCGGTGGAAGGCGCGCACGTCGTCGAGGCTGGCGTTCTCCAGATCGTGGAAGCTGCCGTAGCCGTCATGGTTGTTCTCCCACTTGGAGAACGCGTGCTGGCCGATGTCGATCCACATGAAGCCGCCATAGGGCTGGTTCTGGACGTTGTTGCGGATCTCCTCCTTGACCACGTCCTGCTGGTTCTTCAGCGTTTCCGGGTTGAAGTCCAGCGTGCGCATCCGGTCCGCTTCCAGCCACAGCATCGGCTCCAGCGCCGAGACCGGCGCGGTTTCGATGTAGTTGGTGAAGTCGGCACGGGTGGAGCCGTTGTTGCGGCCGCCACCGCCGGTGATCACGCTGTCGAACACGCCCTTGCGCGCCTGCGGCGTGCCCTGGAACATCAGGTGTTCGAACAGGTGCGCAAAACCCGTGCGGTTGCGAGGTTCCAGGCGCATGCCGACGCGGTAGACCACGCTGATCCCGACCACCGGCGCGCTGTGGTCCTCGGACACCACCACGGTCAGGCCGTTGTCGAGTTTCTCGACCGTCACCGGCACCCGCCACTGGTCGGCGTCGGCGGCAGCGGCCGTGCCGGCCAGCGCGCAGCCGGCCAGCAGGAGCATTCGTTGCAGCATCATGGAGCGACTCCTTTCGTTGTCATGGACGGGCCGGATGGCCGCCGCCCCCATGATGCACCCGCCTCGCGCGGATGGCCGTCCCCGGGCAGGCCCCGGCGACGGGCGGTCAGTCCACCCCGACGCCGGGACGGACCGGGGCGTCGTAGACCTGCCGGTCCAGCAGCCCGGTTTCCTTGGCCACGATCACCGGCACCACCATCTGCCCGGTGACGTTGGTCATGGTGCGCATCATGTCCAGCACGCGGTCGATGGCGTACAGGTAGCCGATGGTCTCCAGCGGCAGGTTGGCCGCGCTCAGCACCACGGTGGCCATGACCACCGCGGTACCCGGCACGCCGGCGGTGCCGAAGCTGCCCAGCACCGAAGCAATCAGCACCACCACGTACTGCTCCGGGGTCAGCGGCACCCCGGTGTACTGGGCGATGAACACCGCGCACAGCGCCGGGTAGATCGCACCGCAGCCGTCCATCTTGATGCTCGCGCCCAGCGGCACCGCGAATGACGCGTAGTCCTTGTTGACGCCCAGGTTGGCGGTGATCGAGCGCATCGCCGCCGGCATCGCCGCGAAGCTCGACGAGGCCACGAACGCCACCTGCATGCCCGGCGCGGCACCGCGGAAGAACTTGATCGGGTTCAGCCCGTGGGCGAGCAGCAGGCCGCTGTAGACCACCACGATATGCAGCGCGCAGGCCACGTACAGCGCCAGCACGAAACTGCCCAGCGGCAGCAGCTTCTCGAAGCCATAACTGCCGACCAGGCCGGCGATCAGGCCGAAGGTGCCCAGCGGGGTCATCTCCAGCACGAAGCGGGTGACCTGGATCATGACCTCGCTCAGCTGCCCGGTGAGCCTGCGCGCCTCGCCGACCTTGTCGCCGAGCTTGACCATGGCAAAGCCGAGCAGGCCGGCGAAGAAGATCACCGGCAGGATCGAGCCGCGCCCGGCGGCCAGCACGGTCTCGCCGGCGGCGTTGACCTTGGTACCGATGCCCGACAGCGCGTAGAACACGTTGGACGGCACCACGTCCATCAGCACCTTGGCCACCGACGGCACGTCGCGCGGGGTATAGGCGCTGTCCATGGCCAGGCTCAGGCCGCCGGTGCCCGGCTGCATCAGCGTGCCAACGCCCAGCCCAACGCATACCGCCAGCGCCGCGGTGATGATGAACCACAGGAAGGTGCGCCCGCCCAGCGCCACCACCGATTTCTGCCCGTGCAGCGAGCCGATGGCGCTGATCACCGCGAAGAACACCAGCGGCACGGCGATCATCTTGATCAGGGTGACGTAAAGCTCGCCCAGCGGGCCGAACCAGAGCTCGGCGGCCGGGCCCAGCGCCCAGCCGGCCAGCGCGCCAAGCACGAAGCCGCCTGCCACGCGCTGCCAGAACGGAATCCGCAACCAGGCAGAAACCAGCTTCATAGGGGAATCCGGGGACTTTTTTCAGGAACCGGCACGATAGCGCAAGCCCGCGGGCGGCACGACGCCAGCGCGGAAAAGCTGCGTGTCATCGGCATGCCTTTTCAGGATCGTCATAATGGCCGCCTGTTCCGGATTCATGGTCGATCGCATGCGCCACGCCCCTTCCCTGCTCGCCGCCCTGTCCACCCTGCTGCTCGGCGCCTGCGCCAGCACCGCCGCGCCCCGCGCGCCGCAGGCCCTCGCCGTCGAGGTGCCGGCGGTCAGCCACCCGCAGGGCGAGACGCCGCAATGGTGGTACCGCGCCGGCGCCGCGCAGGCCGCCGGCAATGGCGCCATGGCCGGCAAGGCGAAGAACGTGATCCTGTTCCTGGGCGACGGCATGAGCCTGACCACCGTGGCTGCCGCGCGCATCCTCGAGGGCCAGCGTCACGGCAACCCGGGCGAGGAGAACCTGCTGTCCTGGGAGCGCTTCCCGGCGACCGCCTTCAGCAAGACCTACAACACCGACTCGCAGACGCCGGACTCGGCCGGCACCATGACCGCCATCACCACGGGCGTGAAGACCCACATGGGCGCCATTGGCGTCAGCGCCGGCAGCCGCAGCGACTGCGCCGACAGCCTGGGCAAGCATGCGCTGACCTGGCTGCAGCTGGCCGACAGCGCCGGCATGGCCACCGGCGTGGTGTCCACCGCGCGCCTGACCCACGCCACCCCGGCGGCGACCTACGCGCATTCGCCCGACCGCAACTGGGAGAACGACACCGACGTGCCCGAAGCGGCCCGCGCCGCCGGCTGCGTGGACATCGCCCAGCAGTTGCTGTCGACCACGCGCTACGGCCGTGGCCCGCTGGTCGCGCTGGGCGGCGGCCGCGGCCAGTTCACCACCGTCAACGAGCAGGATCCGGAGTATGCCGACAAGGTCGGCCTGCGCCTGGACGGCCGCAACCTGGTGGCCGAATGGCAGGCCGCGCACCCGCAGGGGGCCTACGTGTGGAATGCCGCGCAGCTCAAGGCCGCGGCCGATGCCCCGGCGCTGCTGGGCCTGTTCGAGCCGGACCACATGCAGTACGAGCACGACCGCGCCCGCGACCCGGCCGGCGAGCCGTCGCTGGCCGAGCTGACCCGCGCGGCCATCGCCAACCTGTCCCGGCATCCGGAAGGCTATGTGCTGATGGTGGAGGGCGCGCGCATCGACCACGCCAACCACAGCGGCAATGCGGCGCGCGCACTGGGCGACACCATCGCCCTGTCCGACGCGGTGCGCGCGGCGGCCGAAGCGACCTCGGCCGATGACACCCTGATCATCGTCACCGCCGACCATTCGCACACGCTCAACTTCGTCGGCTACCCGGCGCGCGGCAACCCGATCCTGGGCAAGGTCAAGGACAAGGGCGGCGAGGACGGTGCCGGCGGCCTCGACCTGGCGCGCGACGCCACCGGCCTGCCCTACACCACGCTCAGCTATGCCAACGGTCCCGGCTACACCGGCGCCAGCAACCGCCAGCCGGCCGGCCCCAAGACCTTCCCGCACGCGCCCAGCAGCTACGAGCCGGCGCGCGGCCGCCCGGACCTGACCCACGTCGACACCGAGCACCCGGACTACATGCAGGAAGCGCTGGTCCCGGCCAAGGCCGAATCGCACGGCGGCGAGGACGTCGGCATCTGGGCGCGCGGCCCCGGCAGCACCGCGGTGCGCGGCACGCTGGAGCAGAACGCCATCTACCACCTGATCGTGCAGGCCACCCCGCGCCTGCGCGAGCGCCTGTGTGAACAGGGCACGTGCGACGCGCAGGGCGTGCCGGTGGAACTGCCGCAGCCGGTGAAGTTCGAACGCAAGGCGCCGTAAACCACGCGCGACGGCACGTGTCGGGGCCAGCGGCGGCACTGCTGTCGCTGGCCCTGCTGCCCGCCCCGGCCTGTGCCGGGGAGGCCTGCCATCGTCGCGACACCCAGCGCCTGGAGGTACTGCCCGGCTGCACGCAGACGGCGCCGGGCGCGCTCGCGCCCAGTGCCGGCGCACGGGCGCGGCTACGCTTGGACGAAAACGGACTGGCCGCGCTGCAGGCCGGCAGCCAGTGCTATTACGTGCGCCGCGACGGCGCCCACCTGCCGGTCATCACCTGCGACAACGGCCCGGACTACTTCGCCCAAGGCCTGGTCCGCGCGCGTGGACGGCCGGATCGACTACTACGCCCCCCTGCAGCCGGCCTTCGCCGCGCGTTTCGACGGGGGCTTCCCCTTCCGGAACCGCAGCGTCGAGGTCTGCGACGGCTGCCGCGAAGGCGCGGCAGACGCCGGCGGCCACACGGACATCGTCGGCGGCACCCGCTTGCGCATCGACCGGCAGGGCAACGCACTGCCCGATTCCCCGTAGCGGACGGCGCCCGCCCGCGCGTCCGTCGCCCAACGTGCATGGCAGCGGGATGGACCTGCGCCCCCTCACTGGTGCGCCTCCTACAATGGCGCCGATGGAATCCTCCCTGCCACCGCTGCCGGACCTCACCACTCCCGTGCTGGTCGGTTTCAGCGGCGGGCTGGACTCGACCGTGCTGCTGCACCTGCTGGCGCACGCCCCGGCGGCGCGCGCGCTTGGCCTGCGCGCCGTGCACGTGCACCACGGGCTGCAGCCCGCCGCCGACGCCTGGGCCGCCCACTGCCAGCGCGTCTGCGATCAATGGCAGGTGCCGCTGCGGGTCGTGCACGTGCAGGTGGACATGGCGGCCGGCGAAGGCCTGGAAGCCGCCGCGCGCCGCACCCGCCACGCGGCGTTCGCCGGCCTGCTGCAGGCGGGCGAACGGCTGGCGCTGGCGCACCACCGCGACGACCAGGCCGAGACCTTCCTGCTGCGCGCCCTGCGCGGCTCGGGGTGGAGGGACTGGCGGCGATGCGCGAATACCGCGAGTTCGGCGCCGGCCAGCTGTGGCGGCCGCTATTGCGCGTTCCGCGTGCCGCGCTGGAAGCGCATGCGCGCCGGCACGACCTGCAGTGGATCGACGACCCCAGCAACGGCGAGGACGCCTTCGACCGCAACTTCCTTCGCAACACGGTGATGCCGCTGCTGGCCACGCGCTGGCCCGACGCAGCCGCCGTGTTCGCGCGCAGCGCCGCGCTCGCCGGCGAAGCCACGACCCTGCTGCAGGCGCAGGACGAACGATGGCTGCACGCCTGCCGTGATGGCGATGACGGCCACGCGCTGTCGGTCGCCGCGCTGTCGGCGCTGCCGGCGCCCGCCTGCGCCCGCGTGCTGCGCCTGTGGGCGCGGCAATGCGGCCTGCCACCACTGCCGGGCCATGGTGTGGCCCGCATCCAGCACGACCTGCTCGGCGCCGGCCATGACCGGCAGGCGGAGTTCCGCTGGCAGCAGGCACGCATCGTGCGCTGGCGCGACCGCCTGCATGTCGCCGCCGTGTACCCGCCCTGGCCGGACGGCTGGCAGGCCGATTGGGATGGCCGCACACCGCTGCCGCTGCCCGATGGCGGGGTACTGGCGCTGCATGGCGCACCCGGCTTCGACGCGCCGCTGCAGGTGCGCCAGCGCCGGGGCGGCGAGCGCATCCGCCTGCCCGGCCGCGCCCATTCGCACCTGCTCAAGCACCGCCTGCAGGCGTCGGACATCCCGCCGTGGCTGCGCCCGCAGCTGCCGCTGCTGTGCGACGGCACGCAGGTGCTCGCCGCCGGCGACGGCATCGTCGCCGCACCGTTGCGGGACTGGCTGCAGTCACGCGGCGCGCAGTTGCGCTGGCAGCCCCCGGGCAGCGCGAATTGACCCGTCAGCGCCCGCCGCTCACACTTCCCCCATGCCCAAGAAGTCCCCCAACGAGACCTCGCCGGTCGCCCACTTCGAGCAGTCGCTGGAAGAGCTGGAGCAGCTGGTGCAGAAGATGGAAACCGGCGAGTTGAGCCTGGAACAGTCGCTGGCCGCCTACGAGCGCGGCGTCGGCCTGTACCGCCAGTGCCAGCAGGCGCTGGAGCAGGCGGAACTGCGCGTGCGCCTGCTCACCGATCCGGCGCAGCCGGAGAAGGCCGAACCGTTCGAACAGGCCGGCGATGTCGACTGAGGCCCTGTTCGCCGGCTGGATCGAACGCACCGAACAGCACCTGCACGCCGCCCTGCCCGACCCCGACGCCGCGCCGCAGCGCCTGCACCAGGCCATGCGCTACGCCGTGCTGGGCGGCGGCAAGCGCATGCGGCCGCTGCTGGTACGCGCCGCCGGCCACCTGTTCGCCGCCGACCCGGCGCTGCTCGACGCACCGGCCAGCGCGGTCGAGCTGATCCATGCCTATTCGCTGGTGCACGACGACCTGCCGGCGATGGACGACGACGCGCTGCGCCGTGGCCGTCCCACCACCCACGTCGCGTTCGACGAGGCCACCGCGATCCTGGCCGGCGATGCGCTGCAGACCCGCGCCTTCGAGCTGCTTGCCGACGCCCCGCTGCCACCGGCGCTGGCGGTGGCCTGCCTGCGCACCCTGGCCACCGCGTCCGGCGCGGCCGGCATGTGCGGTGGGCAGGCGCTGGACATCGACGCCACCGGCCGCCGGCAGCCCTTGTCTGGCCTGGAACGCATGCACGCGCTCAAGACCGGCGCGCTGATCCGCGCCGCGGTGCGCATGGGCGCACTGTGCGGTGGCGCCGGCGATGCCGAGCTGGCGCGGCTGGACGGCTTCGCCGACGCGCTGGGCCTGGCCTTCCAGGTACGCGACGACATCCTCGACGTCGAGGCCAGCTCCGAGCAGCTGGGCAAGACCGCCGGCAAGGACGCGGCGCAGGACAAGTCCACCTTCCCGGCACTGCTGGGCATGGACGGCACCAAGGCACGGCTGGAAGCGCTGGCGGTCGACATGCATGACGCGCTGGCACCGTTCGGTGCACGTGCCGACGCACTGTCGGCGCTGGCCGAGCTGGCGATCCGGCGCTCGCATTGAGGCCCCAGCGGGCACGCGCCGCACGCGTCCCGCCACATGCACCCCGCAACGGAAAAGGCCCGGGAATCCCGGGCCTTTTCGCTGCTGCATGCTGCCGCCGGATTACTTGATCAGGCGGATCGCGAACGGATAGCGATACGCCTGGCCCTTGTTGGCCGCCAGACCCGCGACGATGCTCAGCACGATGCAGGCGATCCAGGCGGCCAGGTTGATCAGCGCGCCGATCAGGATGATCGACAGGATGGTGCCGACGATGTAGATGCCCAGCAGCGTAAGCTGGAAGTTCAGCGCTTCCTTGGACTGGTCGGTGAGGAACGACTTCTGCGGGTTGTCCTTGTTCACCAGCCACATGATCAGCGGCACGATGAAGCCCAGGATGATGCCCGACAGGTGCACCAGCATGGCCATGGTGTTGTCGTCGGAACCTGCCGCCGGCGGAGTGCTGTTCTCGTAATCGCTCATGGTGTTTCCCTTTACCTTGGTCTGTGGAATGTGTGGGGTGCTGTCATCCGCGGTCCCCCGGAGTGCCCCGCAGCGGCGGCAGCCGAAGAATTACGTCACTCGTCGCCCGCGACCGTCATTGTCCCGACTAGGATCGATCCTGTCGAGATATGTGAACGCGGGTCGACGTCATTGCCCACCGCCTCGATGCTGGCGAACATCTGTTTCAGATTGCCTGCGATGGTGATGCCGTCGACCGGCCAGGCGATCTGGCCGTTCTCGATCCAGAAACCGCTGGCGCCGCGCGAGTAGTCGCCGGTCACGCCGTTGACCCCCTGGCCCATCAGCTCGGTGACCAGCAGGCCGCTACCCATACCCGAGAGCATGGAGCACAGGTCGCCGGCATTGGCCGCGACCGCCAGGTTGTGCACGCCGCCGGCGTTGGCCGTGGTCTGCAGGCCCAGCCGGCGCGCCGAATAGCTGCCCAGGATGTAACGCTGCAGCACGCCGCCGCTGACCAGCGCCGAATCGCGCGTGGCCACGCCCTCGCCGTCGAACGCGCTCGAGCGCAGGCCGCGGCGCAGCCGCGGCCGCTCGTCGATGGCGAACCACTCCGGGAACAACCGCGTCCCGGCACTGTCGAGCAGGAAGCTGGCGCGCCGGTACAGCGCGCCGCCGGAAACGGCCGACAACAGGTGGCCGATCAGCGAGCGCGCCACTTCCGCGGCGAACAGCACCGGCACCTGCCCGGTCGCCAGCGAGCGCGGCTGCAGCCGTGCCAGGGTGCGCTCGGCCGCGCGGCGGCCGATGGCCTCCGGGTCCTGCAGGTCGGCACGGGCGATGGCGCTGCTGTACCAGCCGTCACGCTGCATGCCGTCGCCCTGCCCGGCGATCAGCGCACAGCCGATGGAATGGTGGCTGCTGCGTTCGCGGCCGATGAAGCCATGCGAGTTGGCGTAGACCGACAGGCTCTGCGCGGTGGCCACCGAGGCGCCGTCGGAATTGGCGATGCGCGGATCGGCGCCACGCCCGGCCGCCTCGCAGGCCAGGGCAAGTTCCACCGCGTCATGCGCGTCCAGCGCCCACGGGTGCCAGGTATCCAGGTCGGGGAAGTCGCGCGCCATCAGCGCCGCGTCGGCCAGGCCCGCGGCCGCATCGTCCTCGGTGTGGCGGGCGATGGCGCAGGCCTGGGCCACGGTCGCCTCCAGGCTGCCGTCCTGCAGGTCGGCGGTGCTGGCGCTGCCCTTGCGCTGGCCGAAATACACGGTGACGGCGATGCCGCGGTCGTGGGTGGACTCGACCGTTTCCACTTCGCCCAGGCGGACATTCACGTCCAGCCCGCGGTCCTCGCTGCAGCTGACCTCGGCCTGGCTGGCGCCCAGCGCGCGGGCCTTGTCCAGCAGCCGCTGCGAGATGCCGGCCAGGTGTTCGAGCCGCTGCAGGCTGTCGTCGGCGGCGAAGGTTCCGGTGGTGATGGTGTTCAATGCTTTATCCTTTCAACGAATCAGGCCGGAGCCGGCCGTTTCCTTCCCCGGCCGGGGAAGGTGGCGTGAAGCGCCGGATGCGGGTACGGGCCAGGCCCCATGCCACCCGGCATCGCGGGACTTTGCCCATGCCCTCCCCCTCTCCCCGGTGGCAGAGGGGCACAACGGATCAACTTTAATCGAGTAACAACGCAATGCGCGGACGCGACGAAGAGACCGGCGAATTTTTCAGCGAGAGCCGCAGCCAGAACCGGCGCGAGGCGCTGGAAGTACTGGCGCTGGGCGAGAAGCTGGTGGAACTGACGGCCGCGCAGCTGGCGCGCCTGCCGATCCCCGCCGACCTGCTGGAGCACATCGAATACAGCAAGCGCATCACCTCGCATGGCGCGCGCAAGCGCCAGCTGGCGTTCCTGGCCAAGCAGATGCGTCGCGAGGACGACGCCACCCTGGACGCCATCCGCGACGCGATGGAAGCCAACAGCGAGACTTCCAAGCGCGCGGTGGCGCTGATGCACCGCATCGAGCGCTGGCGCGAGCGGCTGCTGGCCGAGGGCGACGCCGCCCTGGCCGAGCTGCTGGACGAGTACCCGGATGCCGACCGCCAGGCCCTGCGCACCCTGGTCCGCAATGCGCTGGCGGAGAAGGCCCGCAACAAGCCGCCGCGCGCGTACCGCGAGATCTACCAGGCGCTGCGCGAGCTGATGCTGCCGGCCCTGGCCGGCGCCGATGCCGAGCCGGCCGCGGACGAAGCCGACGACACGGACCAGCCGACCGCCTGACATGCGTCGCGAATGGGCCCTGGCCATGCTGCTGGCGGCGATGCTGCTGGCCGGCCTCGGGCTGCTGCTGCGGTCCGCGCTGGCGGGGTTCTACGGCAGCGTGCTCGGCGGGCTGTGCCTGGGCGCGGCCGCGCTGCTGGGCACCACCGGGGTCGCCATTGCCGGCCTGTCGGCCATCCACCGCCGCTGCTCGCGGCGCACCTTCGCGCTGGCGCTGGCCTGCGCGCTGCTGCTGCCGCCGCTGGCGCTGGCCGCCGGCGTCCAGCTCAAGCTGCGCAGCGCCTATCTGGCCGTGGTGCCCTGGCAGCTGGACGTGCACGACATCGCCTACCGCAAGGAACAGCGCTGGGGGCTGCCGCTGCTCGCCCTGCCCGGCGACAACGAGACCGGCATCCGCGTCTTCCCGCTGCCACCGCGTGCGGCGCAGGCGCTGCGGCAGCACGGCATCGGCTACCTGCGCGGGTTGCCGGACATGCCGCTGCGCCTCGACGACCCGCATACCCGCGGCCGCTACGGACCGTGGCATGAGACGCCGCTCGACGAAGACGCGCGCCGCCATGTCACCCGCCATTGCGCGCAGGACGAGGGCGGCTTCTGCATCAGCGTCGACGCCCGGGTCTGGGGCGCGGTGCAGCAGGCCATCTCCACCCCGGCAGCTACTACGCCATCGGCCGCAGCGGGGTGATCGTCATCGACCCGGCGCGGCAACGGGTGATCTACATGTACAACGGCTAGGGCGGCGCGGTAGCCACCGCGCCACGGCTCAGGCCTGGGTGCCGCCGACGGTGAGCCCGTCGATCAGCAGCGACGGCTGGCCGACGCCGACCGGTACGCTCTGGCCGTCCTTGCCGCAGATGCCCACGCCTTCGTCCAGCGCCAGGTCGTTGCCGACCATGCGCACCTTCTGCATGGTTTCCGGGCCATTGCCGATCAATGTCGCGCCCTTGACCGGGGCGGTGATCCGGCCGTCCTCGATCAGGTAGGCCTCGGTCGCCGAGAACACGTACTTGCCGCTGGTGATGTCGACCTGGCCGCCACCGAAGTTGACCGCGTACAGGCCCTTCTTCACCGAGCGGATCATTTCCTGCGGGTCGTGGCTGCCGGCGCGCATGTAGGTGTTGGTCATGCGCGGCATGGTCAGGTGCGCGAACGATTCGCGGCGGCCGTTGCCGGTGGGCGCCACGCCCATCAGGCGCGCATTGAGCGTGTCCTGCATGTAGCCGACCAGGATGCCGTCCTCGATCAGCGTCGTGCACCGGGTCGGGGTGCCTTCGTCGTCGATGGTGAGCGAGCCGCGGCGGCCTTCCAGGGTGCCGTCGTCGACGATGGTCACGCCCGGGGCGGCGACGCGCTCGCCGATGCGGCTGGCGTACACGCTGGTGCCCTTGCGGTTGAAGTCGCCTTCCAGGCCGTGGCCGACCGCCTCGTGCAGCAGCACGCCCGGCCAGCCCGGCCCCAGCACCACCGGCATCACCCCGGCCGGCGCCGGGATCGCCTCCAGGTTGACCAGCGCCTGCCGCAGCGCTTCGCGGGCGAAGGCCTCGGGGCGACCATCGGCGAACAGTTCCTGGTAGCCATGGCGGCCACCGCCACCGGCATAGCCGGACTCGCGGCGGCCGTCCTGTTCGACGATCACCTGCACGTTCAAGCGCACCAGCGGGCGCACGTCGGCGCCGAGCACGCCATCGCTGCGCGCGATCAGCACGGTATCGACGCCGCCGGACAGGCTCACCATCACCTGCTGCACGCGCGGGTCGGCCGCACGCAGGTAACGGTCCAGGCGCTTGAGCACCTCGACCTTGGCCTCGTTGCCGAGGCTGTCCACCGGATCCAGCGCCGGGTACAGCGGCCGGGTGGCCGGCGCGCGGGCCTGGCCGTGTGCCAGTGCGCGCGCGTCGCAGCTGCCGCCGTCGCGCGAGATCGCGCGTGCCGACTGCGCGGCGGCCAGCAGCGCCGCCGGCTGGATGTCGTCGGAATAGGCGAAACCGGTCTTCTCGCCGGCAATGGCGCGCACGCCCACGCCCTGCTCGATCGAATGGGCGCCGTCCTTGACGATGCCGTCCTCCACGCTCCAGCTTTCGCGCCGCGAGTGCTGGAAATACAGGTCGCCGAAATCCACCCCGGGCCCAGCAGGGTGCCGAAGGTGCGGTCGAGGCGGGTGGCATCCAGCCCGGCCGGCAGCAGCAGGCGGGATTCGGCGAGCATCAGGGCGTTGTCGGTCATGGCTTTCCAGATGGGGGGCAGGCCACGGGTTCGCAAGCCTGCGGCAGCGTCGGTCAGGGCTACCGGCGCCGGCCGGTTGCTGCGCCGGCGGCGGCAGGCGCGGGGCGTCGCGGTCGACCACTTCCACCTTCGGGTCGGACCACGGACCGGTGACACGATAGGTCCTGGCGCCGATCTCGCCCAGTGGCTTGCCCAGCACCGCATTGGCGGCCGCTCCGACCGCCGCGCCCACCGGGCCGCCGGCGACCGCGCCGACCACGGTGAGCAGGTTGCCCGAGCGCGGGTTGACCTCGACGGTCTGGTCGAACCGCTGCGCGCGCAGGTCAGCCTGGCCGCGGATGGTGATGTCCGCCGCCGGCCCCTGCATGCCGATGCGGTCGGTGCGGGCCAGGCCGTCGCCGAACGCGACGCGGCCCTCGGCATGGTTGAACGCCAGGCCCTTGGAGAAGAAGTCGCGGAAATCCAGCAGCAGCCGGCGCGGCAGCTGGGCGACGCTGAGCAGACCCAGCACCCGTCCCGCCCCCGGTTCGACCTCCAGGATCTGACCGTTGCGGATATCGATGTCCAGGGTGCCTTCCAGCCCGGCCAGGTTGAACGCGGCCGGCGCGCCGTCCCAGCCGGCGTTGAACTGCAACTGTCCCTGGCCACCGCGCAACTGCCCGCCATAGCCGAGGTTGTCCAGCAGCCCGCCCAGGTTCTCGCTGCGCACGGCCGCCTCGAACCGGGTCCGCGCCTGGGCACCGGTGCCGCGCCATTGCCCGGTCACGTCGATGGCCTGCTTCGGCGAGCGGAACTGCAGCTGCGACACCTGCAGGCCGTCGGCCAGCGGGCGGGTGCGCAGCGTGGTCTGTCCCAGTTCGGCCTTGCCGAAGGACAGGTCGCCGATGTCCAGCGCCAGCGGCGGCACCTTGGCCGGGTCCACCGGGTCCGCGGGACGGTCGCCGGCCTCGCCGGCCACGGCCGTGGCCGCCTGCCAGTGCACCCGCGCCAGGGTACCGCTGACGGTGCCGCCCTCGGCCGCGGGGAACGACAGGTCGCCGGCCAGCGACGGCCCTTCCAGCTGCACCGCCACCGCGTCCTTGCCCGGGCGCAGGCGCAGCCGTGTCTGCTCGAAGCGGCCACCGACCAGCAGCAACTGGTCGGCCAGCACGTCCACCTGCTTCAGTGCCACGCCGTCGGCATCGGCGCCGCCCGCGCCGCCCTGCCCGCGCGCCAGGCCGATCCATTCCAGCGCGTCCAGCGAGGGCGTGCGCCCGTCCACCACCAGGCCGTCGGCCGGCGGCTCGCGGCTGACCCGGTCGCTGCCCAGGGTCACCTGTACGCCGGTACGGCCGTTGTGCGTGCGCGCGGCCAGCGCCAGGCGCCGGCCGAAGGCGACTTCGGTGGTGCCGCTGCCCAGCGGCAGGCTGGCGGTGACCCGGGTCGGCAGGGTGTCGGCGGCCGGCTTGTCCAGCGGCGCCGGCAACTGCAGCCGCGTGCCCTGCAGGTCCGAGCGCAGGCTGAGCGTGGTCGGCGGCGCGACACAGCTGCCGGCCGCTGCCTTGGGCAGGGCCACGCCGATGGTCCAGCGCGAGGTGCCGTGCACGTAGGGCTGCAGCCATTTCAGCTCCGGCGCGCGGTCCAGCAGGTCGCTGGCGGCCAGCGAAGACGTCAGCTCGGCCTCGAACGCATTGCCGGGATCGCCCACCGGGCTGCCGGCGCTGAGCGACAGCACGCCGTCGTGCTCGCGGTGCCTGACCTGCAGCGCGGTCGCGCGGAAGCCGTCACTGGCGTACTCGGCCTTGCCGCGCACGTTGTCGAAACGCAGGTCCCAGCGGCGGTCGGCCAGGGTCGCGCCGCGCAGCTCCACGGTGCCGCCGACCTGGCCCTCGCCGCCGCGCAGCGGCAGCGACAGGCCGAAATCGACCGCGGCCGGGCCGTTGGCACTGAGCGCATCCAGGGTTTCGCCGTAGCTGCCCTGCAGCGGGCTCTGCCGCAGCAGTGCCAGCAGGTGCCCGCTGTCGTCGAGCGTGCGCGCGTCCACTTTCAGGCGCGATTCGTGGAAATCGGCGATGCCGGCACGGAAGGCATCGACCTTGACCCCGCCGAGGCTGCCCTTGCCCTGCAGCGCGAAGCCATTGGCGATGAAGGTGATGTCGGCATCCACGCCGCTCATCGCCGGCCAGCCATGCGAGAAGCGCAGGGTGCCGTTGTCGATGCGGCCGCCGGCCTCGAAGCGGCCATCATTGCCGTCGAACGGCCAGTCGTCGAGGTCGCCCACGGCCAGGCCGACGCCACCGCGCAGCTGCCCGTCGACCAGCGCGCCGTCCAGCCAGTCCACCGCGGCCTGGCTCATGTGCGAGCGCACCCAGAACCCCTTGGCCGCGGTGATCGGCACGTCGTCCAGCTGCGCGGCCAGGCTGATCCACGGCCGCGTGCCGTCGCCCTGGAACCACAGGCCGCCGCGCACGTTGGCCGCGTAGTCGTTGCCCTGCACGCGCATGGCCGGCGTGGCGACGTGCCAGCCGGCGCCTTCGCGCCAGACCACTGCCTGGCCGTCCAGCTTCAGGGTGTGGACGACCCCGAACCCGGTCGGCCAGTCGAAGCGCAGCGGATGCGCCGGCTGCAGCCGCAACGCCACCGCCTGGCCATCACCCTCGAAGCGCCCGCGCAGGCCGCTCAGCCCCGGGCTGCCCGCGACCGCCGCGAACGCGGCTTCCTCCAGCTCGCCGGCGCCGTGCATGGCCCCGCCCGCCTGCCCGGCGATATCCACGTCGGCGAAGCGCAGCACCGGCGCGGCGCGGTACAGCCAGTGGCGCAGTCCCGGTTCCACGGCGTCGCTGAGCGCGGCCACGCGCAGCAATGGCGTCGCGTCGATGCGCCGCCCGCGCAGCGCGAATTCGCGCCCACCGCCCAGGTGCAGGCCGTCGAGCACCTGGCTGCCGGCCGTGCCGGTGGCCACCCGCAACTGCGGCGCATCCACGTACCAGCGGTCACCGTCCTGGCGCCAGCGCGCGCGCAGCCGCAGGCTGTCGAAGCCGGCGACCGGCGGCTTGCCGCCGGCGGCGAAGGGCGCGCCGGCCAGTTCCAGCCGCTCCAGCGTGGCATCGGCGATGACCGACGCCACGCGGTGGTCGTTCAGCGCCACCCAGGTGCGGATCGTGCCGGTGCCGCGGCGCACGTCCAGGCCACCGACGTGCAGCAGCGCGCGCCAGGCCGACAGGTCGGCCGGTGCCGCCGCGATCCAGGCGGTGCCATCGCCACGCTGGCGCTGGAAATCGACCACCGCGGTCACCGGCGCGGCATCGTGGGCGATCCACGCCCGCGCACCCGCGCGGATGCGGTCGCCGTCCACGCGCAGGCGCAGGTCGATGCGCGGCAGTTCGGTGTCCAGCCCGAGCGACGGCGCGTCGAGCCGCAGGCGGCCGCCGATCACCTGCAGCTCGCCCAGCCGGCGCACGGTTTCCATCGGATCGCCGGCGGCGGCGGCAGTGGGCAGGCCGCGCACCGACCAGCGGCCATCGTCGGCCCGCTGCAGGGTCAGCGCCAGCCCGCGCAGGCGCAGTTCGGTCAGCGGCGCGCCGGGCAGCAACCCGGAATACAGCGATACCAGCACCTCGGCCTGGCCGATGCGCACGCCTTCGCCCTGGCCGATGCGCAGGCCATCGAGCCGCAACAGCGGGCCGCGGCGGGTCCAGGCGGTGTCCAGGTGGTCGAACGCCACCGGCTGGCCGGCGCGCGCGCTCAGCCAGGCCGCCACCTTGTCCGGGTGCCGCTCCACCAGCGGCAGCAACTGGTTGAGGCTGCCCACCAGCACGGCCACGACCACCAGCAGCACGGCCAGCGCATAGATCGCATGGCGGCGCAGGTGGCGGAGACGGTAGCGCGACAGCACGGGCATCGGGTTCGGGGCCGGGAATCAGGGGCCAGGGGTCAGCAGGCAGCCGGGGCGGTCGCCTGCGGCACGCAGCGGGCCACATTGCCACACGGGCAATGAACGCGGCCCGTTCCGCCGCGGTGCCGGCGCCTGCTCACAGCAGGACCACGTCGAATTGTTCCTGCAGGTACTGGTCGTCGGCCTGGAAGCGGATGCTCTTGCCCAGGAATTCCTCCAGCTCGGCAACCGCCGCCGATTCCTCGTCGGTGATGCGCGCCACCACCTTGGTCGAGGCGATCACCAGCAGCCGCGCGGCGTCGAACTGGCGCACGGCGCGGGTGATCTCGCGGAAGATCTCGTAGGTGACCGTCTCGGTGGTCTTGATGCTGCCGCGCCCGCTGCATTCCGGGCACGGTTCGGACAGCTGCCGCTCCAGGCTCTCGACCGTGCGCTTGCGGGTCATCTCCACCAGCCCCAGCGGCGAGAAGTCGTAGACGGTGGTCTTGGCATGGTCGCGCGCCAGCGATTTCTCCAGCGTGCGCAGGACCTGGCGGCGGTGCTCCGGATCGACCATGTCGATGAAGTCGATGATGATGATGCCGCCCAGGTTGCGCAGCCGCAGCTGCCGCGCCACCGACTGCGCCGCCTCCAGGTTGGTGCGGAACACCGTCTCCTCCAGGTTGCGCTGGCCGAGGAAGGAGCCGGTGTTGACGTCGATGGTGGTCATCGCCTCGGTCTGGTCGATGACCAGGTAACCGCCGGACTTGAGCGGCACCTGCTTGTCCAGCGCGCGTCCGATCTCGTCCTCCACCCCGTACAGGTCGAAGATCGGGCGGTCACCGGTGTACAGCTCCAGCTTCTCGGCCAGCACCGGCATGTACTTGGCGACGAACGCCTGCAGCTGGCCGAAGGTTTCCTTCGAGTCCACCTTCACCTTTTCCACGTCCTTGCGTATCAGGTCGCGCACCGAGCGCAGCGGCAGGCTCAGGTCCTCGTAGATGATGCTGCGCGGCGGCGCCTCGCGGCCGCGGCGCTCGACCACGTTCCACACCCGCGACAGGTAGGAGATGTCCTCGGCCAGCGCCTCGGCCGGCTGGCCTTCGGCGTTGGTGCGCACGATGTAGCCATAGCCGCCGTGCTGGGCGGATATCTCGGTGACCAGCGCCTTGAGCCGCGCACGCTCGGCCTCGTCCTCGATCCGCGCCGACACCCCGACCATCTTCGACTGCGGCAGCAGCACCAGGTAGCGCGAGGGAATGCTGACCTGGGTGGTCAGGCGCGCGCCCTTGCTGCCGATCGGGTCCTTGACCACCTGCACCACCACGTCCTGGCCGTCGCGCAGCAGCTCGACGATCGGCACCGAGGACGGCAGCGGCAGACTGGGCGCGGTTTCCTCGGTGTCGGCGGCCACCGGTGCCGGCCGAACCACGTCGTTGGCATGCAGGAACGCGGCGCGCTCCAGCCCGACCTCGACGAATGCCGCCTGCATGCCCGGCATCACCCGCTGCACCCGGCCCTTGTAGATGTTGCCGACCACGCCGCGGCGCCAGCCACGCTCGATGTGCAGCTCCTGCAGCATGCCATTCTCGATCACCGCCACCCGGGTCTCGCGCGGGGTGACGTTCACCAGTATTTCCTCGGACATCGGTTCAATCCTTCCCGGTCACGCCAAACCCGCGCAGCAGCGCGGCGGTCTGCTGCAGCGGCAGCCCCATCACGCCCGAATAGCTCCCCGCCAGCCGGCTGATCCAGCGTTCGGCGCCCCCCTGTATGGCATAAGCGCCGGCCTTGCCCATCGGCTCGCCACTGGCGACATAGGCGGCGATCTCGTCCTCGGCCATCGCCGCGAACGTCACCTCCGATTCGACCACCACTTGTGCCTCGCGGGCGGGCGCCGCCAGGGCCACCGCGGTGATCACCCGGTGGGTGCGCCCGGCCAGCGAGCGCAGCATCGCCGCGGCGTCGGCGGCATCGACGGGCTTGCCGTAGACGCGGTCGCCCAGCACCACTTCGGTGTCGGAACCGAGTACCACCGGCTGCGGGTCGCCGACGACCTGCGCCAGCCCGGCGCGCGCCTTGTCCAGGGCGACCCGGCGCACATAGGCCAGCGGCGATTCGTCGGCGCCCCGGCATTCCGGGACCTCCAGGTCGAGCGCGCGGAACGGGATGTCCAGCCGCGCGAGCAGTTCGTTGCGACGGGGGAGCGGGAAGCAAGATAGAGCATCGGCGAAGCATAACCTGCGCCCGTTGCGGCCGCGCCTGTCATCGGCGGCGCATGACCATGCTCGCCATGGCGGGGCGTTAGCGCCTACGCTGGGACGGTCGCCCCCTGAACGACCGGCAACTCCCCCGCCGCGGCCCCGACCCCGCGTGGCCTCACCGCCCGTTCATCGCCACCGCACCACCCTCGCATCCGTCCAAGGAGGATCCACATGCGCCATTCCACCCTCGCCCCGCTGCTGCTCGCCCTGTCTTTCGCTTCGGGAGCCCCGATGACCGCCCACGCCCAGAACGCCCCGGCCGTCGTGGCCAGCGACGCGACCCTGCTGAACATCTCCGCCCAGGCCGAAGCCCGGCGCGTCCCCGACGTGGCCACGCTGTCGGCCGGCGTGGTCACCCAGGCCGCCGACGGCAATACCGCCATGCGCGAGAACGCGGTGCAGATGGACAAGGTGATGGCCGCGATCAGGGCCGCCGGCATCGCCGAGCGCGACATCCAGACCAGCGGCGTCAACCTCAACCCGCAGTACCGCTACGCCGACGACGAGGCGCCGAAGATCACCGGCTACCAGGCCAGCAACACCGTCAGCCTGAAAGTGCGCGACATCACCAGGCTGGGCAAGGTGCTCGACAGCCTGGCCGCGCAGGGCGCCAACCAGATCAACGGCCCCAGCTTCGAGATCGACCAGCCCGAGCCGGTCTATGACGAGGCCCGCCTGGCCGCGCTGAAGAAGGCCCAGGCCCGCGCCGAGACCTACGCCAAGTCGCTGGGCCTGCGCGTGCGCCGCATCGTCAGCATCTCCGAAGGCAGCAGTGGCGGCTTCCGCCCGCCGATGCCGATGATGGCGATGGCGCGTGCCGGCAAGGCCGAAATGGATACCGCGGTGGCCCCGGGCGAGACCACGCTGTCGGTCAACCTGGACGTGGTGTTCGAACTGGGCCGCTGAACCCCAGGGGCACCCGGCCTTGCGGAAAACGGCGCCTGCGGGCGCCGTTTTGCTGTCTGCTGGCTGACCGGAAAACCCGCCCCCGCTTGCCGGATCGCGGATTTGCGGGCGCACTGGGGCTGCGCGGGCCGGGTCGATGCAACCCCGTCCCGCGCCACCGAGCGTTGTATCCGGCACACGCCCCTGCATGGAGGTGGTACATGGTCCGCACGCATTCCGGCACTTCCCCGATCCGTTTCGACACCTCCCGCATCCTCGCCTACAGCACGGCCATCGCGCTGCATGCGCTGGCGGCGGGACTGCTGCTGATTCCGCTGTCGCAGGCCCCCATCCGCAACGACGCCGTCCGCCAGGAGCCACGCTGGCAATTGCCGGAAATCGTCCCGGTGGTGCCAGTGCCACCGCCGACGGAAGTCCCGGTGGTCAGCCACACCCCGCCGCCGACCCGCCACGCCCTGCCGGCCCCGGTGGAGGACGCGCCGATGCCGGTGTTCGCCACCGAGGCGGTCATCGCGCCACCGGCCGCGGCCGTCGCGCCGACCGATACTGCCGCGGTGGCCGATTCGGTCGCCCCGCCAGCGCCACTGGCGGGCGTGCAGCTGCGCTACCTGCATGCGCCGGCCCCGACCTACCCGCGTGACGCGCTGCGCGTCGGCGCGCAGGGCACGGTGACCCTGCGCGTGCTGGTCGACGTCGACGGCTCGCCGCTGGAAGTGCGGGTGGAGCGCAGCAGCGGCAACCGCAGCCTGGACAACGCCGCGCGCACCCAGGTACTGCGGCAGTGGAAGTTCCAGCCGGCCATCGACAACGGCCGGCCGGTGCAGGCCTATGGCCTGGTGCCGGTGGATTTCAAGCTGAATTGAGCCCGTCCCCGGACCGCCGGGAAGCGCCCCGCCGCGCTTCCCGGCGGGCACCGGCGTGAAGGCGCGCGTATTAATCCATTTTTCACGATCACCTCACCTGGGGAAAACATAGATTCGCGGCCGTCGATGTCCCTGGCCGCCGGTCCGGCGGTCGCCTGCCGCAGTTCCCTTGGAGAGAAGACTGTGAAACATCCGACCCATCGGCAGCCCGCCTGCCGCCCGAACCGTCTCTGCGCCGGCATTGCCACCAGCCTCGCGCGCCTGCTGCTGGTCCCGGCCACGCTGGCCATCGCCGCCCCGGCCGCACTCGCGCAGAGCGCTGCGGATGACAAGCCCACCAACCTCGACCGCATCACCGTCACCGGTTCCAACATCCCGCGGGTCACCACCGAGACCGCTTCGCCGGTGCAGGTGATCACCCGCCAGGAGATCGACCGCACCGGCAAGGCCACCATCGGCGAGTACCTGCAGACCCTGACCAGCGACGGCGCCGGCTCCATCCCCAAGAGCTTCGGCACCGGCTTCGCCGGCGGCGGCTCCGGCATCTCGCTGCGCGGCCTCGGCGCGGCATCGACCCTGGTGCTGCTCAATGGCCGCCGCATGGCGCCCTACGGCCTGGCCGACGATGGCCAGAAGGTGTTCACCGACCTCAGCGTGATCCCGATGGACGCGGTCGAGCGGGTGGAGGTGCTGAAGGACGGCGCCTCGGCCATCTATGGCTCGGATGCCATCGCCGGCGTGGTCAACATCATCCTGCGCAACGACTTCACCGGCGCCATCGCCAAGGCGTCCTATGGCATGTCCGGCGACAGCGACGGCAATGCCCGCCGCGGTTCGCTGACCGCGGGCATCGGCAGCCTCGCCGAGGACGGCTTCAACGCCTTCATCAGCCTCGACGTCAGCAAGACCGACGGCATCCGCATCTCCGACCGCCGCAACCGCAAGTGGATCGGCAACGGCGACCTCAGCCCCTACGGCTACGACCGCGTCGCCGGCGGCCAGAACTTCCCGCTCAACGGCGCCATCACCGCCGGCGGCACCGTGGCCGGCAATTCCCCGGCGGGCAGCATCCGCGATCCGTTGACCGGGCTGTACCAGTCGCTGCCGGGCTGCGCGCAATTCTCCAGCATCACCCCGGCCGACCCCGGTGGCGGCTGCCTGTGGGAAACCCAGGACTTCCGCAGCCTGAGCCCGAGCGAGGAGTTCGGCAACCTGTTCGCGCGCGGCACGTTCGCGCTGTCGGACAACTTCGAGCTGTACGGCGAGTTCGGCTACTCGAAGAAGAAAACCGAGTTCTACAACACGCCCAGCGGCGTCTCCGGCTCGTGGGGCTATCCAGGCGGGCCGGTCAACGCCAGCAGCGGCGCCGGCGCCACCGTGCTCGGTGCCGGGCACCCGGACAACCCGCTGGGCGCCAACGCGCGGCTGCGCTACGCCGCCTTCGACGTGGGCCCGCGCGTGACCCGCAACACCAATGAGTTCACCCGCTTCCTGGTCGGCATGAAGGGCACCGTGGGCGACTGGGACATCGACACCGCCTACCTGCACTCGGCCACGCAGCTGGTCAACGAGCGCACCGGCTTCCTGCGCTACAGCCACGTGCGCACCGCGCTGTCCGACCCGAACAGCCCGGTCGGCTGGTGGCGCCTGGGGGCCAACGCCGGGCTCAACTCGCAGGCCCTGTACGACTACATTTCGCCCACGATCCATGCCAACGCCAACACCAGCCTGGACATGATCGACTTCAAGGCGTCGCGCACCCTCACCGAGCTGCGCGGCGGCCCGTTGGGGCTGGCCTTCGGCGCCGAGTACCGGCGGCAGAAGGCGCAGCTCGATCCGCAGACCTACACCGATATCGGCGACATCATCGGCCTGGGTTATTCGGCCTACAAGGGCACCCAGAAAGTAACCGTCGGCTACGTGGAAATGGTGGCGCCGGTGCTGCCGTCGCTGGAACTGTCCGGCGCCTTCCGCGTGGACAAGTACCAGGGCGGCGACACCGCGAGCACGCCCAAGCTGGGCGTGAAGTGGACCCCGGCCGAATGGATCGCGCTGCGCGCCACCTACGCCGAGGGCTTCCGCGCCCCGGGCGCGGCCGAAGCCGGCGATGGCGGGCTGGCGGCGTTCAGCACCGCGCGCGACCCGGTGCGCTGCCCCGGCGGCACCCCGGCGCCCGGCGCCACCGCGGCGGACTGCGCGGTCAACCTGGCGATCATCACCTCGGCCAACCCCAACCTGAAGCCGGAGAAGTCCAAGAGCTACACCGCCGGCCTGGTGCTGGACCCGACCTCGACCACCACGCTGACCTTCGACGCCTGGCAGATCAAGCGCACCAACGAGATCAACCAGGGCGATACCGACCAGGCCCTGGCCGCCGGCCGCGGCGTGCGCTCGGACAACGACCTGCCGGGCATCCCCAACAGCGGCAGCCTGCTGGCGGTGAGCGTGGACTACATCAACTCGGCGCAGACCACGGTGCGTGGTTTCGACTTCGACATCCGCCAGCGCGTGCCGCTGGGCGACTACGGCAAGCTGGTGGCGGACCTGCAGTGGACCCGGATCAACTCGTTCAAGCGCGACGATGGCGCCGGCGCGGTGTACGAGTACGCCGGCACCCATGGCAACTGCGACGTGACCAACTGCATCGGCACGCCCAAGGACCGCCTCAACCTCGGCCTGACCTGGGACATGGACCGCTTCAGCGTCAGCGCCATCGCCAACTACATCGGCAGCCTCGACAACGTCGCGTTCAAGGGCGACAGCTGCGCCAACCACTTCACCGACGGCAGCGATGCCCCGGACGGCTGCAAGCTGCCGTCGTTCTACAGCATCGACCTGTCCGGGCGCTGGCGCGTCACCGATGCGTTCGAGGTGTTCGGCTCGGTGCAGAACCTGACCGACCGCATCGCCCCGCTCGATCCGCTGACCTATGGCGCGGTCAACTACAACCCGCTGCACTACAGCGGCGCCATCGGCCGTTACTACACCCTGGGCGCGAAGTACACGTTCAACTGATCGGCCACGGATCGCCGGCTGCACAGGCCCGGGCATGCCCGGGCCTGTGCATTTCCGGCCGGCAGCGCGCGCGCAACGAAAAAGGCCTGCATCTTGCGATGCAGGCCTTCGAATCTGGCGCCCGAAGTTGGACTCGAACCAACGACCCCCTGATTAACAGTCAAGTGCTCTAACCGGCTGAGCTATTCGGGCGGGGACGCGCATTCTATACGCATGTCAGGCGCGATGGTAGGGGTGATTGGCGAGCATCGCCGCGGCGCGGTACAACTGCTCGGCCACCACCAGCCGCACCAGCATGTGCGGCAGGGTCAGCGGCCCGATCGACCATTTCTCGTCGGCGCTCGCCGACACCTCCGGTGAATGCCCTTCCGGGCCACCGATCAGGAACGCCAGGTCGCGCCCCTGTGCGCGCCAGTGCTCCAGCCGCTGCGCGAGCTGCTCGGAACTGAGCTGGCGCCCGGGCACGTCCAGCGCCACCACGTACGGATTCTTCGGCAGCGCCGCCAGCACCCGCCGGCCTTCGTCCTCGATCGCGCGCCTGGGGTCGCGCCCCTTGCCACGCAGGCCCGGCTCGATCTCCACCAGCTCCAGCGGCAACCAGTGCGACAGGCGCTTCTGGTACTCGGCGAATCCCTGCGCCACCCACGATGGCGCGCGTTCCCCGGTGGCGATCAGTCTGGCTTTCATGGCGCGGCTCCCGGCACGGCGTCGAAACGAAGACGGCGCCCTGCGGCGCCGTCGCGTGGCATGTGGCCGGGCAGGTCAGCCGGCCTGCTGCTCGTCGTCGGCCGCCGACGGCGGCTGGTCGCCCACCGTCCACAGGCGCTCGAGCGCGTAGAACTCGCGCACGCGCGGCAGCATCACGTGCACGATCACGTCGCCCAGGTCCACCAGCACCCACTCGGCCTCGCGCTCGCCCTCAACGCCCAGCGGCATCACCCCGAGGTCCTTGGCGAAGCGCACCACTTCGTCACCGATGGACTTGACGTGGCGCGTCGACGTGCCCGAAGCGATGACCAGGTAATCCGCCACGCTGGACTTGCCGCGGACGTCGATCTCCACGGCGTCCTTGGCCTTGAGCTCCTCCAGCGCCGCGTGCACGGAGGCCAGCAGGGCGGGAACGGACGGCGGCGGATTGGGCAACTGGGTCTTGATGACTTGGGCTTCGGTGGTCAAAGCGGCAGAACTCGATGAATTGAAGCGGCGATTATAGAGAACCCGGACCGGCCCGGCATTCACGCCGTGGCGCATCCATACAGGCGGTGGGCGGCGATGTAGGCGGCGACGGCGGGCGGCACCAGCCCGCGCCAGGCGCCGCCGGCGGCGATCAGGCCGCGCACGGCGGTGGCCGATTCGGCCTGCAGCGGCTGGCGCAGGCGCCACACCCGCCCGGCCGGCCGTGCGCGCAGCGATGCGACATCGTCCGCCCAGGCGTCGCGCAGGCGCGCGGCCAGCATGGCGGGCAGCTGCCCGTCCAGCGCATTGCCGGGACGCTCGGCGACGACGATATGCGCCAGTTCCAGCAGGTGCTCCCATTCATGCCAGGTCGGCAGGCCCAGCAGGCTGTCCGCGCCCATCAGCAGGGCGACCGGAGCCGTGGCGCCGGTTTCGGCGCGCAGTTCCCGCAGGGTGTCCACGGTCCACGACGGTACCCCGGGCTGGCGCGCGGCGCGACGCAGTTCTCGGGTGTCGACGCACAGGGCGTCCTCGCCGGCAACCGCCAGTTCCAGCATGCGCATGCGCTGGGCGGCATCGGCACCGGGCGGCGGCCGGTGCGGTGGATCGGCGGCCGGCATCAGCCGCACCGGGGCCTGCAGTTCGTCACGGGCGCGGCGGGCAATGGCCAGGTGGCCGTTGTGCACCGGGTCGAAGGTGCCACCGTAGAGCAGCAGCAGGCCGTCACCGGACCGGTCCGGGCCTGGTCCCGGCATGGCCATCACGGTCAGCGCGTCCCGCGGGCCAGCAGGCGCACCGCCTGCGCCTCGGCTACCGCCAGCAGCAGGCGTTCCAGCGCCAGCCACGGATCACCCTCGGCGCGCCCCTTGGCCATGCGGTCGACCTGTCCGGCCTCGGCCACGAACCGCTCCCAGCGCTGCGCCGCCGGGTGCCGCTGCAGCGCGCGCTTGAACGGCGCCTGCCGCGACTCCCAGATGCCGCGCGCCTTCATTTCGCCGGCCAGGTTGCCGCCGGCGGCCTGGACCCGCGCCAGCCCGGCCGTGAGCAGCAGCTCGCGGATCAGGATCGGGGTGAGCGCGGCCACCGCCTCGCCCTCGGCGCGCAGCCCGGCGAGCATGCGCAGCACCGCCTGAGGCTGCCCGGAGAATGCTGCCTCGACCAGCCGGAACACGTCGTAGCGCGCGGCGTCGGCGACCAGCGACTCCATCTTCGCCACGTCCAGCGTCTGGCCTTCGGCCAGCAGCGCCAGTTTGTCGATTTCCTGCGCGGCCGCCAGCAGGTTGCCCTCCACGCGTTCGCTCAGGCGCTGCACCGCCGCCGGCTCGGCGCGCAACCCGCGGGCACGCAGGCGGCGCTCGATCCAGTCGCCCAGTTCATGCGGCTTGATCGCCCACGCCACCGACAGCACGCCGGCCCGCGCCACCGCGTCGGCCCACTTGCCCTGGTGCGACTTGCTCCACTCGCCGGCGGTGATCAGCAGCACCACGTCGGCCGGCGGCTGCGCGCAGAATTCGCTGATGACCTCAGCGCCCTCCTTGCCCGGCTTGCCGCTGGGCAGGCGCAGCTCCACCAGCCGGCGCGCACTGAACAGGCTGGGCGCGTTGAAGCTGGATGCCAGCTGGCCCCAGTCGAAGTCACGGCCGTCGGCATCGAACACCTCGCGCTCGCCGATGCCTTCGGCGCGCGCCCGCGCGCGCACCGCGTCGGCCGCTTCCAGCACGCGCAGCAGTTCCGGCCCGGCGATCAGGTAGACCGGCGCCAGCGGCTGCGTGCCGGCCTGGGTGGCGAGCTGCTCGGGACGCAGTTCCATCGCTCAGCGCCCGCGCGCGGGAGCCGCCATCGTCGGCATCGCTCAGCCGTCCTTGCCGGTGGCCGGAGCGGCGCTGCGTTGCTTCTCCATCTGCGCGCGCACCACGCTGTCGATGCGCCGCAGGATCGAGGCGGACATCTCACGGCGCAGTTCGTCGGCGAGGATCTCGCGCTCGGTGGTGGTGCCGGTGGCGTCGGTCGGCTCGGACACATAGTCGCGCGACAGTTCGATCACCTGCTCGGGCACCAGCACGCTGCCGTCGGGGTGCTGGAACACGAACACCACCGCGTAGCGCATGCTGTATTCCTGGGTACGGCCCTGGGCGTCGATGGCGATGGGCAGGTCGCCCCAGCGCTCGGAGCGGATCTGCAGCCGGGCCGCGCCCTTGCCGGGCGCGTCTTCGCCGACCACGACCGCACCGGAGGCGTGCAGCCCGCGCTCGAGCAGCTTGACCAGTTCGCTGTAGCGCACGTTCGATTCGACCTTCACCGCCGGGGTGTCCTCCGGCAGGGTGAGCCTGTTGCGCAGGTGGAAGCCGCAACCGGTCAGGCTCACGGCAAGGACGAGGGCGGTCAGGTATCGGGTCATGGGCACAGTCTGGCGGAGCCGGCCGGGAGCGGCAACAGAAAACGGCCCGCATCATCGCCCATCGGGTGTGAGCGGGGATGAAACCGGGATCGCTGATCCACTGTTCGCAAACGCACTCCGGGCGTGCCGGGGCAACACGAAGCCGGAGCCGGCGCTCACACGCTCCTGGTAGGAAAGCATTCGCGAAAAAGCCGGTTGCCAAGCCCCAGCCCCCAGGTTGGGGGGCGATCCGCGCGCAAGCGCGGATGGGGGGCGCCGCGACAGACCACAAGCCGCAGCGAATGACAAACGCGCCGCCGCGCGCCCGGATGGCGAACCATCGGGGCGCGCCGCAGGCGGATCAACCCGCCACGATGTTGACGATCTTGCCCGGCACGATGATGACCTTGCGCACGGCCAGGCCTTCCAGGAACTTGGCCGCGTTCGGCTCTTCCCTGGCGGCGGCCTCGATCAGCTCGCGGCTGGCGTCGGCGGCCACCTCGATGGTGCCGCGCAGCTTGCCGTTGACCTGCACCGCCAGGGTCAGCGCATCCTTGACCAGCGCGCCGGCATCGACCTGCGGGAACGGCTGGTCTTCCAGCAGGGTCTCGCCATGGCCCAGCGCCTGCCACATCGCATGGCAGGCATGCGGGGTGATCGGGTTGAGCAGCAGCACCGCCGCCTGCAGGGCCTCCTGGCGCACCGCCCGGCCCTGGTCGCTGGCGTCGTCGAACTTGGCCAGCACGTTGAGCAGCTCCATCACCGCGGCGATGGCGGTGTTGAAGGCATGGCGGCGGCCGTAGTCGTCGCCGACCTTGCCGATGGTCTCGTGGGTCTTGCGGCGCAGGGCCTTCTGCCCGGCGTCCAGCGCGGCGACATCCAGCGCCGGCGCGCTGCCATCGGCGGCATGCCGGTGCACCATGGTCCACAGCCGGCGCAGGAAGCGCGCCATGCCGTCCACGCCGGCCTCGTTCCATTCCAGCGACTGTTCCGGCGGGGCCGCGAACATCGAGAACAGGCGCACGGTGTCGGCGCCGTACTTGGCCACCATCGCCTGCGGATCGACGCCGTTGTTCTTGGACTTGGACATCTTCTCGGTGCCGCCGATCACCACCGGCTGGCCGTCGCTGCGCAGGGTGGCGCCGGTGATGCGGCCGCGCTCGTCGCGCACCACGTCCACATCGGCCGGGTTGAACCAGTCCCTGGAGCCATCGGCGTTGAGCCGGTAGAAGGTCTCGGCGATCACCATGCCCTGGCACAGCAGGTTGCGCGCCGGCTCGTTGCTGTCGACCATGCGCGCGTCGCGCAGCAGCTTGTGGAAGAAGCGGAAGTACATCAGGTGCAGGATCGCGTGCTCGATGCCGCCGATGTACTGGTCGACCGGCAGCCAGTAGTTGCCGCGCTTGTCCACCGCCTCGCGCGCACCCGGCGAGGTGTAGCGGGCGTAGTACCAGCTCGACTCCATGAAGGTGTCGAAGGTGTCGGTCTCGCGTTCGGCCGCGCCGCCGCATTCCGGGCAGGTGGTCCGGCGCCATTCCGGGTCGGCCTTGATCGGCGAGCCGGTGCCGGTGAACTGCACGTCCTCGGGCAGCACCACCGGCAGCTGGTCTTCCGGCACCGGTACCGCGCCGCACTTGTCGCAGTAGATCACCGGGATCGGGCAGCCCCAGTAGCGCTGGCGGCTCACGCCCCAGTCGCGCAGGCGGTAGTTGACCCGGCGCTGGCCCTGGGCCTTGCGCTCGAAGCGCTCGGCCAGCGCCTCGAAGGCGCCCTGGAAATCCAGCCCGTCGAACTCGGCCGAGTTGACCAGCTCGGTCTCGCGGGTCTTGTCGCCGTACCAGTCCTGCCAGCGGTCCGGGTCGTAGCTGCGCTCGTCGTCGTTCTTCGGGTGCTTCAGCGCGATGACCTGCTTCTTCGGCAGGCCGTACTTGCTGGCGAACTCGAAATCGCGCTGGTCGTGGCCGGGAACGGCCATCACCGCGCCGGTGCCGTAGCCCATCAGCACGAAGTTGGCGACCCAGATCGGCACCTGCTCGCCGCTGACCGGGTGCACCGCCTTCAGGCCGGTGTCCATGCCGCGCTTTTCCTGGGTTTCCAGCTCGGCCTCGGAGACGCCGCCCTGCTTCAGCTCGGCCAGCAGCGCGGCCAGTGCCGGGTTGTTCTTCGCCGCATGCACCGCCAGCGGGTGTTCGCCGGCGATGGACACGAAGCTCACGCCCATCACCGTGTCAGGGCGGGTGGTGAACACGCGCAGCGGGTCCAGCACGCTGCCGTCCACGTCACGCACGTCGAACTGGATCTCCAGGCCTTCGGAACGGCCGATCCAGTTGCGCTGCATGGTCTTGACCGATTCCGGCCAGCCGTCCAGCTCGTCCAGGCCGTCCAGCAGCTCCTGGGCGTAGTCGGTGATGCGCAGGAACCACTGCGGGATCTCGCGCTTTTCCACCAGCGCGCCCGAGCGCCAGCCGCGGCCATCGATGACCTGCTCGTTGGCCAGCACGGTCTGGTCCACCGGGTCCCAGTTCACCACCGCGTTGCGGCGGTAGGCCAGGCCCTTGCGCATCAGCCGGGTGAACATGCGCTGCTCGTGCACGTAGTAGTCCGGCGTGCAGGTGGCGAACTCGCGCGACCAGTCGATGGCGTAGCCCAGCGACTTGAGCTGGCCGCGCATGTGGTCGATGTTGGCGTAGGTCCACTTGGCCGGCGCGGTGTTGTTCTTGATCGCCGCGTTCTCGGCCGGCAGGCCGAACGCGTCCCACCCCATCGGCTGCAGCACGTTGTGCCCGGTCATGCGCTTGTAGCGGCTGATGACGTCGCCGATGGTGTAGTTGCGCACGTGGCCCATGTGCAGCGCGCCGGACGGATACGGCAGCATCGACAGGCAGTAGTACTTGGGCTTGTCCGAGGTTTCGTCGACCTCGAAGGCACGGGTGGTTTCCCAGTACTTCTGGGCAGCGGTTTCGACCTGCTGGGGATCGTAGATGTGGGTTTCGACGCTGGACATGAAAGCGTTGGGGCTGCGGCAAAGCGGGACAGCGTACCGCAGTGCACCAGAGGGCTCCAATCCGGCCCACCCCGCCGCCCCCGGGAAAAACCCGTTTCCTGCAATATCAATCGCTTGCGCGATTTCGCCCGGCGGCGGCCACGAGCGCCCCGGGCGCCCGGCCGGTTTCCCGCGCCGGCCCGCTATGCTGCCGGCTCCATCCCTGGGGAATGAGACCGATGCCGATCCGCCGCCACCTCGCCACCGTCCTGCTGCTGGCCTGCGCCCCGGCCTGGGCCGAACCCGTCGCCGTGCAGTGCGGTCGCCTGTTCGACGCCCGCAGCGGCCAGCTCAAGGGGCCGCACACGCTGCTGGTGGACGACGGTCGCATCCAGCAGGTGCTGGCCGGCGCCGATGCGGCAACCGGCGGTGCGCGCGCGGTCGATCTGCGCGACAAGGTGTGCCTGCCCGGCTGGACCGACCTGCACGTGCACCTGGGCAGCCAGTCCAGCCCGCAGAGCTACTCCGAAGGCTTCCGCCTGGATCCGGTGGACTACGCCTTCCGCGCGGTCGGCTACGCCGAAAAGACCCTGATGGCCGGCTTCACCAGCGTGCGCGACCTCGGCGGCGAGGTCGGCCCGCACCTGCGCGACGCGATCAACCAGGGGCTGGTGAAGGGGCCGCGGATCTTCGCCGCCGGCAAGTCCATCGCCACCACCGGCGGCCATGCCGACCCGACCAACGGCTGGAACGACCAGCTTGCGCACCTGATCGGCGCCCCCGGCCCCACCGAGGGCGTGATCAACTCGGTGGACGAGGCGCGCCAGGCGGTGCGCCAGCGCTACAAGGACGGCAGCGACGTGATCAAGATCACCGCCACCGGCGGCGTGCTCAGCTACGCGCGCTCCGGCGACGCGCCGCAGTTCACCGTGGACGAGGTCAAGGCCATCGTCGATACCGCGCGCGACTACGGCTTCCGCGTGGCCGCCCATGCCCACGGCACCGAGGGCATGAAGCGCGCGGTGCTGGGCGGGGTCACCAGCATCGAGCACGGCACCTACATGGACGATGAGGTCATGCGGCTGATGAAGCAGCACGGCACCTGGTACGTGCCCACCTTCTACGCCGGGCGCTTCGTCACCGAGAAGGCGGCCATCGACGGTTACTTCCCCGAGGTGGTGCGGCCCAAGGCCGCGCGCATCGGCGCGCTGATCAGCCAGACCGCGGCCAGGGCCTACCGCAACGGGGTCAGGATCGCCTTCGGCACCGACCAGGGCGTGGGCCCGCACGGCGACAACGCGCGCGAGTTCGTCTACATGGTCGAAGCCGGCATCCCCGCCGCGTACGCGCTGCAGGCCGCCACCGTGCACGCCGCGCAGGTGCTGGGCGTGGACGACCAGGGCGTGCTGGAAGCCGGCAAGCGCGCCGACGTGATCGCCCTGGCCGGCGACCCGCTGCAGGACATCAACGCGGTGCTGGACGTGCGCTTCGTGATGAAGGACGGGGTGATCTACAAGCAGTAATGGCCGCGCGCACTCCGCCGCAGGGAGCGCGCGCCGCCCGGCTCAGCACGGCGCCAGCCGCGCCAGCAGCGCCAGCCACAGCGCCCAGCCAAGGAAGGCCAGCCGCTGCGCCATCGCCACCGGCATGACGCTGCCGAACACGAACGCGCTGCACAGCATCCACACCGCGCAGGCCACCGCCAGGGTGGCCACCGGGCGCCATGCCGCATCGCGCGCGGCGCCCACGCGCAGCATCGCCGCGCCGGCGCAGAACGCCACCAGCCACAGCAGCCAGACGCTGGCGTGAGCCTGGCTGGCGCGGTTCTCGATGTCCTGCGCGTCCAGCGGGAACACGCCCATGGCGGCGAAGGCCAGCCCGGCCAGCAGCAGCATCTGCCCGGCCACCCGCAGCGGCCGCGAGGCCGTGGCCGGCATGCGCAGCACCAGGCCGAGCGCGGCCAGCGCCGCCAACAGCCCCGGCAGCACGAAGCCCAGCGCATTGAACGAGCCCGCGCCGGGAACGCCGGTGGCGCCCAGCAGCGAAACCGGGTGGCGCATCTGGTCGTAGAACGGCAGCCGCGCGCCGAACACCGCCAGCGCCACCAGCCATATCACCACCGACGCCGGCCCGGCCCAGCGCACCCATGTTCTCCACACCACCATCGCCATGTCGACCCCGTGCTTGTCGGCGCAGGAGCGCGCCAGCCGATGCCGGCGATTGTGAAGGCTGCGCCGCTGGCGCGCACGCCACCGCCTGCCGGCTCAGCCGCGCCAGTGGAAGACATCCTCGACGCCGGCGCCGAACGCGCGGGCGATGCGGAACGCCAGTTCCAGCGACGGCGCATAGCGTCCGGCCTCGAGCGCGATGATGGTCTGCCGGGTCACGCCGCAGGCGTCCGCCAGTGCCTGCTGGGTCATCTCGCCGTGCTCGCCCCGCAGCCGGCGGATGTCGTTGCCGACCGGCGTGCCGCTCACCGGCAGCCGTACCGGTAATGCCAGAGCATGACCGCGGCGTGCACGCTGAGCGAGAGGCCGACCAGCCATGCCAGGAAGCTCCCCAGCCAGGCACCGCCGCGCGCCGCGACGAAATCCGCATGCTCCTCGGCCAGCACCGAAGCCACCATCAGCATCAACGCCAGCGCGGCGTAGCCGGCACGCGCGCCCTGCGCCTGGATCGCCCGGTCGCGCTCGTCGGCCACGACGCTGCCGTCGCGGCGCAGGAACAGGAACGCGCCGACCAGGAACAGCCACCAGGCGGGGCCCAGCACATCCGCCCTTGCGCCCGCGCCGCCAAGGAGCAGCCAGCGCCCCAACAGGACCGAGGCCAGGCCGGCGCTGGCCAGCAGCAGCCAGGCCAGCTTCTGTTGCCGGTTGATCGCCACGCGCGTGCCGGTGCGTTCCATGGACTCTCCTCTTCTCTCCCGCGCGCGCCACCCCCTTGGCAGCACCGGCGCGATGCGATGCGATGCGATGCGATGCGACGTTGGCATCCGCCCGCCGCCATGTCAAATATCTTTTACATCGACTTGCATCCACGCGCTCTGCCACCATCTCCGACGAAACCTCCCACTGCGAGTCCCGCGATGTCCGACCTGCCCCACGTTTTCGACGCCACGACCGAGACCTTCGAAACCGACGTCCTGCAGAAATCGCTGCAGACGCCGGTGCTGGTGGATTTCTGGGCGACCTGGTGCGGGCCGTGCAAGACGCTGGGGCCGATCCTGGAGAAGCTGGCCGGCGAGTACCACGGCGCGTTCGAACTGGCCAAGGTCGACGTGGACAAGGAGCAGCAGATCGCCGCGGCGTTCCAGATCCGTTCGGTGCCCACCGTGTTCCTGGTCAAGGACGGGCAGATCGTGGACGGTTTCCCCGGCGCGCTGCCGGAAGGCCAGCTGCGCGAGTTCCTGTCCCAGCACGGCATCACCCCGGCCGAGGCGCCGGCCGAGCTGGAGGCCGAGCCGGCGCCGCTGGATCCGCTGTCGCAGGTCGCCGCGCTGCGCCAGGCCATTGCCGCCGAGCCGGACAAGGCCGAACTGAAGCTCGACCTGGCGCTGGCGCTGATCCGCACCGGCGAGGTCGCCGAGGCCGGGCAGCTGCTCGACGCCCTGCCCGCCAACCTGGCCACCGACGACCGCACCATCCGCGCCCGCGCACGCCTGGACTTCCACGCCGCGGCCGCCGACGCGCCGCCGGCCGACGCCCTGGCCGCGCGGGTGCAGGCCGACGGCAACGACCTGCAGGCGCGCTACCTGCTCGGCATCCGCCAGCTGCTGGGCGGCAGCGAGGAAGCGGCGCTGGAGCAGTTCCTGGAAATGCTGCGGATCGACCGCGGCTACCGCGACGGCCTGCCGCGCAAGGCGTTGATCGATGCGTTCCGCGTCGTCGAGGACGACGACCTCGTCGGCCGTTACCGGCGGCGGATGTCCTCGCTCCTGTTCTGAGTGTCATTGCACGTTCAGGCAGGTGAAGCGCGGCCTGCCGGATAATGCGCTGTTCATCGTGGTGATGACGTACGGCGACACCGCCGTGCCACATGGGGAGGGAGGCGCGAGCAATGCCGGGCGCCGGTTCCCGCGACGCAAGGACCTATTGCCGATGATGTCGTTCAACCGGGGTGGGCTGCGCCTGACCGTGCTGCTGCAGATCGCGCTGGCGACGCTGCCGCTGTCGTGCTCGGCCGCGGCCAGCGCCCAGGACTGGAACTATCGCGTGCGCCCCGGCGACACCCTGTGGGACCTGGGCACGCGCTATCTCAAGCCCACCGTGTCCTGGGAAGAGCTGCGGAACCACAACGCGGTGGCCAACCCCTACCGCCTGCCACCGGGCCAGGTGCTGCGGTTTCCCATCGCCTGGCTGCGGGTGGAGCCCGCGCCGGCGCGCGTCGTGGCGGTGCGCGGCCAGGTCGATGTCGGCACCGATGGCCAGCCGTCCGCGGCAGCGCGCGAGGGCATGCGCCTGCCCATCGGCAGCCACATCCGCACCGGTGCCGACGCCAGCATCACCCTGGCGTTCGCCGACGATTCGCGGCTGCTGCTGCGCGAGCACTCGGAACTGCGCCTGGACCAGCTCAGCAGCTATGGCGCCACCGGCATGGTGGATACGCGCCTGCGGCTGCAGCGCGGCCGCAGTGGCAGCCGGGTGACCCCGGCGCAGGGGCCGGCATCGCGCTACATGATCACCGCGCCCACGGCCACCAGCAGCGTGCGCGGTACCGTGTTCCGGGTCAGCGCCGGACAGGACGGCGACCCGGCCGCCACCGAAGTGGTCGAAGGCCGGGTGCAGGTGGGCAACCGCCATGGCCAGCGGATGGTCGCCCCCGGCCAGGCCAGCCTCAGCGCCTCGGCCGGGCACGCGCCGGCGGCGGTGCAGCCGCTGCCCCCCGCACCGGAGCTCGACGCCGCGCGGCTGCGGCTGGCACCGCTGCCGCTGCTGGCGGCCTGGCAGCCGGTGCCACAGGCGCGCGGCTACCGCGTCGAGGTGGTGCGCGCCGATGCGCCCGAGGTCCTGCTGTTCGCGCGCGACACCACCGATTCCAGCATCCGTATCGACGACCTGCCCGGTGGGCAGCTGCGCCTGCTGGTGCGCGCGGTGGCCGCCGACGGTGTCGAAGGCCACGACAGCGCCCATGATTTCGAGGTACCCGACGGCCTGCCGCCGCCGCTGACCACCGCCCCGGTGCATGGCCAGACCCTGGCCCAGGCGCAGCCGCGCTTCGCCTGGGCGCAGGTGCCCGGCGCCACCGCCAGCGTGCTGCAGATCGCGCGCGAGCCGGCGTTCCGCCAGCCACTGGTCGAGCGCCGCACCGACGCCACCCGGCTGCGTTCGCCGGTTGCCCTGGCGCCCGGCGACTACTACTGGCGGGTCGCCTCGGTGGACGCGCAGGGACGCAGCGGCCGCTTCGGGCAGGCCCTGCCCCTGCGGGTCAGCGACGCGCCGCCGGATTCCGGCCTGCAACCGGCGCAGGCCGGCAGGGGCCAGTTGACCCTGCGCTGGCAGCCCGGCGCCGACGGCCAGCGCTATCGCGTGCAGGTGGACCGCCGCGGCGACTTCAGCGCCCCGCTGCTCGACCGCGAAACCAGCGTGCCGGAGGTGGTGATGAAACAGCCTTGGCGCGGCGGCACCCTGCACGTGCGCGTGCAGTACATCGACGACGACGGCTATGCGGGCCCGTTCTCCAGCGCCCAGCAGATCCGGCTGCCGTGCAAGCTCTGCTACGGCGCCGGCGCCGGCGCCCTGCTGCTGCTCGCCCTGTGAGACTGTTCCTGCTGCCCTGGCCGTGGCGGCTGCTGCTGGCCGTGGCCGTGGGCGCGCTGGCCGGGTGGGCCAGCCAGACGCACCTGCTCTGGCAGCAGGACGAATACGTGTATGACCGCCTGGTGGGCAACTGGCACTACCCGCCCGACGAGCGCCTGGCGATCGTCGCCATCGACGAGCGCAGCCTGCAGCAGCTGGGGCAGTGGCCGTGGCCGCGCGGCACCCATGCGCGGCTGCTCGAGCGCCTGCGCGAAGCCGGCGCCCGGCGCGTCGCGCTGGACCTGATGTTCCCCGAGCCCGACCGCAAGGACGCGCGCCAGGATGCGGAGCTGGCGGCGGCGATCAAGCGCGGCGGCAACGTCGTGCTGCCGGTGCTGGCGGCCGCGGCCAGCGACGAGGCCGTCCCCGAGGAACTGCTGCCGGTACCGGTGCTGGCCGCGGTGGCCGACGGGCTGGCGCATACCGACATCGAGGTCGATGGCGACGGCGTCGCCCGTGGCCTGTACCTGCGCGCCGGCGTCGGTTCGGCGTACTGGCCGGCACTGGGCCTGGCGCTGAGCGGCCTCGACGGCCCCATCCCCGGGCTGGCCGATCCGGCCCCGGACACGCTCTCGCCGTACCAGTGGCGGCGCGACAACTACGTGCGGCTGCGCTACGCCGGGCCGCCGGGCAGCTTCCCGCAGGTGTCCTACATCGACGTGCTGGAAGGGCGGCTGCCGCCCGGCCTGCTGCGCGACCGGCTGGTGATCGTCGGCATGACCGCCAGCGGCATCGCCCCGCGCCTGCTCACCCCGACCTCGCGCGAGTACTGGATGAGCGGCACCGAGTACCAGGCCAACGTCGCCTCGATGCTGCTCGGCGGGCACGTGATCCTGCCGCTGCGCCCGCCGCTGCAGCTGGCCGCGGTGTTCGTGCTGGTGGCGCTGTGCGCACTGGGCATGACCCAGCGCCGGCTCTCGCCGTGGCTGGTCGCGGTACTGTCGCTGGTGCTCCCGCTGCTGCTCAGCACGGTGCTGCTGCGCGGCTTCAACCTGTGGTTCGCACCGGCGGCGGCGGTCGGCGGCGCGTTGCTGATGTGGGTGGCCTGGGGCCTGTGGCAGCTGCGCTACTGGCGCCGCCAGGCCAACCGCGACCCGCTGACCGGGCTGGCCAACCGCATGCGTTTCGAAGAAGCGCTGCAGCAGGAATACGAAGCGGCGCGGCGCGGCGGCCGGCCGTTGAGCCTGGCCCTGATCGACCTGGACAACTTCAAGCACTACAACGACACCTTCGGCCACCACGTCGGCGACCTGGTGCTGCAGCAGACCGCGCGGATGATCGGCGAACTGTCGCGGCGGCCACGCGACCTGGCCGCGCGCTTCGGCGGCGACGAGTTCGCCCTGGTGTTGCCGGACACCAGCAGCGAGGGCGCGGTCCTGCTGGTCGAAACCCTCATCGGCCGCGTCCGCCAGGCGGGAGTGGCGGTCGGCAAGGGCCGCCAGGCCAGGATCAGCATCACCGTCGGCGTGGCGACCATCGTGCCGGGCGCCGACAGCCTGCCCGGGGAACTGTTCCGCGACGCCGACGCCTCGCTGTACCAGGCCAAGGCCGCCGGCCGCGACGGCTACCGGGTGGCCGACTGAGGCGCCAGCCGCCTCACCATACGGCAGCGAATGCTAGACTCCCGGTCCCGCGTACGCTCCAGTCCGTCATGAAAGCCAGCACGTTCCGCCTCGGCATCAATCTGTGGCCGCCGTTCCTGTTCGCCGGCATCCACGTCACCGAGCTCCACGCCGATTACCGCTACGTACGCGTGGAACTGCGCGAGCGCCCGTGGAACGTCAACTACGTACGTACCCATTTCGGCGGCAGCCTGTTCGCCATGACCGACCCGTTCTGGATGCTGTGCCTGCTGCACAACCTCGGGCGCGACTACTACGTGTGGGACAAGGCCGGGGAGATCGAGTTCATCAGGCCCGGCAAGGGCACGGTCAGTACCGAATTCCGGCTCGACACGGCCACGCTCGAACAGGTGCGCGCGGCCACCGCCGGTGGCGCCAAGCACCTGCGCTGGTTCAGCAATGACGTGCTCGACGCGCACGGCGAGGTGGTCGCGCGCGTCCGCAAGCAGGTCTACGTACGCCCCAAGCCGGAAGCACGCCAACCGCGCGGGTAGCCACGGCAGTGACCGCGGAGACGCGCGGCAGACGCTGCGCGCCCGCGGCGCAGGCCCGGCGGCCACGCTTCAGCGGCTGGAGGCGGCCACCGGCAACGGCATCCGCAGCACCTGCCCCTGCCTGGCATAGGCCGGCGTTTCCAGCGCGGTGCCATCGGCGGACAGGTTGATGGGGCGGTGCGCGCTGCGCAGCCCGGCGGGCAGCGCGCGCAGGCGCGCGGTCACCGCGTCAGCGTCCTGCAATGCCTGTCCGCGCAGCCACAGCCCCGCCTGCAGCAGCCGCAACCGCGCGGCGGCATCCTGTTCGCGGTACACGTATCCCGTGTAGGCGGGGCCGGCGATGTCGCTGAGGATGCAGCCGATGGCGTTGGTCAGGCACTGCGGCTGCCACCACGCCACGGCCGGCAGGGGCGGCAGCGGCACCCTGCGATCCTCGGCCACGGCCTGGCGTGCAGCCGGGAGGCAGGGCCCGGCAAGCGCCTCGGCCTGTCGGGCAAGGGTTTTGCGACCGTTGTAGAACAGCCTGCCCGAGCGCGGGCCCGCCTCGATCTTGCGGTCCATCAACAGCGCGAAGCGTTGCTGCAGGGCGAATTCCCCGCGCATGCCGTTGCAGACGGCGGCCTCGTCCGCCGCCAGCGGCGCGAACGCCGTGGCGCACCCCGGTGGCAGCGGCGCGTCCGCCGGGAGCTCGGCCAGCACCGCGGCGAACAGCTCCGCATTGGCCTGCAGCATGGCGATGCCCGCCATCGTGGCCAGCAGGTTGTCGGCGTGCGCCATCAGCATGCGTCCGCTCCCGGCATCACGGCACAACCCGGCCAGGGCACGCGCACTGTCGCCCTGCACGTGGGCCAGTGCATGCGCGCCCAGGGGAACCGCCAGCGGAGCCAGCGGCGGCCAGGGGGTGGGCGGCGCCTGTACCAGCGGCGAGCGGTAATGCCCATGCGCCGCCAGTTCATCCATGCGCGACAGCAGCGTGGCCCGCGCCGCCAGCGCGGTGGTCACGGCCTCGGGCGCGCGGCGCACCCGCTCCAGGCAGGCGGCGGCATCGCGAAAACCGCACAGTGCCGGGTCCGCGGCGGGCGCCTGCGCCGCGCCGTCCACCGGCAGCGGCGGCGGCACGCCAGCTTCGCCTTCGGCGTCGCCGCGGATGAACCCGGGCGCGTAGCTGTCGTCGTACCACGCCTGGAACAGACGGGCGTGTTCATCCACCTGCGCCTGCCTGTACGCCAGCGGGGCCTGCATCTCCAGCGTCGCCAGGGTGACGTAGGCGTTGCTGCCGGGCAGGTCGTGCGGCGCCTGCAACGCGGCCAGCGCGCGCGTCTGTGCCGCCGACGGGGGCCATGTCCACGAAACCAGCAGCACCACCACTGCCAGCAGCAGCAGTCCGACCACACCCGCCACCACGCGTCCCAGCGTCCTGCCCATTGCGTTTCTCCCTGGTGTCATGCCGCCTTCCGTGGGCGGACGCGGCGCAAGCACTGTTACATATCCGGCAACACTGCGGCGCGCAACCGTCCTGCTGCGGTATCGGCCACGGGGCTACAATCGGCACATGTCGCCCGAAGCATCCGCCGCACCCCACCGCCCCTCCCTGCAGCGCCTGTTCCTGACCGGATTGCTCACCCTGCTGCCGATCTGGCTGACCTGGGTGGTGATCAAGTTCGTGTTCGTGCTGCTGTCCGGCATCAGCAGCCCGCTGGTGGTGCCGCTGTCCGAACGCATCGCCGCGTCCTTCCCGCATTACCTGGGCTGGGTACGGGTGGAATGGATGCAGGACGTGTTCGCCCTGCTCGCCACGCTGCTGGTGATCCTGCTGGTGGGCGTGCTCAGCCGCCGGGTCATCGGCCAGCGCCTGCTGCGCTGGTTCGGCGCGGTGATCCGCCGCATCCCGCTGGCCAGCATCATCTACGACAGCGCCAAGAAGCTGCTGGACATCCTGCAGACCCAGCCGGGCAGCACCCAGCGGGTGGTGCTGATCGACTTCCCGCACCGCGAGATGAAATCGGTGGGTCTGGTGACCCGCGTCATCCGCGAACACGGCACCGGCCGCGAACTGGCCGCGGTGTACGTGCCGACCACGCCGAACCCGACCTCCGGCTATCTGGAGATCGTGCCGGTGGAGCTGCTGACGCCGACCGACTGGACCGTGGACCAGGCCATGAGTTTCATCATCTCCGGTGGCGCGGTGGCCCCGGACAGCGTGCCGTTCACCCGCGCCGGCGAGCGCTGAAACGCCGCTCGCCAGGGCAGGAACATGCTGCGCCGGGCGGGCACCGGGGGTGACTGCCGCCTTTATCCGTTGCCGGTTGCTCTTCACTAGCGCCGGCCGCTGAGGCAAGCTCCCGGGCCTGTGCGTTTCCGGAACCACCGATGACCTCCAGCCCGCTTCGCCTTCTCGCGCTTGCCATGGCCTCCGTCCTGATGTTCTCCGCCGCCGCGCCCGCCGAGGCGGCGAAGAAGAAGAGCCAGCGCCCGACCGCGACGCAATCGCGCACCGCCAAGCCCAAGGCGCGCGGCAGCAGGCCCCCGGCGCGTCCGGCGCCCCGCCCGGCGCGCGCGCCGCTGCCGGTCACCCAGGACAAGGCCACCCGCCTGAACCGGCTCTACGACGAGTACTGGGATGCGTCGATGCGGCTGAACCCGCTGCAGGCCACGTTCCAGGGCGACCCGCGCTTCAACGACCAGCTGCCCAACTTCCTGTCGCCGGCCTCGCGCCGCCAGGCGCACGACTTCATGGTCGAGTGGCAGGGCAAGGCCGAGGCGCTGGGCAAGGACGGCCTGCAGGGCCAGGACCTGCTCAGTTACGAGATCTTCATGCGCGACGCGCGCATCTCGCTGGCCGCCGAGCAGTACCCGTCGTGGATGCTGCCGATCAACCCCTACAACAACCTCGCCAGCATCATCGCGGTGCTCGGTTCGGGAGCCGGCGCGCAGCCGTTCCGCACGGTGAAGGATTACGAGAACTGGTCGCGGCGCTCGCTCGGGGTGCCGGCGCTGTTCGACCAGGCCATCGCCAACATGCGCGAAGGCATGGCCGCCGGCGTGGTGCAGCCGCGCGCGCTGATGGAGAAGGTGCTGCCGCAGCTGGACGCGGTGATCACCCCGACCGCCGAGGAAAGCATCTTCTGGGCGCCGATCCGCAACATGCCGGAGGACTTCCCGGCCGCGGACCGGGAACGGTTGGCCGCCGAATACAAGCGCATGATCGAGTACCGGCTGCTGCCGGCCTACCGCGCGCTGCGCGGCTTCATCGCCACCCAGTACCTGCCGGCCACGCGCGCCAGCGACGGCCTCGGCGCCCTGCCCGGCGGCCAGGCCTGGTACGCGCACACCATCGCCGGGTTGACCAGCGCCTCGCGCACGCCGGCCGAGATCCACGCGCTCGGCGAGCAGGAGGTCACGGACCTGCAGGAGCGCATCGCCCGGGTCATGAAGGAAGCCAGGATCCGCGGCTCGATGCAGAAGGCGTTCAACGCCATGCGCAACGACCGCCAGTTCACCTTCCGCGACGAGGCCGCGCTGCTGGCGCGCTACCGCGAGGTGGGGCAGCAGGTGGACGCGGCGCTGCCGGCGCTGTTCGCCACCCGTCCCAGGGCCGCGCTGCAGGTACAGCCGGTGCCGGCCGAACATGCATTGAACGCCAGCGCCGCCAGCTACCAGCCGCCGACCGCGGCCGACGGCGGCCAGCACGGGCGGCTGCAGGTCAACACCCGCGACCTGCCGTCGCGCAAGCGCTGGGCGGTGCCGATGCAGTACCTGCACGAGGGCATCCCCGGCCATCACCTGCAGCTTGGGCTGCAGCAGGAACTGTCGACGCTGCCGCGCTTCCGGCGGCTCGGCGGCGACGTCGCCTTCATCGAGGGCTGGGGCCTGTACGCCGAGTCGCTGGGCGACGAACTGGGTCTGTACCGCGACCCGTACGACCGCCTCGGCTACCTGCAGGCCACCCTGCTGCGCACCGTGCGGCTGGTCGCCGACACCGGCCTGCACGCGGCCGGCTGGAGCCGCCAGCAGGCGATCGACTACATGGTGAAGAACGCCGACATCAGCGCCGCCGATGCCGCCGCGGAAGTCGAGCGCTTCATGGCCCTGCCCGGGCAGACGCTGGCCTACCGGGTGGGCGAGATCAAGATCCGGCGCCTGCGCGAGAAGGCGCAGGCGGCACTGGGTGAGCGCTTCGATCCGCGCGAGTTCCACGATGAAGTGTTGAAGGACGGCTCGATGCCGTTGGATATTCTGGAAGCCAAGATCGACCGCTGGATTGCCAGCAAGACCCCCTGACCCTGCAAGGAGCCGCCATGCTGCCGTGGATGTCCCGACTCGCCCCGCTGTGCCTGTTCGCGTTCTCCACGGTGGCCGGCGCCGCGCCGCCGGCAGCGCCGGACGCCGGCATCGACGGCCTGATGCAACGCTATGACGGCCGCGTGCCCGGTGCCGCGGTGCTGGTGCTCAAGGACGGGCAACCGGTGTTCCGCCGCGGCTATGGGCTGGCGGTGCTGGAGGACGGCACGCCGGTATCGCCGGCCACCAACTTCCGGCTGGCGTCGGTGAGCAAGCAGTTCACCGCCGCCGCGATCCTGCTGCTGGCCGAGGACGGCGCGCTGTCGATCGACGACCCGCTGAAAAAGTGGCTGCCCGAGCTGCCGGCGGTGGCCGACGCGATGACCCTGCGCCAGCTGCTCAGCCACAGCAGCGGCCTGCTCGACTACGAAGACCTGATGGACCCGGCCGACACGCGCCAGGTGCATGACATCGACGTGCTGCACCTGCTGCAGAAGGAGAACCGCACCTACTTCGCGCCGGGCAGCAGCTACCGCTACAGCAACAGCGGCTACGCGCTGCTGGCGCTGGTGGTCGGCAAGGCCTCCGGCAGCGACTTCGCCAGCTTCCTGCGCCAGCGCATCTTCCTGCCGCTGGGCATGACCGCCACCTTCGCCCACCAGGACGGCGTCGACGAGGTGCCCGAGCGCGCCTACGGCTACAGCCAGATCGATGGCCACTGGCAGCGCACCGACCAGAGCACCACCAGCGCGGTGCTCGGCGACGGCGGCATCTATTCCTCGATCGACGACCTGGCCAAGTGGGACGCCGCGCTGTACGACGAGCGCCTGCTGCGCCGCGCCTCGCTGCAGCAGGCCTTCAGCGCGGCCACGGCGACGCCGGAACCGGACGTGCCGCACTACGGCTTCGGCTGGCGCATCAACGGCGACGCGCTGTGGCACAGCGGCGAGAGCATCGGCTTCCGCAACGTGATCGTGCGCTACCCGAAGCAGAAGCTGACGGTGGTCGTGCTGAGCAACCGCAACGATCCCGAGCCCTATGCGCTGGCGCTGCAGATCGCCCGCCGCTGGCAGGCCCCGCAACGGTGAAGCTGCAGGGCATCCACCATGTCGCGCTGATCGCGTCGGACTACGCGCGGTCGCGCGACTTCTACACCCGCATCCTCGGGCTGGAGGTGGTGGCCGAGCATTTCCGCGCCGAACGCCAGTCGTGGAAGCTGGACCTGCGCCTGCCCGACGGCACCGGGCTGGAGCTGTTCTCGTTCCCGGCCCCGCCGCCGCGCCCCAGTCGCCCGGAAGCGCGGGGCCTGCGCCACCTCGCCTTCCGCGTCGCCGCGCTGGACGCGGCCATCGCCCACCTGCAGGCCGAGGGCGTGGCCTGCGAGCCGGTGCGGGTGGATGAGTACACCGGCCGCCGCTTCACCTTCTTCGCCGACCCCGACGCGCTGCCGCTGGAGCTGTACGAACTGCCCTGACGGCGACCGGCCGCGACGGGCACGGCGCGCAGGTGGCCGCCTGGCCGCGCCCGCACGGGCGGCCGTGGCCGCGCCGCCGGTCACATCCGCCGCCCTCCCACGTCCCTGGTCCCAATGACTTCCGGCGCATTGCCGGCAGCCCGGCCGCGGCGGCATGTTGCGGCCATCATCCAAGGAGAGGTCCGGCCCCATGCTGCAGATCCGCGGTCTGTCGAAAACCTACGCCAATGGCGTGCATGCATTGAACAATGTCGATCTCGACATTCCGCGCGGCATGTTCGGGCTGCTCGGGCCCAATGGCGCCGGCAAGTCCTCGCTGATGCGCACGCTCGCCACGCTGCAGGAGGCCGATGCCGGCAGCGCCACCCTGACCACCGCCGATGGCACCGGCATCGACGTGCTCAGGGACAAGGACGCGCTGCGCCGCCGGCTGGGCTACCTGCCGCAGGATTTCGGCGTCTACCCGAAAGTCAGCGCGCTGGACCTGCTCGACCATTTCGCCGTGCTCAAGGGCCTGACCGCGCGCGCGCAGCGCCGGGAAGTGGTCGAGGGCCTGCTGCAGCAGGTGAACCTGTGGGATGCCCGCAAGCGCAAGCTCGGCACCTATTCCGGCGGCATGCGCCAGCGCTTCGGCATTGCCCAGGCGCTGTTGGGCGACCCGCAGCTGGTGATCGTCGACGAGCCGACCGCGGGCCTGGACCCGGAAGAGCGCAACCGCTTCCTCAACCTGCTTGCCGAAATCGGCGAGAACGTGGTGGTGATCCTGTCCACCCACATCGTCGAGGACGTCACCGACCTGTGCCCGGCCATGGCCATCATGAACAAGGGCCAGGTGCTGCTGTCCGGCAAGCCGGTCGATGCGATCGCCGCGCTGCAGGCGCAGGTCTGGCGCAAACAGGTGGCCAAGGCCGCGCTGGCGGACTATGAAAGCCGCTTCACCGTGCTGTCGACGCGGCTGGTGGGCGGCCACCCGGTGATCCATGTGTTCGCCGACACCTGCCCGGAAGCCGGCTTCGAGCCGGTCGCGCCGGGGCTCGAGGACGTCTACTTCCAGCGCCTGCGCCTGCAGGCGCAGGCCGCCTGACGGAGACGACCATGACCCTGGCCTTCCTGCGCTTCGAGCTGCGCGAGCAGCTGCGTTCCCCGTTGCTGTGGCTGCTGGCGGCGCTGTTCGCGCTGCTCGCCTTCGGCGCGGCCTCCAGCGATGCCGTGCAGATCGGCGGCGGCATCGGCAACGTGCACCGCAATGCACCGTCGGTGATCGCCACCTTCATGACCGCCTTCACCCTGATCGGGCTGCTGGTGGTCACCCTGTTCGTCAGCAATGCGCTGCTGCGCGACTTCGAGCTGGGCACCTCGGAACTGGTGTTCTCCAGCCCGATCCGGCGCCGCGACTACCTGCTCGGCCGGCTTGGCGCCGCGCTGCTGGCCAGCCTGCTGATGTACGCCATCATCGGCGCCGGCCTGTTCGTGGCGCAGTTCATGCCCTGGATCGACGCCGCGCGGCTCGGGCCGGTGTCGCTGCGCCCGTACCTGTGGTCGTTCGCGTTCATGGTGCTGCCGAACGTGCTGTTCACCACCGCGCTGCTGTCGCTGCTGGCGGTGACCACCCGCAACATCCTGTGGGTCTACATCGGCGTCATCGTGTTCTTCGTGCTGTACGGCGTCAGCCGCGCCCTGCTGGCCGACATCGACAACCTGCGCGTCGCTTCGCTGCTCGACCCGCTGGGCATGCGCGCGATGGGCCAGGCGATGCGCTACTGGTCGGCCGAGGAGCGCAACACCGGCCTGCCCGCCTTCAGCGGCTACCTGCTGGAGAACCGGCTGCTGTGGCTGGCGGTCACCGCCGCCCTGTTCGCCGCCACCTTCGCCCTGTTCCGCACCGAACGCAGCGGCACCGGCCGCAGGCGCGGCAGGAAGACCGCCAGCGTCGCCACCATCGACGGCAAGCGCAGCCAGGTGGTCGCCCCCCGGGTCACCCCGGCATTCACTGCCGCCACCGGCTGGCGGCAGCTGCTGCGCCAGGTCGGCTTCGATGCGCTGGGCGTGTTCCGCAGCGCGCCGTTCCTGGTGCTGCTGGTGCTGGGCATGGCCAACTTCATTCCCAGCGCCCTGCACCGCCGCACCCTGTACGGCACGCCCAGCTGGCCGGTGACCTCGCAGATGCTGGAGGCCCTGCAGGGCAGCTACAGCTTCCTGCTGATCATCATCGTGCTGTTCTACGCGGGCGAGCTGGTGTGGCGCGAGCGCAGCGCGCGCATCGCCGGCATCAGCGATGCGATGCCGGTACCCAACTGGGTGCCGCTGCTGGGCAAGTTCCTCACCCTGGTCGCGGTGGTCGCCGCGTTCCAGGCCGTGGGCGGGCTTACCGCCATCGCCATCCAGCTGGCCAAGGGCTACACCCAGCTCGAACCGCTGCTGTACATCAAGACGCTGGCGCTGAACTCGGTGGTCTACATCCTGATGGGCGGCATGGCGCTGGTGCTGCAGGTACTGAGCAACAACAAGTTCCTGGGGTACGCGCTGCTGATCCTGCTGCTGATCGGGCAGTCGGTGCTGGGCATGCTCGACTACACCCAGAACCTGTACAACTTCGGCAGCTGGCCGAACGCGCCGTACTCGGACATGAACGGTTACGGCCATTTCCTGACCGGGCAGCTGGCCTTCCAGGGCTACTGGGCGCTGTTCCTGCTGGTCCTGCTGCTGCTGTGCGCGGCGCTGTGGGTGCGCGGCGTCGATCCGGCCTGGCGCCAGCGCCTGCGCCTGGCCCGGCAGCGCCTGCGCGGCCCGCTGGGCGCGGGCCTGGCCGCCGCCGTGCTGGCGTTCATCGGCTGCGGCGGCTGGCTGTACTGGAACACCAACATCCGCAACGAGTTCGTCTCGCCGGACCAGGTGCTGGACCGCCAGGCCCGCTACGAGCGCGAGTACCGCAAGTACAAGGACCTGCCGCAGCCGCGCATCGTCGCCGTGGACAACCACGTCGACCTGCATCCGGAAACCCAGAGCGTGCGCATCGACGGCCGCTACCGAGTGCGCAACACCCATGCCACGGCCATCCCGGCGATCCATGTGGCGATGGCCGACGACCGCACGCTGGCCGGCATCGAGCTGGGCGGCGCCCGGCTGACCACCCACGACGCGCAGCTGGGGTACCGCATCTACACGCTGGATGTGCCGATGCAGCCTGGCGAGGAGCGCGACATCACCTTCACCGTGGACATCCACCCCGACGGCATCACCGCCGGCCAGGCGCAGACCGAGATCGTCGACAACGGCAGTTTCTTCAACAGCCGCGTGCTGCCGGCGTTCGGCTACGACACCGGGGTGGAGATCAGCGACCGCAACGAACGCCGCAAGCGCGGTCTCGGCGAGCCCACGCGCATGCCGCGGCTGGAGGATGCGGCCGCGCGCGCCAACAACTACATTTCCAACGACGCCGACTGGCTGGATTTCCGCAGCACCATCTGCACCGCGCCGGACCAGATCGCGCTGGCCCCGGGCTACCTGCAGAAGGCGTTCGAACGCGATGGCCGCCGCTGCTTCAGCTACGCCATGGACCGGCCGATGCTGAACTTCTACGCCTACCTGTCGGCACGCTGGGAAGTGAAGAAGGCGGCCTACAACGGCATCCCGATCGAGATCTACCACGACCCCAAACATCCGTACAACGTGGACCGGATGATCGAAGGCGTGCAGAAATCGCTGGCCTACTACGAGGCCAACTTCAGCCCGCACCAGCACAAGCAGGTGCGCATCATCGAGTTCCCGGGCTACCGCACGTTCGCGCAGAGTTTCGCCAACACCATCCCGTATTCCGAATCGATCGGCTTCATCGCCGACCTGCGCGACAAGGATGACGTGGACTACGTGTTCTACGTCACCGCGCACGAGGTGGCGCACCAGTGGTGGGCGCACCAGGTGATCGGCGCCAACATGCAGGGCGCGACGGTGCTGTCCGAGTCGCTGTCGCAGTACTCGGCGCTGATGGTGATGGAGAAGGAGTACGGGCGCGGCCACATGCGCCAGTTCCTCAAGGACGAACTGGACAAGTACCTGTCCGGCCGTGGTGGCGAGGACGTCGAGGAGCTGCCCCTGTACCGGGTGGAGAACCAGCAGTACATCCACTACCAGAAGGGCTCGCTGGTGTTCTACCGGCTGCGCGAGGAGATGGGCGAGCAGGCCCTGAACCGGGCGCTGTCGCGCTTCCTCCAGGCCAAGGCCTTCCAGCAGCCGCCGTACACCACCTCGGTCGAGCTGCTGGAGTTCATCCGCGCCGAGGCCGGCCCGGCGCACCAGGCGCTGATCACCGACCTGTTCGAGAAGAGCGGCTTCTACGACAACCGCGTGGTCGAAGCCACCGCGACCCGGCGTGCCGACGGCCGCTACGACGTGACCATGAAGCTGCATGCCGACAAGCGCTATGCCGACGGCCTGGGCAAGGAAACGCCGGGGACGCTGGACGACTGGATCGAGGTCGGCGTGTTCGCCAAGGGGGCCTCGGGCAAGGAGCGCGACGAGAAGGTGCTGTACCTGCAGCGCCACCACGTCACCACGGCCACGCCGGTGTTCACCGTGACCGTCGACGGGCGCCCGGACGAGGTCGGCTTCGACCCCTACAACAAGCTGATCGACCGCGTGTCGGCCGACAACCGCAAGCGGGTCGGCTACCGGTGACGGCGCTGATCCGGCCCTGACCGGGCGTGCTGCGGTGCGGATTCCGTACCGCAGCGAATGGGTATACATTCGCCTGCACCCGGTCGCTCCTGACCACGCCATCCGCCCTGGGAGGGGACACATGCGCAAGACCTTCAAGACCCTGTTGCTGGCCCTGCCGCTGGCCATGGCCGGCATCACCGCCGCCCAGGCCGACAACACCAGCGCCGAAGGCCGCTGGCGGCAGATCGACCCGGACACCCACCGGGCCAAGTCGATCGTCGAGATCAGCCGCACCAGCAACGGCGCGCTGCACGGCCGCATCGTCGAGCTGCTCAACCCCAGCCGCCCCAACCCGACCTGCGACAAGTGCAGCGACGACCGCAAGGGCAAGCCGATCACCGGCATGGAGATCATCCGCGGCATGCGCGCCGACGGCGCCAACAAGTGGAGCGGCGGCAGCATCCTCAAGCCCGACGAGGGCAAGGTCTACAAGTCCAAGATGGAGCTGATCGAAGGCGGCCGCAAACTGCAGGTCTCCGGCTGCATCGCCTTCATCTGCAAGTCGCAGGTGTGGGAACGGATGTAACCCGCCCGCCGGCGTACCCCGGCACGCCACCGGCAGCCCCCGCGAAACCCGGCCCAGGCCGGGTTTCGCGCGCACGGGGCGGGTTTACCGGTCGCCGCGGCGCGGCATGCGATAATCGGCGGTCCCCTCTGTTCCTGCCAACGGCCATGACCCGTACCGCGCTCGTCACCAATGCCCTGCCCTATGCCAACGGCCCGCTGCACCTGGGCCACCTGGTCGGCTACATCCAGGCCGACATCTGGGTGCGCGCGCGCCGGCTGATGGGCGGCAAGGTCTGGTACGTGTGCGCCGACGACACCCACGGCACGCCGATCATGCTGGCCGCGGAGAAGGCCGGGGTCAGCCCGGAAACCTTCATCGCCAACATCCAGGCCAGCCACGAGCGCGATTTCCTTGCCTTCGGGATCGAGTTCGACCACTACGACTCGACCAACTCGGCCGCCAACCGCGAGCTGACCGAGGCGCTGTACCAGCGGCTCGACGCCGCCGGTCATATCAGCCGCCGCTCGGTGGCGCAGTTCTACGACCCGGCCAAGGGCATGTTCCTGCCCGACCGCTACATCAAGGGCACCTGCCCGAAGTGCAAGTCGCCGGACCAGTACGGCGACAACTGCGAGGTCTGCGGCGCCACCTATGGCCCGACCGACCTGATCGACCCGAAGTCGGTGGTGTCCGGCGCGACGCCCGAGATCCGCGATTCGGAGCATTACTTCTTCGAGGTCGGCCGCTTCCAGGACTTCCTGCGCGACTGGCTGGCCGGCGACGTCGCCCTGCCGGGGGTGAAGGCCAAGCTGGCCGAGTGGCTGGACGCCGAGGGCGGGCTGCGCGCCTGGGACATCTCCCGCGACGCCCCCTATTTCGGCTTCGAGATCCCGGGCGCGCCGGGCAAGTACTTCTACGTGTGGCTGGACGCGCCGATCGGCTACCTGTCCAGCTTCCGCAACCTGTGCGCGAAGACCGGCGACGACTTCGACGCGGTGCTGGCCGCCGACAGCAGCACCGAACTGCACCACTTCATCGGAAAGGACATCGTCAACTTCCACGGCCTGTTCTGGCCGTCGGTGCTGCACGGCGCCGGCCTGCGCGCGCCGACCCGGCTGCACGTCAACGGCTACCTGACCGTGGACGGCGCCAAGATGAGCAAGTCGCGCGGCACCTTCGTCATGGCCCGCACCTACCTGGACGTGGGCCTGGCGCCGGAAGCGCTGCGCTACTACTTCGCCGCCAAGTCCTCCGGCGGCGTCGACGACCTGGACCTGAACCTGGCCGACTTCAGCGCCCGCGTGAATGCCGACCTGGTCGGCAAGTTCGTCAACCTGGCCAGCCGCTGCGCCGGCTTCATCTCCAAGCGTTTCGACGGGCGCCTGGCCGACGCACTGCCGGACCCGGCCCAGTACGAGCGCTTCGTCGCCGCGCTGGCGCCGGTGCGCGAGGCCTACGAGCGCAACGACCCGGCCGCCGCGATCCGCCTGACCATGGCGCTGGCCGACGAGGCCAACAAGTACATCGACGACGCCAAGCCGTGGGTGATCGCCAAGGAGCTTGATAACGGCCGGTCAGGCGCCGAGGCCGAACTGCAGGCGGTCTGCACCCAGGGCCTGAACCTGTTCCGCGTGCTGGTGGCCGCGCTCAAGCCGGTGCTGCCGGCCACCGCGCTGCAGGCCGAGGGCTTCCTCAATGCGCCGATGCACGGTTGGGCCGACATCGCCGCCCCGCTCACCGCCCATACCATCGCGCCCTACGTGGCGCTGTTCACCCGTATCGACCCCAAGATGATCGACGCCATGACCGACGCCTCCAAGGACACCCTGACTTCCCCGCCCGCCGCCGAGGCCAAGCCGGCCAAGGCCGAAAAGCCCGCCAAGGTGGAAGCGAAGACCGAGCCCAAGGCCGACGGCGACGCGCCCGCGTACATCGGCATCGACGACTTCGCCAAGCTCGACCTGCGCATCGGCAAGGTGCTCGAGTGCGGCTTCGTCGAGGGCTCGGACAAGCTGCTGCGCTTCCTGCTCGACGCCGGCGACCTCGGCCAGCGGCAGATCTTCTCCGGCATCCGCGGCAGCTACGGCGAGCCGGAAACGCTGGTGGGCCGCAACGTGGTGTTCATCGCCAACCTGGCGCCGCGCAAGATGCGTTTCGGCCTCAGCGAAGGCATGATCCTGTCGGCCGGCTTCGACGGCGGCGCGCTGGCCCTGCTCGACGCCGATGCCGGCGCGCAGCCGGGCATGCCGGTACGCTGACCCCGGCCGCGGTACGGCCGGCGGTCGCGGGCCTGCGCATGCGGGCCCGGGGCCACGCTCCGCGCCTGCCATTTCCCCGGCCGCATCGCGTCCCCTTTGCCAGAGAACGCCCCGCATCGGCACTGGAACCATGGAACTGGCCCTGTTCGATTTCGACCACACCATCACCGTCTGCGACACCTACAGCCGGTTCCTGCGCCGCGTGGCCACGCCCGAGCAGCGCGCGCAGGCATGGTGGCGGGTCGGGCCGTGGCTGCTGGCCTATCGGCTGAAGCTGATTTCGGCCACGCGCATCCGCCGCCGCGTCACCGCGCAGGTATTCAGCGGCCGCCATGCCGGCGAGATCGCGCAGATGGCCAGCGACTATGCCCGCGACCACCTGCCCGGCATGGTCCGCGCGGAGATGCTGGAGCAGATCCAGTGGCACCGGGCGCAGGGCCACACGGTGGCGGTGGTCTCGGCCTCGATCGACCTGTACCTGCAGTCGTGGTGCGACCAGCTGGGCCTGCAGCTGATCTGCAACCGGCTCGAAGTGCAGGACAACCGCCTCACCGGCCGCTACGCCGATGGCGACTGCGGGCCACGCAAGGTCGCGCATATCCGCCGGCGGTTCGACCTGGGCGCGTTCCAGCGCATCCACGCCTATGGCGACAGCCGCGAGGACAGGCCGATGCTGGCCCTGGCGCACGAACGCTGGTACCGCGGCAGGCCGGTTTCCTGATCCCCATGCACGACACCCACGACACCCTGATCGAACGCCTGGACCGGATGCTGCCGCAGACCCAGTGCGGGCAGTGCGGCTACGACGGCTGCCGCCCGTATGCCGCGGCGATGGCGCGCGGCGAAGCCGGCATCGACCACTGCCCGCCCGGCGGCGACGCCGGCGCCCGCACGCTGGCGCACATCCTGGGCGTGCCGGCGCGGCCCTATGACCGCAGCCGCGGCACGCACACGCCGGCACAGGTCGCGGTGATCGTCGAGGCCGACTGCATCGGCTGCACCAAGTGCATCCAGGCCTGTCCGGTGGATGCCATCGTCGGCGGCGCCAAGTTCATGCACACCGTGCTGGCCGACCTGTGCACCGGCTGCGAACTGTGCCTCCCGCCCTGCCCGGTGGACTGCATCGTGCTGCAGCCGGCATGAACGCCGCGCGGCCGTGGGGCCCTGTCCCCGCCCCACGGCCGTCCCGCATCCCCATGCATGCCGTCAGGCGGCGCCGGCAAGCTGGCGCAGCCCCGCCACCAGCCGGTCGATCTGCGCCGGCGAGGTGAAGATGCCCGGCGTGACCCGCACGCAGGCGCCGTGCGCCAGGCCGTCGCGGTGCACGGTGAACACCCCGTGCTCCTCGAGCAGGCGCCGGGCCACGCCGATGTTCTGCTGCAGCGTGACCTGCCCCACCAGCCGGAACGAGGCGATCGCGCTGCTCAGCCGCGGCTCGTCCGACCCCAGCAGCTGCAGCCCCGGCAGCGCGCGTGCCGCGTCGCGCCACTGGTCGCGCAGGCGCAGCAGGCGCGCGCGCTTGGCTGCGGTGCCGATGCGCTGGTGGAACGCCAGCGCCGCCGGCAGCGCCAGGAACGCGGCGAAATTGGCGGTGCCGGTATGCACGCGGCTGGCGATGCCGCGATCCGGATCGCCCATGTACGGGTCGATGTCGGCCACCCGTCCGCGGCGCACGTACATCGCGCCCACGCCGACCGGCGCGCCGATCCACTTGTGCAGGTTGATGCCGACGAAGTCCGCGCCCAGGCCGTCGATGCGGGTCTCGACCTGGCCGATGGCATGGGCCGCATCGACGATCACGTCCACGCCGCGGGCGCGGGCCATGGCCGCGATCTCCGCCACCGGCAGCAGCATGCCGTTGCGGTGGTTCACCTGGGTCAGCAGCATCAGTTTCAGGCGCGGGTTGCGCTGCAGCGCCTGCGTATAGGCCTCCAGCACCTGCGCATGGCCGCAGGGCTCGGGCAGGGCGATTGCCACCGGCTCGACGCCGCGTCGCGCGCGCAGCCACTGCATCGCGGTGATGGTGCTGTCGTAGTCGATGTCCGCATACAGCACTTGGTCACCCGGGCGCAGCCGGTTGTAGCCGCCGATCAGCGCCTGCAGCGCTTCGGTCGCGCCGCGGGTGAGCACCACCTCGTCCTCGCCCACGCCGAGGAAGTCGGCCAGCTGCCGCTGCACCGCGCGCATGCGCTGCGGAAACGCGACCCGCCCGAACCAGGCATTGCCGCGGTTCACCTCGACGGTGGCTTGCGCGTACGCCTGCAGCACCGGCCGCGCCATCGCCCCCCAGTAGCCGTTGTCGAGCATGACCACTTCGTCGCCGAGGTCGTACTGGGCCGCCACCGCCGCCCAGTAGGTTTCATCGCCGGCCAGCTGCGCCGGCGACACCCCCGCCGGCGCCTCCGGCAGCGCCGGCGCGGCAGCCGTCGCCATCGCCGGCGCGCCCGCGGCCAATGGCATCAGCGCGGCACCGCGCAGCAGGCGTCGTCGTGCGCCGTCCATGCTCAGAACGCCACCCGGTACTCGGCATAGACGTTGCGCCCGTCGGTGTCGTACGGCGCATTGCGCGAGTACACCAGGCCGCGGCTGGCCTGGAACACCGCCTCGTCCGGGTAGCGGTCGAACAGGTTGTCGGCTCCGATGCGCAGGCTGTTGCCCGCATTGAAGCGGTAGGCCACCGCCAGGTCGAAGAACTGCATGTCGCCGAAGCGCTGGAAGATGTCGCCGGTGGCATTGCCGGTGGCATCGGTCCAGGCGCCGTAATGGCGCAGCTTGCCCAGCACGGTCCAGTTGCCGATGTCGTAGTTGGCGCTGAAAGTGCCCTTCTGCCGCGGCAGCCGTTCCTCGAAGATCACCCGCTGGGTCTGGCTGGTGGCGACGCTGGTCGCGCCCTTGTCCACCTGCGTGCGGTTGTAGTTCCAGCCCAGCGTCAGGTTGAGCCGGCCCGGGCCGGCGTCGCCCACCCAGCTGCCCACCAGGTCCACGCCGCGCGTGGTGGTATCGAAGTCATTGGTGAAGTAGCTGACCGAGGTGTAGCCCATCGGGTTGGGCACCCCGGCCGGGATCTGGAACGACGCCGACTGGCTGAAACGGTCGGTGACCTTGATGTCGTACAGGTCCACCGAGCCGGACAGGCCGGCATCGTTGCGCCAGGCCAGGCCCAGGGACGCGGTGCGCGACTGTTCCGGCTTGAGCGCGCGGGCGCCCAGCAGGCGCGCCAGCGGATCGTTCGGCGACAGCCGGCCCGAGGTGAAGACCTGCAGCGTCACCGTGTCCAGCCCCTGCACGGTGCTGGTGGTGTACAGCTGGCCCGGGGTGGGTGCGCGGAAGCCGGTGGACACCGAGCCGCGCAGCGCGAATGCCGGGGTGATCTCGAAGCGGCTGGAGAGCTTGCCGTCGAGGGTGCCGCCGAAACTGGAGAAGCGCTCGTAGCGCGCGGCCGCGCCGACATTCCAGCGCGCGCTCACCGGCGCCTCCACGTCCACGTAGGCGGCATGGCTGCGCTGGCTCCAGCGCCCGGCGTTATCCGGGCCGAAGCCCGGCGCGCCGTTGGAGTTGCCGGCCAGTCCGGCCGCCGCGCCCGGGCCGATCGCGTACGACGCCGGGTCGCCGGCATCCACGCCGTAGGTTTCCTCGCGGAACTCCGCGCCGAAGGCGATGTTCAGCGGCGCCGGCAGCGCCGCCAGCGGCAGTGCGTAGACGAAATCGGCGTTGAGGTTCTTCTCCACCTGCGACAGCCGCCCCAGGTAGAACGCGGTCGGGCTGGCCGGCCCCAGCGAGGCGTTGATCGACTCGTCCAGGGTGTACTCGATGCGGTTGCGGCCATAGGCGCCGCTGACGTCCCAGCTCAGATCGGGGGTGAACTGGCCGCGTACGCCGGCCACCAGCTGCAGGTCGTCGTAGTCGCTGCCGTACTTGGGCGAGAAGCCGGTCGGGTACAGGCTGCGCACGTCCCAGCCGGGGAACACCGCGGTCGGCCTGTACACCGAGGCGGTGCCGTCGGGATTGCGCCAGTTGAAATCGCTGACCCCCTCGCCGCTGTTGTACAGGCCATGGGCGTAGGCCTCGGCGGTCTGCCCGAACGGCAGTTTCAGGTTGAAGCCCAGCCGCCGGTTTTCCAGGTCGGGCTGGCCCCAGCGCTGCACCGGATCGGGCACCTGCAGCTCGGGGTGCGCGTTCTGGAAGGCGATCGCATCGGGGCGCTGGCGGCTGCGCGAGGTGGCATCGGCGGTGTCGTAGTCGAGGAACAGCGACAGCACGCCGGCCTGCCCCAGGCCGACGCCGGTGCGGGCACCGAAGCGGCGGGCGCTGCCGTCGCCCTCGGCGTACTCGGACGCGCCCAGGGTGAACTCGCTGCCGATGCTGTCGTCAAGGATGATGTTGATGACGCCGGCGATGGCATCGGAGCCGTACTGCGCCGAGGCACCGTCGCGCAGCACCTCGATGCGCTTGATCGCGCTGGTCGGGATCTGCGAAAGATCCGGCCCCTGCGCACCGCGCGAGCCGAGCAGCGCCGAGCGATGGAAGCGGCGGCCGTTGACCAGCACCAGGGTCTGGTCCGGCGACAGGCCACGCAGCGTGGCCGGGCGCACGAACACCTGGCCATCGGCCATCGGCAGGCGCTGCACCACGAACGACGGCACCAGCTGCGCCAGCACGTCGGACAGATCGGTCGATTCGATCGCCTGGATTTCCTCCTGCGAGAACACGTCCACCGGTGCCAGCGTATCGAACTGGGTGCGGTTGGAGCCGCGCGTGCCGGTGACGATCATCGCGTCCAGGGTGGTCGGCTGGGCGGCCGCGTCGGCGCCAGCGGTAGCGGTGGCGGCGCGCGCATCGGTGCAGGCAAGGGGAAACAGGACGGCGCCAACGGCCATCGTCAACAGGCAACGCTTCACTTCGGACTCCGGTAGGCAGGGGACCGGGCCGGCAATGCCGACCCGCGGCGCGCATGGTCGGCGCCGCGCGTTTCCCGCCGATGACAGAAGCCCTGCATCTGCTTCATGCAGAAAGTGGCTTTGGCATGTTGCCGGCTGGCGATGCCGGCGCGTGCGTCACTCCAGCCGCTGCAGCTCCCACGCGCGGTGGATGCGCGCGTTGCGTTCGAAATCCGGACCGATGGTCCTGGCGCTGATCTCGCGGCAGCGCGCGAACCCGGCGATGGCGTTCTCTTCGAGTTTGAAGCGGCGGAAGTTGTTGGAGAAGTACAGCACGCCGCCCGGCGCCAGCCGCGCCACCGCCGCGCGCAACAGGCGCAGCTGCTCGCGCTGCACGTCGAAGTCCTCGGCGCGCGCGGAGTTGGAGAAGGTCGGCGGGTCGCAGAAAATCACGTCGTACTGGCCCTGCTCGGCCTCCAGCCACTGGATCGCATCGGCCTGCACCAGCTGGTGGCGGCTGCCGCCCATGCCGTTCAGGGCCAGGTTGTCGGCGCACCACTGCAGGTAAGTACCGGACAGGTCGACGCTGGTGGTCGCGGCCGCGCCGGCCACCGCCGCTTCCACGCTGGCCACGCCGGTGTAGCAGAACAGGTTGAGGAAACGCTTGCCGCGCGCCTGCGCGGCCATGTGCCGGCGCAGCGGGCGGTGGTCGAGGAACAGGCCGGTATCCAGGTAGTCGAACAGATTCACCCGCAGCAGCGTCTCGTTCTCACGCACCAGGATGAACTCGCCGCGCTGCTCGAAGCGGCCGTACTTGCTGCCGCCCTTGCCGCGCTCGCGCGATTTCAGCGCCACCTGCTCGGCCGGCACCTCGAACACCTCGCGCGCGGCGGCCAACAGCTCGTTGCGGCGGCGGCGCACGTCGGCGTCGGGGATGGTGGCCGGCGCGGCGTATTCCTGCACGTGCAGGAAGGTGCGGCGCTTGCCGCCGTCCTCCTGGTAGACGTCGATGGCCGCCGCGTACTCCGGCAGGTCGGCGTCGTAGGCACGGAAGCAGCTCACGTTCTCGCGCGCACGCCAGCTCTTGAACTTCTTCAGGTTCTTGCGCAGGCGGTTGGCCACCATCTGCGCGCCCTCGCTGAGTTCCCGCGGCTGGCCGTCGTCCGCGCGCCCGGCCACCGCGATGGGGTCGCAGACGATCAGCGTGCACTCGATGGCGCCGTTGAACAGCTGGTAGGTCCTGCGCGCGCGCAGGCCGGTGGCGAAGGCCAGCTCGGCGTTGCCGCACAGCAGGCTGGCGCGCCACTGCGGCACCGTGCGCTTGAGCGCCTCGCCCAGGCGGCGGTACAGCGCGGCGTCGGCGGCCAGGCGTTCGTCATAGGGCGGGTTGCAGACCACGCAGCCGGTTTCCTGCGGCGGCACCTGCAGGTCGGCCACGTCGCGCACGCCGAACCAGATGGCCTGGCCGACACCGGCTTCCTCGGCGTTCTGCCTGGCCGCACGGATCGCCTGCGGGTCGAGGTCGCTGCCGTGGATGACCTGTTTCAACGCGGCGCGGCCGACACGCTCGCGCTCGCGCGCCTCGGCCACCAGTTCGCGCCACTGCGCCTGGTCGAAACCGCGCCAGCGGCTCGGCGGCCTGGTGGAAAGTCCGGCCATGGATGGCCGGGCCGTTGCGGAGGGATCCGCATAACGCTGCAGCCCGGGCGCGACGTCGGCGGCCATCAGCGCGCCTTCGATCAGCAGCGTACCGCCGCCGCACATCGGGTCGAGCAGGCCGCCGCCTTCGGCGTGGATCTTCGGCCAGCCGGCGCGCAGCAGCACCGCGGCGGCCAGGTTTTCCTTGAGCGGTGCATCGTTCTGCGCCAGGCGCCAGCCGCGCCGGTGCAGCGAACCGCCGCCGAGGTCGATGGAGATCGTGGCCCGGCCCTTGCGCAGCGACAGGTTGATGCGCACGTCCGGCAACTCGACGTTCACCGACGGCCGCTCCAGCCCCTGCCCGCGCAGCCGGTCCACCACGGCGTCCTTGATCCGCTGCGCGGCGAAACGCGCGTGGGTGATGGCGTCACCGGAGACATGCGCATCGACCGCCAGGGTCAATTCGGCGTCCAGATGCGTTTCCCACGGCATCGCCAGCACGCCTTGGTACAGCGAGCCCTCGTCCGGGCAGTCGAACTCGGCCAGCGGCCACAGCACGCGGCTGGCCAGGCGCGACCACAGCACCACGCGCTGGGCGTCGCGCAGTTCCCCTTCGGCATTGACCCCGGCGATGGTCGCGGTGGCGCGGGGCAGGCCGAGCGCCAGCAGTTCGTCGGCCAGGAGGTACTCCAGGCCCTTGGCGCAGGAAACGAAGAATTTCACGGGGATACCACGGGGGAACGGCAATGGGCCGGGGGCGCCATTGTACGGGGCCCATGTAGATGCGGGGCTTGCCCCGCATGAAGCGTTCCCGGTGAAGCCACATGCGGGGCAAGCCCCGCATCCACGGGATCGGCAGCCGTTACAAGGCCTGCAGCAGGGCTTCGAATTCGCGTGCCGAGGCGTCGACGTGGTGTTCCAGGCGGTGGCCGTCGTCGACCAGCAGCAGCCGCGCGGCGCGGGCCTGCGCCCAGGCGATCACCGCGGCCGGCGGGATCAGTTCGTCGCCCCAGGCATGGACCACGCTGGTCGGCACCGGTGCCGCGTCCAGCGCCGGCATCGGCCCCATCCGGGTCGGCGGCACCATCAGGAACAGCCCGCGCACCGGCACCTGCAGCGAGGCGATGGCGGAGATGTAGGCGCCAAGGCTGGACCCGGCCAGCACCACCGGGCCGCGCGCGGCGGCCTCGCCGGCCAGGCGGATCAGGCGCTGCAGGCGCCCCGGCACGTCGCCCACTTCGCTGATCTCGCGGCGGGCATCGAGGTCGGTGTAGTCCGGGCGCTCATGGGTCCAGCCCAGGCGCTGCGCCACCTCGGCCAGCGCGGTGACCTTGGTCGCGTCGGGACCGCTCTCGAAACCATGGGACAGGATGCAGTGGCCGCGACTCATGGGGCACCGTGGGAGGAAGCATGGCGGGGCGGCAATGCTAGCATCGGCCGATGCACGCCATGCCCGCGATCCATATCGATCCCCTGCCCTACGAGCCGCTGCTGGCGCTGCGTGAACCGGGCGCGATCGACCTGGTGGTGATCCACTGCACCGAACTGCCGGACTTGGCGATGGCACGCGCGTACGGCGAACGCGTGCTGTACGCCAGCGGCACCGGCAACAGCGGCCACTACTACATCGACCGCGACGGCAGCATCCACCAGTACGTCGCGCCGGAACGCAGCGCCCACCACGTGCGCGGCATCAACCCGCGCGCGCTCGGCATCGAACTGGTCAACAGCGGCCGCTACCCGCACTGGCTGGACTCGCGCCACCAGGCGATGGACGAGGCGTACCCGCAGGCCCAGATCGACGCCTTGGTGGCGCTGCTGCGCTGGCTGCCGCAGCGGCTGCCGGCATTGCGCTGGATCGCCGGCCACGAGGATCTGGACACCGAGCAGGTGGCGGCCAGCGACGACCCGGCGCGCACGGTGCCACGCAAGCGCGATCCGGGGCCGCGGTTCCCGTGGGACCCGGTGCTGGCGGCGATCACGCTGCAACGCCTGCCGGCAGCCGCGTAGGCGCGGCTTCAGCCGCGACCGGGCGGATGCATCGGACGCCGGCGATGGCGGCAGGCGCTGCGGTGGAGCGCCATTCCGGGCAGGCCCCGTCGCGGCGGGCGCCGTTGCCGTGGACGCCAGGGGGCGGGCCGGGCAGACCTGCACAGCCGTGGGTGCCGGCGGACAGCCGTTCATTGGCTGGCCGCGGCGGTCGCGCCGGAATCCGCAAGGGCGCAGGCACCGCCACGCCCGCCGTCGCCGGCGGGCACGTTCGCCGCCCAGGCCGCTGCTACGCGCGCGCCACCGGGCGCGAGGGATCGGATGACCAGCCACTCCACGAATCGGCGAACACCCGCGCCCCGCCCAGGCCGGCGACCTCGAAGGCCAGCAGCAGGTGGCAGGCGGTGACGCCGGAGCCGCACATCATCACCGCCTCGCCCGGCGCGTAGGTGCCCAGCAACGGTTCCAGTTCGGCGCGCAGCTCCGCCGCCGGGCGGAAGCGGCCATCGCGCAGGTTGAGCGCGAACGGGCGGTTGCGCGCGCCCGGCACGTGCCCGGCGACCCGGTCCAGCGGCTCGACCTCGCCGCGGTAACGTTCGCCGGCACGGGCGTCGATCAGCCAGCCCGGCGCCTGCGACAGGCGCGCGGCGATTTCGTCGGCAGCGGCAACCTGTGACAGGTCGAAGCGCCCGGGATACGGCGGCAACGCCGGCACCTCCGCCGGCTCGGTCGACAGCGGCTGCGCGGCGGCCTGCCAGGCCGCCAGCCCACCATCGAGCACCGCGACCCGGCGGTGGCCGATCAACCGCAGCAGCCACCACAGCCGCGCCGCGGCCATGCTGCCGTCGCCGGCGTCGTAGACCACCACCTGGGTATCCGGGCCGATGCCCCAGCGCCCCACGGTGGCGGCGAAGGCATCACTTTCCGGCAGCGGGTGACGGCCGTGGCCCTGCCGCGACAGGTCGGACAGGTCGCGGTTGAGATCGGCATACACCGCGCCCGGCAGGTGCCCCGCCGCATACTGCGCGGCGCCGGACTGCGGGTCGGCCAGCGAGAAGCGCGCGTCCACCAGCCGCAGCGCGGTGCTGGCGGTGGCACGGGCGTCGAGCAGGCGCGGGGCTTGCGCGGCAAGGGCGGCGGCAAGCGAAGCGACGTCCACCAGCGTGGTCCATGGCGGGGCGATGGCATTCATGGGGTCTGCTCCAGTCGGCGACGCAGGTTGTAGAGGATGGCCGCGGTGGCGCCCCAGATGCGCTGCCCCGGCCAGGTGTACTCGAGCACGTGGCGGACGCGGCCGCGGTGGTCGATCTCGACCTGGCGCAGGTTGCCCGGGTCCATCAGGAAATCCAGCGGCACTTCGAACACTTCGGCCACTTCCGCAGGCTGCGGCACCGGCACGAACGCCGGGTCGATCACCGCCACCACCGGGGTCACCCGGAAACTGGAGATGGTGACGAACGGATCCAGGTAGCCCAGCGCCTGCACCCGCTCATGCGGCAGCGCGATCTCCTCGCTGCTCTCGCGCAGCGCCGCCGCCACCGGGTTGCGGTCGCCCGGTTCGATGCGGCCGCCGGGAAAGCCGACCTGGCCGCCGTGGTTGCGCAGGGTCTCGGTACGGCGGGTCAGCAGTACCTGCACGCCCTGCGGCCGCGGCACCAGCCCGGCCAGCACCGCGGCCTCGGCCGGGGGACCCGGGGGCAGCAGGTCGGCCAGCTCGTCGTGGTTCCAGCCTTTGCCGGCAGGCGCGGCGGCCAGCGGGTTCAACGCGCGCAGCAGCCGTTCGTGCCCGGGCAGCGCCGCCGCCAGCGAACCGGCAGCGCGCGCGCGCAGCGGCAGCACGTCCTGCATCAGCTGCCGGCGCTGGTGTTCGCTCATGCCGATCCAGCCGGCGATCTCCGCGCGCGTGCGCAGGCAGCCACGGCAGTGGCCGGCCGGGTCCAGCGAGCAGATTCCGATGCAGGGACTGGAAACGGCACGGCGCGTGGCATCCATCGAGTGCGACATCCTGCAAGCCTAGCGCGAACGCGGGCACCGGGGCGTACCGCGCGACAGCCACCGCGGCGCGGCCGTCATCGCGGCGTGTCGCCGCGCGCGGATGCCCGGCGCAGGCAACGCCGGGAAGCCCAATGAAAAATGCGCCGGCGTACTGGCCGCCGGCGCATTCGTCCTGCCCACTGCGGGCAGTGGTTACTTGACGCTGACCAGCTTGACTTCGTACTGGACGGCCACGTTCGGCGGGAAGCCGGTACGCGGATCGGCACCGAAGGCCTTGTCCGGCGACAGCGAGATTTCCCACTTGGAGCCGGCCGGCATCTGCAGCAGCGCTTCGCGCATGGCCTGCATCTCCACGTCGCTCAGCTTCAGCGCCGGCACGTCGTGGGCCTGCACGTTCTCCGGGCGCTGGCCGTAGGGGAACGGACCGGCAACCTGCAGCTGCACGGTGCTGGCCTGGGTCGGCTTGGCGCCGTTGCCGGTCTCGATCACGCGGTACTGGACGCCGCTGGGCAGGGTCTGCACGCCGGCCTTGGCCTTGTTGGCGGCCATGAACTGGTCGCTGCGGGTCTTGTTTTCCGCGGCCACCTTCTCGTACTCGGCCTTGGCCGCCGCGGCACGGCCCTGCTCGCGCTTCTGGAACGCTTCGACGGCCGGCTTCAGCTGCTCGGCGGTGATCGCCGGCTGCTTCTTCGCGTACGCGTCCTGCAGGCCCTTCACCACCGAGGCGATGTCCAGCTGTTCGCCGCGGCCGGTGAGCTCGGCCAGGTTGTTGCCGTAGTCGTATCCGAAGTAGTAGCTCAGCTTGCCCTTCTCGGACGAGACGTCCTGGGCCATTGCAGTGCCGGTGAGGGCCAGGGCGGCCACGGCGACCGCGATAGAACGCAACTTCATCAAACAGTTCTCCAGGAAAGATGTCTCAGGGCAACCATGCCGCTAGAGGCGACGGGTTAGGATAGCCGCCACAACGGCGGACCGCCACTGACGACAAGGGCTTCTGACCAACGGTCGTGGCGGGAGTTCCCCAATCACTTTTTCTTAACTTTTCGTGGAGTCCGCATGTCCGACGCACCGGTTTCGATCAACACCCGCGACGGCGTCCGCACCATCACCGTGCAGCGCCCGGAGAAGCTCAACGCGCTCAACCGCCAGACCCTGGAGGCGCTGGACGCCGCGTTCGCGGACGCGGCCACGGCCGCGGACGTGCGCGTGGTGGTGCTGACCGGCGCCGGCCCCAAGGCGTTCGTGGCCGGGGCCGACATCGCCGAGATGAACGGCCTCAGCGCGGTCCAGGGGCGCGACTTCTCGCTGCTCGGGCAGCGCCTGATGCGGCGCATCGAGCGCCTGCCCAGGCCGGTGATCGCCATGGTGAACGGGTTCGCACTGGGCGGCGGGCTGGAACTGGCCATGGCCTGCCACCTGCGCATCGCCGCCGACAGCGCCCGGCTCGGCCAGCCGGAAATCAACCTCGGCCTGATCCCGGGCTTCGGCGGCACCCAGCGCCTGCTGCGCCTGGCCGGCCGCGCCGCCACCCTGGAACTGTGTTTGCTCGGCGCGCCGATCGACGCCGCCCGCGCCCAGCAACTGGGCATCGTCAACCGCGTGGTCGCCGCCGCCGAGCTGGAAGCGGAAACCCTGAAGATCGCCACGCAGCTGGCCAAGGCCGCGCCGCTGGCGCTGCGCGGCATGCTCGACGCGGTCAATATCGGCGGCGAATGCGGCATCGAGGAAGGGCTGGAGTACGAAAGCGCGCAGTTCGGGCTGATGTTCTCCACCGAGGACATGCGCGAAGGCACCCGCGCGTTCCTGGAACGCCGCGCCCCGGAATTCCGCAACTGCTGACCCGCACCGCGATGCCCGCTGCTTCCGCATCCCCCGCCAGCTGCTGCAGTACGTGCTGGACGACAACCTCGACGCCGCGATCGACGCCGGCCTGATGGACTACGCGCCGCAGCCCGGCGACGCGACGCTGGACCCGCAGCACCCGGACCTGCCACAACGACTGGCCCAGGCCCAGCAGCGGCTGCAGGGCGCCTGGGCGGCGCGTGAGCGGTACCGTGCCCGCGCCGTGCGCCTGGCGCGGCGCGCCGCCGAGCGCGAGGCCCGGCGCGCACCGCCGCCGGCGCCGGACCGCAGACCCGCCCTGCCCGCGGCCGCGGCGGCGATCCTGGCCCGCGCCCAGGCAAAGGCGAAGCAGCCATGAAGAAACCGACGAGCCCGCGCACCGCGGCCAAGGCAGCAACCGGCACCGGTGCCGGCATGACGACGGCGGCGAAGCCCGGACGCGCGCGCCCCGCTGCCGGCGCCGCTGCGGGCGCGCGCGCGTCACGCAGCAGGCGCATGAACGGCGCGGAAGTGCGTGAGATGTTCACCCGACTGCGCGAACTGAATCCGCACCCGACCACCGAGCTGGAATACCGCACGCCGTTCGAGCTGCTGGTGGCGGTGACGCTGTCGGCGCAGGCCACCGATGTCGGGGTGAACAAGGCCACCCGCAAGTTGTTTCCGGTGGCCAACACCGCACAGGCGATCCTCGCGCTGGGCGAGGAAGGACTGAAGCCCTACATCTCCACCATCGGCCTGTACAACGCCAAGGCGAAGAACGTGATCGCCGCCTGCGCGATCCTGGTGGAGAAGTACGGCGGCGAGGTGCCCGCCGACCGCGCCGCGCTGGAAGCGCTGCCCGGGGTTGGCCGCAAGACCGCCAACGTGGTGCTCAATACCGCTTTCGGCGAACCGACGATGGCGGTGGACACGCATATCTTCCGCGTGTCCAACCGCACCGGGCTGGCGCCGGGCAAGGACGTGCGCGCGGTGGAGGACGGGCTGCTGAAGGTGATCCCGGCGGAGTTCCTGCAGGATGCGCATCATTGGTTGATCCTGCATGGACGCTATGTGTGCAAGGCGCGCAAACCGGACTGCCCGCAATGCGTGATCCGCGACCTGTGCCATTTCAAGGACAAGACCGTCGCCTGAGGCGGCGGCAGGGCCAGCCGCGGGCGCGGCATCGACCCAATGGCGCCGATCCGGCGCTGCGGGCCGGCGCGCAAGCCAGACTCCCCGCAGTGCGTGATCCGCGACCTGTGCCATTTCAAGGACAAGACCGTCGCCTGAGGCGGCGGCAGGGCCAGCCGCGGGCGCGGCATCGACCCAAAGGCGCCGATCCGGCGCTGCGGGCCGGCGCGCAAGCCAGACTGCCCGCAGTGCGTCATCCGCGACCTGTGCCACTTCAAGGACAAGACCGTCACCTGAGGCGGCGGCATGGCCAGCCGCGGGCGCGGCATCGACCCAATGCCGCCGATCCGGCGCTGCGGGCCGGCGCGCAAGCCAGACTGCCCGCAGTGCGTGATCCGCGACCTGGGCCACTGCAAGGACAGGATCGTCGCCTGATGCCGCCACGCGTGGCAGCCGCGCGCGGCGCCCATGCAGGGGCCGACAGCCCCCCTCGCGGGCCGCCCGCCCGCTGGCGCACGCGACTGCCATCTGCGCGACACCTGCCGGTAACAGCCACCCCGTCCACTACGCCGGGGTGGGCGCGACGGCAGCGGGCGCAGGTCGCGGGACTGTCACATTTACGCAATCTTTACGCCCTAGCCTGCGCATCATCCTCAACCTGCCCGCAAGGCTACCCATCCCATGAAACTGCATCGCCAACTCCTCACGGCGGCCGTCGCCGCGGCACTGTTCGCGCCGGCTGCCCATGCCGAAGTCGCCATCGACGTCATTGGCGGTTCCGAGATCACGTTTGAAGGCCTGGTACAGGCTGACGGCAACTGGTTCAGCAACGACCGCGCCGACCTCAACGGCACCACCGGGATGAACGGCAAGGACAGCGAGTTCGAGCTGCGCCGCGCCGAGCTGGTGCTGAAGGGCAAGGGCCCGGGCAACGTCGAGTGGGTGGTCGGCTACGACGCCAAGGCCGACAAGTTCCTGGACACCAACCTCAAGTACAAGCTGGGCGGCAACGCCAACCACTTCCTGCAGGCCGGCCAGTTCAAGCAGCCCAACAGCCTGGAAGAACTGTCCAGCACCAAGAACAACGACTTCATTTCCAAGGCCACCGTGACCAACACCTACGCCGTCGCCCGCCGCCTCGGCGTGGGCTACGGCATCGGCGACGCCAACTGGTCGCTCACCGCGTCGGCCTTCGGCCGCGAGCTGACCCGCAACCTGGCCCACGGCAGCGGTTACGGCGTGCGCGGCACCTTCGCCCCGATCAACGAGAAGGGCAACATCCTGCACTTCGGCCTGAGCTACGCCGACTACGACACCGATGCCGACACCCTGCGCCTGCGCGCGCGCCCGAACGCCGACCTGGCCACCGTGCGCCTGGTCGACAGCGGCGACCTGAAGGACACCGACCGCATCGGCACGCTCGGCGCCGAAGCGATGTACGTGCACGGCCCGTTCAAGGCCCAGGGCGAGTACTACAGCGCCAAGGTCAAGCGTTACGACCACGGCAACTACACCACCGACGGCTACTACGTCAGCGGCGTATGGAACGTCACCGGCGAGACCTGGGGCTACAAGGGCGGCACCCCGAGCCTGGGCCTGCCGGACGAGCCGGGCCGTGGCATGTGGCAGCTGGGCGCGCGCTTCGACCACATCGACCTGAACGACGGCGGCCTGCGCGCGCCGGCCGTGGCCGGCGGCGCCCCGCTGGTGGACGGCGTGCTGGGCGGCAAGATGGACATCTGGACCGTCGGCGCCAACTGGTACTGGCGCTCCAACTTCAAGGCCTCGCTGAACTACGTGATGGTCGACAGCAAGAAGTACTCCTCCAGCGCGCGCGGCTTCGTCGCCGACAAGCCGAACATCCTGGAAGCCCGCCTGCAGTTCTTCTGGTAAGCGGCTCCCGCTCCACGCTGCACCACGGACGCCCCGCAAGGGGCGTTCGTCGTTTCAGCCTGCGCCGCTCGCGCGTGCCGCGCTGCGGCCCGTGCAGGCCACCGGCCGGGCGTGCGGGTTGCCCGTTGCCGCGGCGTGGCCGTTGCCGGCCGGCGCACTCCCCTCCCTCGCCCTTGCGCACTGCGCACTGCGCACGGCGCTCGCAACGGCCCCGACACGCCACCCGCGGGAAGCCCAGCGCTCCCGCCTTGCGCGGGGCCACGCGACACTCCGTCGCCAGCGGCGTGGCGGCGTCTTCCAGCGCCCCCACGCTACCGGCATCACGCCCGGCGACGGCGCCCGCCACCTGCAGGCCACGGGCTCACCGCACTCCGCTGGCCGCCGCCGCAACACCGGTCCGGCTCCGCGGCGCCTGTCATGTCCGCGTCACATGACAGACGCGGCGTTGTCATCGAATGGTTATGGAATAGGCGCCGGGCGGAACTGACCGCACATTCACCTGCCAGGAGCCATTCGTGATCCACGCCATCAAATCGCGCGCCGTCGTCGCCATCCTCGCCGCGTCGTCCGTGTTCGCCGCCAATGCCGCCGACGTCACCGGCGCCGGCGCTTCGTTCATCTACCCGGTCATGTCCAAGTGGTCGGCCGACTACAGCGCCGCCACCGGCAAGAAGGTGAACTACCAGTCCATCGGCTCGGGCGGCGGCATTGCCCAGATCAAGGCCAATACGGTGGATTTCGGCTCGTCCGATGCCCCGCTCAAGCCCGAGGAACTGGCCGCCGCGGGCCTGGTGCAGTTCCCGTCGGTGATCGGCGGCGTGGTCCCGGTGATCAACGTGGCCGGCGTGGAAGCCGGTGCGATGAAGCTGGACGGGCCGACGCTTGCCAACATCTTCCTGGGCAAGATCACCAAGTGGAACGACCCGGCCATCGTCGCCCTCAACGCCGGCCTGACCCTGCCGGACGCCAAGATCACCGTCGTGCACCGCTCCGACGGCTCGGGCACCAGCTTCAACTACACCAACTACCTGTCCAAGGTCAGCGCCGACTGGAAGAAGCAGGTCGGCGAAGGCACCACCGTGCAGTGGCCGGTGGGCATCGGCGGCAAGGGCAATGAAGGCGTGGCCGCCTACGTCAAGCAGATCCGCGGCGCGATCGGTTACGTCGAGTTTTCCTATGCGCTGCAGAACCGCCTGACCTTCTCGCGCCTGAAGAACGCCGCCGGTAACTTCGTGCAGCCGCGCGACGAGACCTTCTCGGCCGCCGCCGCCAGCGCCGACTGGGCCAACGCCAAGGACTTCTACCTGGTGATGACCAACGCCCCGGGCGAGCAGTCCTGGCCGATCACCGCCACCAACTTCATCCTGATGCGCAAGCAGCCCAAGACCGTGGAAGGCGCCAAGGCCACCGTCGAGTATTTCCGCTGGATCTATGCCAACGGCAGCGCCCAGGCCCGCCAGCTGGACTACGTGCCGCTGCCGGCCCCGCTGGTCCGCCAGATCGAGACCTACTGGCAGCAGAACATGCGTTACTGAGTAAAGAGCCGGCGGGCCCTCTCCCTCGTCGCCTCGGGCGCGGATCAAGTGATCCGCGCTTTTTTTTGCGTGGGCGGCGGACAGGAAGCAGGGGAACCGGGGCGAGATGCCGCGCGCGGGGGCCGCCCCGGCAGGCGCCCGCTTTCCCGGCGCGACACCGCTGCCGGGCGCCCGCCCCCATGGCCGCCGCCCCGTTTTCCAGCCCATGTAATCAGGCTGTAACAAAAACATCATTTCATAGCCGCATCCGCCGGCAGCGCCGGCCTTTCTGCCGCCATGGAGCTCCCGCATGAAACTGCACACGACCGGCCTTGCCGCCCTTTCCCTGGCCATCGCGCTGGGCCTGTCGGGCTGCGGCGGCAAGAGCGACTCCGCTCCCGGCGCGGCGTCCGCCCCCGCAACGCCCGCCGCCGCCGGCGACAAGGTCGCTGCCGAGATTTCCGGCGCCGGCGCCTCGTTCATCTTCCCGCTGGTCTCCAAGTGGTCGGCCGACTACAACGCCGCCACCGGTGCGCGGATCAACTACCAGTCCATCGGCTCGGGCGGCGGCATCGCCCAGATCAAGGCCGGGACCGTGGATTTCGGCTCGTCCGACAAGCCGCTGTCCTCCGAGGAACTGGCCCAGGCCGGCCTCGGCCAGTTCCCGTCGGCGATCGGCGGCGTGGTCCCGGTGGTCAATCTGGAAGGCCTGCAGCCGGGCCAGCTGCGCCTGAGCGGCACGCTGCTGGCCGACATCTTCCTGGGCAAGATCAAGACCTGGAACGACAAGGCCATCGCCGCCGCCAACCCGGGCGTGGCGCTGCCGGACACCAAGATCACCTTGGTGCACCGCTCCGACGGCTCGGGCACCACCTTCAACTTCTCCAACTACCTGTCCAAGGTCAGCGGCGAATGGAAGGACAAGGTCGGCGAAGGCACCTCGGTGCAGTGGCCCGACGGCGTCGGCGGCAAGGGCAACGAGGGCGTGGCCTCCTACGTGCAGCAGATCAAGGGCTCGCTGGGCTACGTTGAACTGGCCTACGCGCTGCAGAACAACATGCCGTACGCGTCGATGCAGAACGCCGCCGGCAACTGGGTGCAGCCGACCGCCGAGAGCTTCGCCGCCGCGGCCGCCAGCGCCGACTGGGCCAACGCCAGGGACTTCAACCTGGTCATCACCAACGCCCCGGGCGAGCAGGCGTGGCCGATCACCGCCACCAACTTCATGCTGATGCGCAAGCAGCCCAAGGATGCCAAGCGCAACCAGGACACGCTGGCCTTCTTCAAGTGGGCGTTCGAGAACGGCCAGCAGCAGGCCAACGAACTGCACTACGTGCCGCTGCCGGCCGAACTGGTGACCCAGATCGAGGGCTACTGGGCCAGCGAGTTCAAGTGACCGGGGCCTAGCGAGCCACCGCCGCGCCCAGCGGGCGCGGCGCTCCGCACCGCCTCCCGCCGTCCTTCCCCACAGGCCATGCCGCTGCCATGAACGCCACTGCCGCCTCCCTCGCACCGCCCACCTCGCGCGACCTGCGCGACGCCCGCAACGACCGCCTGTTCCGCGGGTTCCTGATCGTCACCGTGGTGCTGGTGCTCACCGCCCTGGCCTGCGCCGCGCTGTCCATGCTGTGGGGCGGCCGCCACGCGCTGCAGGAGCAGGGGCTGAGCTTCTTCTACACCGCCGACTGGAATCCGGTCGAAAACCGCTTCGGCGCGCTGGCGCCGATCTACGGCACCATCGTCACCGCGCTGATCGCCATGCTGATCGCGGTGCCGGTGAGCTTCGGCATCGCCTTCTTCCTGACCGAAGTCGCGCCGCGCTGGCTGCGCGGCCCGGTCGGCACCGCCATCGAACTGCTGGCCGGCATCCCGTCGATCATCTACGGCATGTGGGGCCTGTTCGTGCTGGTGCCGGTGATGACCGAATACGTCACCCCGTTCCTCAACGACCACCTCGGCGGACTGCCGCTGATCGGCCCGCTGTTCCAGGGCCCGCCACTGGGCATCGGCATGCTCACCGCCGGCTTCGTGCTGGCGATCATGGTGATCCCGTTCATCTCCTCGGTGATGCGCGAGGTGTTCCTGACCGTGCCGACCCGGCTGAAGGAATCGGCTTACGCGCTGGGTTCGACCAAGTGGGAAGTGAGCTGGGACATCGTGTTGCCCTACACCCGCTCGGCGGTGATCGGCGGCATCTTCCTCGGCCTCGGCCGCGCCCTCGGCGAGACCATGGCGGTGGCGTTCGTGATCGGCAACAGCGTGCGCCTGACGCCGTCGCTGCTGGAGCCCGGCACCACCATCGCCGCGCTGATCGCCAACGACTTCGGCGAAGCCACCGAAACCTACCGGTCGGCACTGCTGCTGCTGGGCTTCGTGCTGTTCATCGTCACCTTCGTGGTGCTCGCCATCGCCCGCCTGATGCTGATGCGCCTGGCCCGCAAGGAGGGCAACTGATGTCCACCGCCGACTCGCTGTACCTGCGCCGCCGCCTGGTCAACGGCGCCGCGCTGCTGATGGCCTGCGCCACCGCCGCATTCGGCCTGCTGTTCCTGGGCTGGATCCTGTGGACCCTGCTGGCCAAGGGCCTGCCGGGCATCAACCTGGACCTGTTCACCAAGATGACGCCGCCGCCGATGCAGGACGGCGGCCTGCTCAACGCGTTCTTCGGCAGCGCGGTGATGTGCGCGCTGGCCATCGCCATCGGCACCCCGCTGGGCGTGGCCGCGGGCACCTGGCTGGCCGAGTACGGCAATGCGTGCAAGGCCGGCACGGTGGTGCGCTTCGTCAACGACATCCTGCTGTCGGCGCCGTCGATCGTGCTGGGCCTGTTCGTCTACACCCTGTACGTGATGCAGACCGGCGGCAACTTCTCCGCCTTCGCCGGCGCGCTGTCGCTGGCCTTCATCGTGCTGCCGGTGGTGATCCGCACCACCGACGAAATGCTGCGGCTGGTGCCGGTGCAGATGCGCGAGGCGGCGCTGGCGCTGGGCGTGCCGCAGTGGAAGGTGATCGTGCAGGTGCTGTACCGCAGCGCCATGGCCGGCATCGTCACCGGCATCCTGCTGGCGCTGGCCCGCATTTCCGGCGAGACCGCGCCGCTGCTGTTCACCGCCTTCGGCAACCAGTACTGGAACAGCAACGTGTTCCAGCCGATGGCCTCGGTGCCGGTGGTGATGAACCAGTTCGCCGGCAGCCCCTATGAATCCTGGCAGGTGCTGGCCTGGGCCGGCGCCCTGGTGCTGACCGTGTTCGTGCTGCTGGTCAGCCTGTCCGCGCGTGGCCTGCTGCTGCGCAACCGCATTTCGAACGATTGATCCGAACGACCGACCTACTTCCATGGACCTGCCCATGAACGACCTCAGCAATGCCGTGCCGATGCAGCGCATCGCCGTGCCCTCCGCGCACCAGGACCTGCAGACGCCGGCACCGGTCAAGCTCGCCGCGCGCGGCCTGGACTTCTATTACGGCCAGTTCCATGCGCTGAAGAACATCAACCTGGAAATCCCGGAAAAGCGCGTCACCGCGCTGATCGGCCCGTCCGGTTGCGGCAAGTCCACCCTGCTGCGCATCTTCAACCGCATCTATGCGCTGTACCCCAAGCTCGAAGCCCGCGGCGAGGTGCTGCTGGACGGCGAGAACATCCTCTCGGCGAAGTACCCGATGAACCGCCTGCGCTCCAAGGTGGGCATGGTGTTCCAGAAGCCGGTGCCGTTCCCGATGACCATTTTCGAGAACGTGGCCTACGGCATCCGCCACCACGAGAAGCTGTCCAAGGCCGAGATGGCCGACCGCGTCGAGCACGCGCTGCGCCAGGGCGCGCTGTGGGACGAGGTCAAGGACAAGCTGGGCCAGAGCGCGTTGGGCCTGTCCGGCGGCCAGCAGCAGCGCCTGTGCATCGCCCGCGCGGTGGCGCTCAAGCCGGACGTGCTGCTGCTGGACGAGCCGACCTCGGCGCTGGACCCGATCTCCACCAGCCGCATCGAACAGCTGGTCGAAGAGCTGAAGAACGACTACACCATCGCCATCGTCACCCACAACATGCAGCAGGCCGCGCGCGTGTCCGACTACACCGCCTTCATGTACCTGGGCGACCTGATCGAACACGACCGCACCGACGTGATCTTCTCCAACCCGTCCAGGCAGCAGACCGAGGACTACATCACCGGCAGGTTCGGCTGAAGCGGCGCGCCTGGCCGATGCCGCGACGGCATCGGCCGCACCCGCACGGCCGCACCGCGCGCTGCGCCGGCCACGCGCCCGGGCGCTGCCGCCGCCACGGCCGCAGCGAATCACGGGCCGGTGCGGCAGCGGCGATCCGCCTCGAACAAGCCCCCTTCCGCACTCCCGCTTCCGTCATCGCCCAGAGACGCCCATGAACACCCATCCCAACGACCACATCGTGAAAAGCTACGACGAAGAACAGCACCGCCTGGTGGCCGAGATCGTGCGCATGGGCGAGATGTCCGTCGCCCAGCTCGAAGCCGCGCTGGACGTGATCGAGCGCCGCGACGAAAGCGCCGCGCGCCGGATCATCGCCAACGACGAGGCCATTGACGCGCTGGAGCAGCAGATCAGCCACGACGTCATGCGCCTGGCCCTGCGCGGCCCGATGGCGCGCGACCTGCGCGAGATCCTCGCCGGGCTGCGCATCCCGGCCGACATCGAACGCATCGGCGACTATGCCGCCAACGTCGCCAAGCGCTCCATCGCGCTGGCCGCGGTGCCGCCGCTGCCGCAGATCCAGGGGCTGCGCGCCCTCGGCCGGCTCGCCGCGCAGCAGGTACGGCGCGCGCTCGATGCCTATCGCAACGGCGATGCCGACGCCGCGCAGGCGCTGCGCCAGGACGACGCCCGGCTGGACGCGCAGTACACCGCGCTGTTCCGCGAGCTGCTCACCTACATGATGGAAGACCCGCGCAACATCACCCCGTGCACGCACCTGCTGTTCATGGCCAAGAACCTGGAGCGGATCGGCGACCACGCCACCAACATCGCCGAGAACGTCTGGTTCCTGGTGCATGGCGACGCACCGCTGCCGCCGCGCGAGAAGCGCGACGAGACCAGCACGGTCGACCACACCTGACCGCAGGCCCGCATCCCCGCTCCCGTTGGAGCGAGGCTGCAAGACCTGAGCGTCACCGGCGCGCATGGGCCTGCGCGCAGTGGAAGACAGCCCCCTTTTCCGCTCGGGGAGGGGCTGGAGCGCGGGACGAAGCCGGGCGCAGCACGCCTGATTGAGGCCGAGGCTTCCCGATCATTTCGCACAAGCGCACGTGGCGACACGCCGATGACCGCGATCACCGGCAATTCCCGGCGGCGCACATTCATTCGAAGGGGGAAGGAAAAAACGACGTTCCCCTCCACCACGCGGTCGTCTCACGCCGCATTGTTGGCGCTGTCGCCGCCTGTCACGTCACAGGCCGCGCCCGAGGCCAGGCGGGCATCGTCGCTGGCCAGGAAGACGACCAGCGGCGCGATCGACCCGGGCGGCAGCCAGGGCAGGCCGAGCGGCGATCGGGCGGCGAGCCGCCGCTTGGCCACGGACTCGAGCTCTTCCAATGGCGCAGCGTTGTCCAAGTCGTCCAGCGCCTGTGCATAGCGCTGCCTGTACCGCGTGAGCGGCGCATCGATCAGGCCGGGAATCACCGCATTGACCGTGATGCGGTATTGCCCCAGTTCCAGCGCGGCCGATTTCACCAGCTCGATCAGTCTCCCCTTGGACGCCGAATACGCGGCGCCATATTTGGTGCCGTGCCTTCCCTGCGTGGAGGAGGTGACGATGATGCGGCCGCCGCCATTGGCGACGAGGCAAGGCGCCACCGCGCGGATGGCGTTGCAGGTGCCGGTGAGGTTGACGTCGATCTGGTCGTGCCAGTGCGCGTCCTCCATTTCCAGCAGCGGCGCGAACACCTGGATGCGGGCATTGGCGAAGAGGATGCCGATCCGGCCGAAGCGCTCGACGGTCCATGCGGCCGCTTCGCGCAGGGCGCCGACGTCGCACTGGTCGAGCCGCCGCGATGCCCATCTCCCGCCGGCATCGACCACCTGCCGGCCGGTTTCGCCCCGGTCCTGGACGGTGGCCGGCGCCACCTCCAGGACCGGACTCACCGCACCGGCGACATCGATGCCGACCACGCTCGCGTCCTCCGGCGCGAAGGCCGCCGCGGCGGCCCGGCGCGAAGTGGATCGCCGCCGGACCATACCGGAACCGCCGCGCGGTTTACCGGCTCAAGGCGGCGACGCCGTAGCGCCGGCGCCGCGCGCGGAGACGCGCCAGACGGTATTGCCGACGTCATCGGCGATCAGCAACGCGCCGCCGGCGTCCTCGGCCAGACCGACCGGCGCGCCCTTCAGGGTCTTTTCGTCCGCCGAAGCAAAGCCGCCGACGACCTGCTCCGGCGTGCCCACGGGCTTGCCACCCTGGAAACGCACGAAGACGACGTTGTAACCGCTCAGCGGGCTACGGTCCCAGCTGCCGTGCTGGCTGACGAATGCGCCGCCGCGGTATTTCTCCGGCAGGCCGTCACCGCGGTAGAACCACAGTCCCAGCGGCGCCACGTGCGAACCCAGCGCATAGTCGGGGCGGATCGCCCTGGCCACCAAGTCAGGGCGTTGCGGCTGCACGCGCGTATCCACGTGCTGCCCGTAGTAGCTGTAGGGCCAGCCGTAGAAGCCTCCCTCCTGCACCGAGGTGAGGTAGTCGGGCACCAGGTCCGCGCCGATCTCGTCGCGCTCGTTGGCGATGGCCCAGAGCTTGCCGGTCGCCGGCTCCCAGCCCAGGCCGGTCGGGTTGCGGATGCCCGAGGCGTAGATGCGGCTGGCGCCGGTGCGCGCATCCACTTCAAGTACCACCGCGCGGCGGTATTCCACGTCCAGGCCGTTCTCGGTGATGTTGCTGTTGGAACCGACGCCGACATACAGCCGGCTGCCGTCCGCGCTGGCCAGCAGCGCCTTGGTCCAGTGGTGGTTGATGGTGCCGGGCAGGTCGGCGAACTCGACACCGGGATCGGACATGCGCGTTTCCCCGGGCGTATAGCGGTACTTCATGATGGCGTCGGTGTTGGCGACGTACAGCGTGTCGCCGATCAGCTGCACGCCGAACGGCGAATGCAGGTTCTCGATGAACACATGCTTGCGCCATTCGCCCGGCTGGCCGGGTACACGGCGCAGCAGGGTGATGCGGTTGCCGCCCTTGCCGCCCTTGCCGGACTGGTTCTTGACCAGGCCGGCGATCATCTGCTTGGGCGAGGAGACCGGCTCGGCACCGGGGCCGTTGGCTTCGACCACCAGCACGTCGCCATTGGGCAGCGCCAGCAGCTGGCGCGGGTGCATCAGCCCGGAGGCGATCGGCTCGATCTCCAGCCCGTCGGCCACCGCCGGCTTCTCGCCCTGCGCCCAGCCGGTGCCCTTGGGCACCTGCATCGGCGGCACGAAGAAACTGCGCGGCTCGGGCAACGGCGGATTCGCCCCGGATTGCTGTGCCGGCTCGTAGGCCGCCTTTTCGCAGCCGGCCAGCGCCATGACCAGCGCCACGGCGAACGCCATGGCCAGATTCGCCCTGCTCATGGCCTGTCCTCCGATACCGATGCCGGTTGCAGCGCGGTGATGACCAGGCCCACGGCGATCAGCGCCACGGTGACGGCGGACAGCCACACCGCCTCGGGCACCACGCCGTAGGCATCGCGGCTATGGACGAAGGCGTTGACGATCGCCGCGACGATGGCGAAAAGGTTGAGCCAGAAGTCGAGTTTTTCGATGCGGGTGCTGCGGCGTGCCGGCACCCATACCTGCACCAGGTTGATCAGGCGCGGCACGATGGCGAACAGCAGGCCGATCGCGTTGAGCCAGGCTGCCGACTTGACCCACAGCACGTTGGCGCTGCACGCATAGGTCACGTCGAAGACCAGCGTCGCGACGAAGAACCCGAAGGGTATGGGATTGAGCAGCGCGAACAACGCATGCGCGATCCGCGAACGTCTCGGTACAGGATGGATGGGCATGGAAATCCAGGTTCATGGGCCGGAGGATCGACGGTCGCAGACCCGGCGGATATTTCCGCCCCGATGATGGCCCGCTGCTGCTAACTATAGGACCACTGCCATGACGGCGATGTCACCGGCGGCGAGGGCCAGGCCTGTCGCCGCATCCGGCCGGCCAGGTGCCGCCATGCCCGCGGTTACCTGCCATACCCGGCGCCGGGCGCGGTCTGGCACCGCGCTCCCTGCACCGCTCCACGGAGTCAGAGCCGCTGCCGCACCGCCTCGAACAGCGCCACGCCGGTGGCCACCGACACGTTGAGGCTTTCCACGTCGCCCGGCATCGGGATCCGCACCAGGCCGTCGCAGGTCTCGCGGGTCAGCCGGCGCAGGCCGTCGGACTCACCGCCCATCACCAGCGCCACGTTGCCGCGCAGGTCCAGCTGGTGGATGGTCTGCTCCGCCTCGCCGGCCAGCCCGTACAGCCACACGCCCTGCTTCTGCAGGTCCTTCAGGCAGCGCACCAGGTTGGTCACCGCCACCACCGGGATGCGGTCGGCCGCGCCGGCACTGGTCTTGCGCACGGTGGCATTGACCGGCGCGCTCTTGTCCTTGGGGATCACCACCGCGGTGACGCCGGCGGCGGCGGCGCTGCGCAGGCAGGCGCCGAGGTTGTGCGGGTCCTGCACCTCGTCCAGCACCAGCAGCAGCGCCTTGCCTCCGGCGGCCTCGACCAACCCTTCCAGCTCGTTCTCGCCCCACAGTTTCGCCGCGGCGTAGCGCGCGACCACGCCCTGGTGGCGCACCTGCCCGGCCACGCCGCCCAGCGCCTGCGCGGCCACGCGGCGCACGTCGATGCCCTTGCGCCGCGCGTTCTCCTCGATCTCCACCAGCCGCGGGTTCTTGCTGCCGGCCTCGATCAGCACCTCGCGGACATTGTCCGGGTCCTTCTCGATCGACGAAGCCACGGCGTTGACGCCGACGATCCACTGGTTCTGCTTGCTCATTGCGACCGCGCGAGGGGAGTTGGGCGCGTAATGGTAGTGCATCGGCCCGGCCGGCACCGGCGCCGGCTGAATGCAGGCCCGGCGGCCGCCTGTCCTGGCGCCGTGCCGCTCCGGCGGGCGCGGGCTCGAAAAGGCGCCCTCGATGCCGCCCCGGCTATCGGCGCATCCCCGGGGAAACGCCGGCAGCCCGTGAACAGGTGCCAGACGCGGGTCCGCTGGCCCTGCGCAGGGCCGTTGCGTGCCTCAGTACTTCTGCTTGGCGCGCTTGGCCGGCTTGCCGCGCGGCGGCAGCGGTGGCAGGCCCTGGTCCGCCGCGCTGGCGTCGCCATCGAGCCGCTCGACCAGGCGGAAGTCGATCTTGCGGTCTTCCATGCTGGCCTTGAGCACCAGGATGCGTACCCGGTCGCCGAGCCGGAACTGGACGCCGCGACGGTCGCCGGTAAGCGTCTTGCGCAGCGGATCGAACTGGTAGTAATCGTGCGGCAGCTGGGTGACGTGCACCAGCCCGTTGACCTTGGAGTCGTCCAGCTCCACGAACAGGCCGAAGCTGGTCACGCCGCTGATCACGCCGTCGAACTGGCCGCCGACGTGCTTTTCCATCCATGCCGCGCGGAAGCGCTCGTCCACCTCGCGCTCGGCCTCGTCGGCCCGGCGCTCGCGCTCGGAACACTGCAGCGCCAGCGCCGCCATCTCGCGCGGGGTGTAGGTGTACTTGTCGCGCGGGCCGCCGGTGAGCGCGTACTTGATGGCACGGTGCACCAGCAGGTCCGGATAGCGGCGGATCGGCGAGGTGAAGTGCGCGTAGGCCTCCAGCGCCAGGCCGAAGTGGCCGTTGTTGTCCGGCGAGTACACCGCCAGCGACTGGCTGCGCAGCAGCACCGATTCCAGCAGCGCCGCGTCCGGGCGCTCGCGCACCTTCTTCAGCAACCGGGTGTAGTCGCCCGGCTGCACCTTGCTCCACGCCGGCAGGCTCAGTTTGAACTCCTTGAGGAACTCCAGCAGGTCGGCGAACTTGGATTCCGGCGGCCGCTCGTGCACCCGGAACGGCGCCGGGATGTGGGTGGCCAGCAGGTAGCGCGCGGCCTCGACGTTGGCCGCGATCATGCATTCCTCGATCAGCTTGTGCGCGTCGTTGCGTACCAGCATCCCGGCCTGGGTGACCTCGCCGCGGTTGTCCAGCACGAAGCGCACTTCCGAGGATTCGAACTCGATGGCGCCACGGCGTTCGCGGGCCTTGGCCAGGATGCGGTACAGCTGGTGCAGGCTCTGGATCTGCGGCAGCAGCGGGCCGATGAAGGCCTTGGCGTCGGCGTCGTCCTCGCCCACCGCGTTCCACACCTGGGTGTAGGTCAGGCGCGCGTGCGAGTTCATCACCGCCTCGTAGAAACGCGACTGCACCACCTCGCCCTTGCGGTCCACCTGCATGTCGCAGACGAAGCACATGCGGTCTTCCTTCGGCCGCAGCGAGCAGATGCCGTTGGACAGCGTCTCCGGCAGCATCGGCACCACGTACCCGGGGAAGTACACCGAGGTGGCGCGCTTGAGCGCCTCCTCGTCCAGCGGGGTGCCGGGGCGCACGTAATGTGAGACGTCGGCGATGGCCACCACCAAGCGGAAGCCGTCGCGGTTCGGCTCGCAGAACACCGCGTCGTCGAAGTCCTTGGCATCCTCGCCGTCGATGGTCACCAGCGGCAGCGCGCGCAGGTCCACGCGGGTGCCGATCATCGCCGGGTCCACGGTCATCGGGATCGCCGTCGCCTCGTCCAGCACTTCCGGCGGGAACTCATGCGGCAGGTCGTGGCCGTGGATGGCGGTTTCCACCACCAGCGACGGGGTCAGCTTGTCGCCGAGCACCGCGATGACCTTGCCGATCGGCGGTCGCCGCGTATCCGGGGCCTGGGTCAACTCGCACACCACCAGCTGCCCGTCCTTGGCCCCGCCGGTGGCGTCGGCCGGGATCTGGATGCTGCGCTGGATGCGCTTGTCGTCGGGCACCACGTAGTTGATGCCCAGCTCCACGCTGAAGTTGCCGATCAGGCGGTTGACGCCACGCTCGAGCACGCGCGCGATGCTGCCTTCACGGCGGCCGCGGCGGTCGATGCCGGTGACATTGGCCAGCGCGCGGTCGCCATGCATGACCTTGCGCATTTCGTACGGCGGCAGGAACAGGTCGTCGCCGCCCTCGTCCGGGCGCAGGAAACCGAAGCCTTCGGGGTTGGCGATGACCACGCCGGGAATCAGGTTGGTGACCAGCACCGGGGCGAAGCCGCCGCGGCGGTTCTGCACCAGTTGCCCGTCGCGCACCATCGCGCCCAGGCGCTTGGCCAGCGCGTCGGCCCGATCCGGCTCGGTCAGACCGAGCCGGGCGCCGATCTCCTCGGCGTTCTGCGGCCCGTCGCAGCGGTCCAGCAGCTGCAGGATCGCCTCGCGGCTGGCAATGGGCTGGGCGTAGCGTTCGGCTTCGCGCGCGGCATAGGGGTCGTCGAGGACCGCGGCCGGTGCCGGCCGCGAGCGACCACGCACGAAACTCTTCGGTGGCGCGGTGTCGCGGGATTTGCCGCGGCCGCCCTTGGCGGGCGTGGCCAGGCTCTCCGGCATCCACGGCGGCAGCTTGGCCGACTTGCGCGGCTTGCCCGGCGTTGCGCCGGGGGCGGACTTGGGAGCCTTGCCGGCCCCGGTGGTCTTTTTGTTTTTCATCAACCCCCATGGTACCCGGTGCGACGTGCATGAAGTGCGTACGACAGCCACCGCCGCCACGCCGGAACCCGTTGACAAACCCGGCAGCGATCACCAGAATTGCCGGCTCGCATCGCCCAGGTGGCGGAATTGGTAGACGCACTAGTTTCAGGTACTAGCGGGTAAAACCGTGGAGGTTCGAGTCCTCTCCTGGGCACCACGATGCGAAACGACGAAACCCGCGCAGGCGGGTTTTTTTGTGCCCGCCATCCGCGCCGCCCTTCCCGCCGGGCCATCGACGGTGCTGCCGGAAACCGCCACCGCGGGTTCTCCCGTGGCATGCGTGGCGCGCATGCCCGTGACCGCGCACGCCGGCATGCGTCGCGCACCGGCGGGCGCGCGCCTTACCGCCGCAGGCGGGCGCCTGCCCGGCCGCCAGCGCATGCATTGAGTGGTTGACGCCGGTACGGACACCCTGCATAATTCCGCTCCTGAGTCGCCCAGGTGGCGGAATTGGTAGACGCACTAGTTTCAGGTACTAGCGGGTAAAACCGTGGAGGTTCGAGTCCTCTCCTGGGCACCATGACTCAACAGATCAAACCCGCGCAAGCGGGTTTTTTCGTATCTGCGATCATGCGTCGGGCGCACGCCGGCAGACGGCGGCCCTGGTTTGTTTCCCATGCGCGTCGTCCGGAACCGGCTGCCATCTTCCGGCGGCGATCGACGCACGGCAGCGGAACCCTGCACCCGCTGCGGCGTACACGCCCTGTATTGCACGCCTCCTTACCTTCCCTGCCGCGCACGCACGAATGCCTGCACGAAGCGTTGACACCGCGTCCGGCCATCGGCACAATTGCCGCCCTGAGTCGCCCAGGTGGCGGAATTGGTAGACGCACTAGTTTCAGGTACTAGCGGGTAAAACCGTGGAGGTTCGAGTCCTCTCCTGGGCACCACGACTCAACAGATCAAACCCGCGAAAGCGGGTTTTTTCGTATCTGCGGCCCGCTGCGACTCCGCCGGGGTTGCGCCCAGTCCACCGCCCCCGCCGGATACGACGATCCCCGCCTTGCGGGCGGGGATCGCGGTGACTCAATGACCGCCGGCACTGGCCGCGCCGGCACCGGCGCCGAACGGCGGTTTGGCCAGCCACAGGAAGGCGATGATCGCCAGGAACGTCCAGCCCAGCAGATAGAAGATGTCGTTGAAGCCCATCTGCGAGGCCTGGTGGTCGATCATGCTGTTCAACAGCGCGGCGCCGTGCTGCAGGTCACCGTGCCCCATCGCCAGCACCTGCTCCTGCATGCCGGGCGTATACACCGATACATGTTCGGTCAGGTGCGCATGGTGCTGCTGGGTGCGGTGCGCCCACAGCCAGGTGGTCAGCGACGCGGCGAAGCTGCCGCCCAGCGTGCGCAGGAAAGTGGCCAGGCCGGAGCCGGCGGCGATCTCGCGCCCGTCCAGGTCCGACAGCAGGATCTGCAGCACCGGCATGAAGAACAGGGCCACGCCCACGCCCATGATCAGCTGCACCCCGGCCACGTGCTGGAAGTCCACCTGCAGGTTGAAGCCCGAGCGCATGAAGCTGGTCAACGACAGGAACACGAAGGCGATGGAGGCGAGCATGCGCATGTCATAGCGCGACGCGTACTTGCCCACCAGCGGCGCCAGGATCACCGGCAGCACGCCGATCGGCGCCGTCGCCAGGCCCGCCCAGATCGCGGTGTAGCCCATGTCGCGCTGCAGCCACAGCGGCATCATCAGCGCCACGCTGAAGAACGCTGCGTACGCCACCACCATCGCCAGGGTGCCGGCGCGGAAGTTGCGGTGGCGGAACAGGCGCAGGTCGACGATGGGGTCCTTGTCGGTCAGTTCCCAGATCAGGAACATCGCCAGCGACACCACTGCCACGCATGACAGCACCACGATCTTGGTCGAGGCGAACCAGTCCTCGTCGTTGCCCAGGTCGAGCACCAGCTGCAGCGCACCGACGCCGATCACCAGGGTGACCAGGCCGACGTAGTCCATCTTCGGCCTGTCGATGTGCTCGGGCCGGCCCTTGAGCTGCGCGCCGACCACCAGCGCGGCGAAGATGCCCAGCGGCACGTTGATCAGGAAGATCCACTCCCAGCTGTAGTTGTCGGTGATCCAGCCACCGAGGATCGGCCCGCAGATCGGTGCGACCACCGTGATCATGGCCAGCAGCGCCAGCGCCTGGCCGCGTTTCTCGCGCGGGTAGATCGACACCAGCAGCGACTGCGTGATCGGGTACATCGGCCCGGCGACGAAGCCCTGCAGCGCACGCGACAGCACCAGCATGCCCATGCTCTGCGCCAGGCCGCACAGCAGCGAGGTGATGACGAACGCCAGCGTCGCCCACACGAACAGCCTGCGTTCGCCGAAACGGCGGCTGAGCCAGCCGGTCAGCGGCAGCGCGATGGCGGTGCTGACCGCGAACGAGGTGATCACCCAGGTCGCCTGCTGCGAACTGGCGCCGAGGTTGCCGGCGATGGTCGGCAACGAGACGTTGGCGATGGTGGTGTCGAGCACCTGCATGAACGAGGCCATCGCCAGGCCCACGGTACACAGCGCCACGCTGGGCGGCGCGAAACCGGCGGCCGGCTGCGGCATGGCCGGAGCTTGAGCGGACATGCGCGGCGACCTCAGCCGGCCTGGCGCGGCAGGTTGTCGTGGATGATCCGCGCGATCGCCGCGTCGGCGTCATGCAGCTGCCTGGCGTAGACGTCCGTATCGAACACGGTGCCCTCGGCCGGCTTGGCCGGCAGCACGCCGCCCTTCTGGTCGCGCAGGCTCACTTCGGCCTTCATCGACAGGCCGATGCGCAGCGGATGCTGCGCCAGCTGGCTGGCGTCGATGGCGATGCGCACCGGCACGCGCTGCACGATCTTGATCCAGTTGCCGCTGGCGTTCTGCGCCGGCAACAGCGAGAACGCCGAGCCGGTGCCCAACCCGAGGCTGGTGATGCGGCCCTTGTACTTCACATCGCCGCCGTACAGGTCCGAGCGCAGTTCCACTTCCTGGCCCAGGCGCATGTGCCGCAGCTGGGTTTCCTTGAAATTGGCGTCCACCCACATCTGCTCGGCGGGCACCACCGCCATCAGTGCCGTGCCCGGCTGCACGCGCTGGCCGACCTGCACCGAGCGCCGCGCGACATACCCGGCGACCGGCGCGACGATGCCCGCACGGGCGTTGTTGAGCCACGCCTGGCGCAGCTGCGCGGCGGCGGCCTTCACGTCCGGCTGGGTCGCGACCACGGTGTCGTCGACCAGCGCGCGGCTGCGTTCCACGGTCTCGCGCGAACCGGCCACCGCGGCCTCGGCCGCGGCCAGCTCGTCGCGGGCATGGGCCAGTTCCTCGTTGGAGATCGCGCCGCTGGCGGCCAGGTCGCGGCGCCGGGCGAAGTCCTCGCGCACGCGCCGCAGGGTGACCTTGCGGGCGTTGAGGTCGGCCTGCGCGCCTTCCACGCTACGGTACAGGCCGCGCACCTGGCGCACGGTGCGCGCCAGGTTGGCTTCGGCCTGCTGCAGCGCCACCTCGGTGTCGGCCGGGTCCAGCTGCACCAGCAGCTGGCCGCGCTCCACGCGCATGCCGTCGTCGGCGGCGATGGCGACCACGGTACCGGCCACCTGCGGGTGATCTGCACCTGGTTGCCCTGCACGTAGGCGTCGTCGGTTTCCTCGAACCAGCGACCGAAGGCGAAATACCACAGCGCGAACGCCGCCAGCAGCAGGACGACGAGGACAAGCAGGCCGCGCAGCAGCCGGCCACGGCGGCTGCCAACGACGGGAGCTTCAGGAGTGTGGGTCTGGCTCATGGGGTGTTTCTCAGGAATGCGGGGACACGGGGGAAGAGGAGGACAGCGGGGCGGCGACGCCGTCGGCCGACGGCGCATAGCCGCCGCCCAGCGCCTGGCTCAAGCGCGCGGCGGCGAGCAGCTGCTGCGAATGCAGCGCGGTCAGCGCCTGCTGCGCACCGAGCAGCTGCGACTGCGCGGATAGCACGTCCAGGTAGTTGCCGATGCCCGCGCGGTAGCGTTGGCCGGCCAGCTCGAACGCCGAGCCGGCGGTGGCGACCGCCTGCTGCTGCGACTGCACCTGCTGCTCGAGCGAGCGCACCGCGTTGACCTGGTCGGCCACCTCGCGCAGCGCATCGACCACGGCCTGGTTGTAGCCGGCCACGGCCAGGTCGTAGCTGGCGTCGGCACCGGCAAGGCCCGCGCGCAGGCGGCCACCTTCGAAGATCGGCAGACTCAGCGCCGGACCAAGGTAGGCGAAAGTGGAACCACTCCTGAGCAGGTCGCCGACGTTGGGCGCGACCACCCCGGCCAGCGCGGTCAGGTTGAAGCTGGGGTAGAACCGGGCCTTGGCGACCTTGATCTGCCTGGCGGCCGCTTCCACCCGCCAGCGCGCGGCGACGATGTCCGGGCGGCGCCCGAGCAGCTCGCTGGGCAGCACGCCCGGCAGCTGCAGCGCGGTGACGTCCAGCGCCTGCGGACGGGCGATGACCAGGCCGCGGTCCGGGCCCTGGCCGAGCAACGCGGCCAGCGCGGTGCGCGCGGCGTCGATCTGCTGCTGCGCGGCCTGCAGCTGCTGCTGCGCGGCGGGAACCCGGGCTTCGGCCTGGCGCACCTGCAGGTCGCTGTCGATGCCGGCGGCGCGGCGCTGGCGCACCAGCTGCAGGGTCTTGCGCGCACGCTCCAGCTCCTGCTCGGCGATGTCGTGGGCACGCCAGGCACGATCCAGTTCGACATAGGCCTGGACCATGCCCGAGGCCAGCTTCAGGCGCGCGGCCTGGGCATCGACGGCGGCGGCATGCGCCGTGTCCACCGCCGCTTCCCAGCTGGCGCGCTTGCCGCCCCACAGGTCGAAGCCGTAGCTGAAATCGAATGCGACCTGGCCACTGCCCATGTAGCGGCCACCGAGTTCCTCGCCGACCATCGATTCGGGCAGGCGCACGCCGGTGTAGCCGCCGGAGACGGACAGGCTCGGCAGGCGCTCGGCGCGGGCGATGCCGGCCTGCGCCTGGGCCTGGCGCAGGCGTGCGTCGGCCGCGTCCAGGCTGGGATGGCCGGCCAGCGCCTCGGCCACCAGCGCGTCGAGCTGCGGGTCGCCGAAGGCACGCCACCAGTCACTGGCCGGGAACGCGGCCACCGACAGGTCGCTGGTGGCCAGGGTGCGTTCGCTGTGCAGGCTGCCGGTGTCGAGCAGCCGCCCCTGCGGCTGCAGTCCGCCGCTGCTGGCGCAGGCGGCGAGCGCCAGCACCAGCGTCGCCGGCAACAGTGGCCGCGCGCGCTGGCGCAGGGAGTGGGAGACGGGGAAAGGGATCATGGGGGCGTCAGGGAGTCGCGGATGCGGGTGAGAAGGGACATCAGCTGCGCGCGTTCGTCGGGGCTCAGGTCACGCATGGCGTAATCCATCACCGCGTCGCCGCGCTTCTTGAGCCGCGCGCACAGCTCGCGGCCCTGTTCGGTCAGCACGATCTGCAGCGCCCGCCGGTCCTGCGCATGCGCCTCGCGGCGCACGCAGCCCAGCGATTCGAGCTTGTCCAGCAGGCGGGTGACCGCGCTGGGCACCTGGTCCAGCGCCTGCGCCAGTTCGTTGGCGGTGCACGGGGCCATGTGCGCCAGCGTCTTCAGGCCCACGAAATGGGTGAAGCCGATGCCGATGTTTTCTTCGGCCATCGACGCGTCGAGCTGCCGGGCCAGGCCGTCGCGGGTCTGGCGCAGCAGCAGGCCGAAGCTGGGGGGGTTGGTGGTCGCGCAGATCATGGGCGCGGATTTTATTGCATCCGGAATAATTCTCAATGGAAATATTCCACCCGGCATGAAATGCGCCGTTGCAGCATTGGATCAATCGCGCGGCCGGCCGGGCCCGGGCCCGGGCCTGCGGCTTGGCATCCCCGACCGCATCCGGATAATCACCGGCTCGCGGGGGCGACGGCCGTCGCCGCCCCCCAGCACCAGGTAACAGCCCCGCATGACCGAACTCGTACGCCCCGCCTTCCACGGCTTCGAGCAGCAGCCGCTGCGCGAGTACGCCGAGCGCGCCTATCTCGACTATTCCATGTACGTGGTACTGGACCGCGCCCTGCCCTTCCTCGGCGACGGGCTCAAGCCGGTGCAGCGCCGCATCATCTATTCGATGAGCGAGCTGGGCCTGAACGCCGCGTCCAAGCCGAAGAAGTCCGCGCGCACCGTCGGCGACGTCATCGGCAAGTACCACCCGCATGGCGACAGCGCCTGCTACGAGGCGCTGGTGCTGATGGCCCAGCCGTTCTCCTACCGCTACCCGCTGATCGACGGCCAGGGCAACTTCGGCTCCAGCGACGACCCCAAGTCGTTCGCGGCCATGCGCTATACCGAATCCAAGCTGACCCCGATCGCCGAGGTGCTGCTGGGCGAGCTGGGCCAGGGCACCACCGACTGGTCGCCCAACTTCGACGGCACGCTGGAGGAACCGAGCTGGCTGCCGGCACGGCTGCCGCACCTGCTGCTCAACGGCACCACCGGCATCGCCGTGGGCATGGCCACCGACGTCCCGCCGCACAACCTCAACGAGATCGTCAGCGCGCTGGTGCGGCTGATCGACGACCCGGACGCGACCGTCGCCGACCTGTGCGAGCACGTGAAGGGCCCGGACTACCCGACCACCGCCGAGATCATCACCCCGGCCAGCGACCTGCGGCAGCTGTACGAGACCGGCAACGGCAGCGTGCGCGCCCGCGCCACCTTCCTCAAGGAAGGCAGCAACATCGTCATCACCGCGCTGCCGCACCAGGTGTCGCCGTCCAAGGTAATCGAACAGATCGCCCAGCAGATGCGGGCCAAGAAGCTGCCCTGGCTGGAGGACATCCGCGACGAATCCGACCACGCCAACCCGGTGCGCGTGGTGCTGATCCCGCGCTCCAGCCGCGTCGACGCCGAACAGCTGATGGGCCACCTGTTCGCCACCACCGACCTGGAGAAGAGCTACCGGGTCAACCTCAACGTCATCGGCCTGGACGGCCGCCCGCAGGTCAAGAACCTGCGGCAGCTGCTGGGCGAGTGGCTGCGCTTCCGCCAGGACACCGTCACCCGCCGCCTCAACCACCGGCTGCAGAAGGTCGAGCGCCGCCTGCACCTGCTGGAAGGCCTGCTGGTGGCCTTCCTCAACCTGGACGAGGTGATCCGCATCATCCGCACCGAGGACGAACCCAAGCCGGCGCTGATCGCCCGCTTCGGCCTGTCCGAGGACCAGGCCGAGTACATCCTCGAAACCAAGCTCAAGCAGCTGGCCCGCCTGGAGGAAATGAAGATCCGCGGCGAGCAGGACGAGCTGGCCGCCGAGCGCGAGAAGATCCTGTCCATCCTCGGCAGCGCCGCGAAGCTGAAAAAACTGGTCAAGGACGAACTGCTGGCCGACGCCAAGAAGTTCGGCGATGAGCGCCGTTCGCCGCTGGTGCAGCGCGACGCTGCCCAGGCCATCGACGAGACCGAGCTGGTCGCCAGCGAGCCGGTCACCGTGGTGCTGTCGGAGAAGGGCTGGGTGCGCGCGGCCAAGGGCCACGACGTGGATGCCGCCGGCCTGTCCTACCGCGAGGGCGACAGCCTGCTGGCGGCGGTGCGCGGGCGCAGCACGCAGCAGGTGGCGTTCCTCGACAGCGAGGGCCGCGCCTACTCCACGCCGGCGCACACCCTGCCCTCGGCGCGCGGCAACGGCGAGCCGTTGACCGGCCGCTTCTCGCCGGCCGCCGGCAGCAGCTTCGTGACCCTGGCCAGCGGCGACAACGACACCCGCTTCGTGCTCGCCTCCTCGCACGGCTACGGCTTCGTCACCCGCTTCGAGAACCTCACCGGCCGCAACAAGGCCGGCAAGGCCATGCTCAACCTGTCCCCCGGCGCGGCGGTGCTGCAGCCGATGGTGGTGGCCAACCCGCAGGCCGACCGCATCGTCGCGGTCACCAGCGCCGGCAACATGCTCGCCATCCCGGCCAGCGACCTGCCCGAGCTGGACAAGGGCAAGGGCAACAAGATCATCGAGATCCCCAAGGCCAAGCTCGCCACCGAGCGCGTGGTCGCGGTGGTCGCGGTATCGCCCGGCGCCACCCTGCAGGTGCGCAGCGGCCAGCGCACCATGAACCTGTCGTTCAAGGAGCTGGATGCGTACGTGGGCGCGCGGGCCAGCCGCGGGCACCTGCTGCCGAGGGGGTGGCAGAAAGTGGAAGGCCTCGATGTCCAGTAGCCCGTTTCACTGACGCGCGGCGGCGCGGCCGGTATTGCAGTCGCCACGCGCAGGCGTGGCGCGGCAGAAGGTGGAAGGCCTCGACGTCCAATAACCCGTTTCACTGGCGCGCGGCGGCGCGGCCGGCATCGCCGTTGCCATGCGCATGCATGGCGCGGCGCGCAGTGTGAACGATCCATGCTGTGTTCCGGCCGTGGCGACGGCCGGAAACCCGCCTTACAAGGAAGCAACATGACATCCCAGCAAGACGCTTCACCGCAGAGCATCTGTCCCGAGTGCCGCGGCGACAACCTGTATACCCACGGCGGCATCAGCGCCCGCGGCGGCTACGGCCCGGACCTGCTGCCCGGCGCCAGCGGCGTGTTCGCCAGCGCCAAGATGCGCAGTGTCGTGTGCCGCGATTGCGGCCTGGTCCGCTTCTATGCAGGCAACGACGCGCTGGCGCGGATCACGCCGGAGAACGGCTGGCGGAAAGTCCGCTGAGGGGAACGCCATGCAACCCGAATTCTGGCTGCAGCGCTGGCAACAGGGACAGATCGGCTTCCACCGCGGCGAGGTGATGCCGCTGCTGGAAAGACATTGGCCTGCGCTGCAGGTCGCGCCGGGCGGCCGCGTGCTGGTGCCCTTGTGCGGCAAGAGCCTGGACATGCACTGGCTGGCCGCGCAGGGCCACCGCGTGCTCGGCGTGGAGATCTCGCCGCTGGCGGTGACGCAGTTCTTCGCCGAGGCCGGGCTGCGGCCCGAACGCCGCAGCAGCGCGCTGGGCGAGCATTTCAGCGCCGGCCCGATCGAGATCATCCTGGGCGACGCCTTCACCCTCGATGACGCGACCCTGGCCGGTATCGCCGGGCTTTACGACCGCGCTGCGCTGATCGCGCTGCCGCCGGAACTGCGCCAGCGCTACCGCGACACCGTCTACGCACGGCTGCCGGCCGGCTGCCGCGCGCTGCTGATCACGCTCGAATACCCGCAGGCGGAAAAGGCCGGGCCGCCATTCGCGGTGGGCCAGACGGAAGTGGAATCGTTCGCGCCGGCGTGGCGGGTGGAACTGGCCGAGCGCCGCGACATCCTCGCGCAGGAGCCCGGCTTCCGCGCCGAAGGCGTCAGCGCGCTGTCCACCGCGGTCTACCGCATGCGGCGCGCCGGCGACTGACAGGCACGCTCCCTGCATCAACGAAAAGGCCGGGAATTCCCGGCCTTCGTCGCTCATGGGCGTGGGTTGGCCACGCTCAATGCGCCGGCGACCCCTTCGCATCCATCTTGCTGGCCTGGTACAGCTCCAGGCCGATGCGCTTGATCAGGCCCAGCTGCTGCTCCAGCCACCAGGCATGGTCTTCCTCGGTGTCGCGCAGCTGCGCGATCAGGATGTCGCGGCTGACGTAGTCACCGTGCGACTCGCACAGCTTCACCGCCGCGGCCAGGTTGGCGCGCACCTGATATTCAGTCTGCAGGTCCTTCTCCAGCATCTCGACCACGCTCTTGCCGGGGGCGAAGACGTGCGGGCGCATGTCCGGGTCGCCGCCCAGGAACAGGATCCGCCGCAGCAGCGCGTCGGCATGCCCGGTCTCCTCCTCCATCTCGTGGCCGATGCGCTCGTACAGCGCGTGCAGGCCCTGGTCTTCGTAGCGGCGCGAATGGATGAAGTACTGGTCGCGCGCGGCCAGTTCGCCGCGCAGCAGCTCCTTCAGGCAATCGATGACTTCCGGGTGTCCCTGCATGGGGGTGCTCCTGATATGCGTAGGGGCACAGGATGCCCGATCCGGCACGGCGATGATCTAATCGGAATCAGTTTCAGTTGCGCCCTGCGTACGGCACCGCCCTCGCCTACAATCGCGCTTCCTGGGGCCGGGGAGAGGCGCATGAGGCGCTGGCTGCTGCGTTCGCTGTGGGTCGTGCTGGGGCTTTCGATCCTTGTGTCGGGGGGCTCTGGCTGCTGCTGCGCGGCAGCCTGCCGGAACTGGACGGCGAGCTCGCCCTGCCCGGGCTGTCGGCCCCGGTCCAGGTGCAGCGCGACGGCAACGGCATGGTCACGGTGGATGCCGCCGACGAGCGCGACATGGCCCGCGCGCTGGGCTACGTGCACGCCCAGGAACGCTACTTCGAAATGGACCTGATGCGGCGCTCGGCGGCCGGCGAGCTGGCCGAACTGTTCGGCGCCAAGGCCCTGCCGCTGGACCAGCGCATGCGTGTGCACCGCCTGCGCACGCGCGCGCACGACACCCTGGACGTTGCCCTGGGCGAGCGCCGCGCGGTGCTCGAGGCCTACCGCGACGGCGTCAACGCCGGGCTGGCGGCACTGCCGGTACGGCCCTGGCCCTACCTGCTGCTGCGCCAGCAGCCGCGCCCCTGGCGCCTGGAGGATTCGGTGCTGGCCGGGCTGGCGATGTACGCCGACCTGCAGGACCCGGGCAACAGCCGCGAGCTGGCCCTGGCCCGCATCCGCGAGGTGGTGCCACCCGCGCTCTATGCCCTGCTCGCGCACGACGGCAGCAGCTGGGATGCGCCACTGTTCGGCGCCGCGCGCGGCGATGCACCGCTGCCCGATGCGGCGACGCTGGACCTGCGCCAGCTGGCCGGCAGTGGCGGCGGCGAGGCCACGGCCGCGCGTCCTGCCCCCGCGCCGCGGCGGGACAGCGGGATCGGCTGGCCACCGGTGGCGGCCGACAGCGCGCCGGGCAGCAACAACTTCGCCGTCGCCGGCGCGCTCACCCGCGATGGCCGCGCGATCCTGGCCGACGACATGCACCTGGCCCTGCGCGCGCCCAACCTTTGGTTCCGCGTGCGCCTGCGCCATCCCGATGCGGCCGCGCCGGGCGGCAAGGTCGACGTGGCCGGGTTCAGCCTGCCGGGGCTGCCGGTGGTGATCGTCGGCAGCAATACCCATGTGGCCTGGGGCTTCACCAACAGCTACATCGACACCGCCGATTTCGCGCGCCTGCCGGCCACCGCACCGTTGCGCGAATACCACGAAACCATCGCCGTGGCCGGCGCGCCCGCCGACACCCTGGTCGTACGCGAAAGCGACTGGGGCCCGGTGCTGCACGACAACGCCGACGGCAGCCTGCTGGCGCTGCGCTGGACCGCACAGCTGCCGGGCGCGGTGCGCCTGGATTTCGCCGACATGGCCCGCGCCGGCGACCTGGACGCCGCGCTGGCGGTGGCCGACCGCGCCGGCATCCCCGCGCAGAACCTGCTGCTGGCCGACCGCCACGGCCGCATTGCCTGGCGCCTGGCCGGCGCACGCCCGGACCGCAGCGGGACGTGCACCGCCGGCGGCATCGCCAACACATCCGATGCGCCGTTGCCGCCGGGCACGTCGCCCTTCAACGAACCCTGCCATCCGTGGCCACTGCGCACGGATCAGGCGCCGTCGCTGGTCGATCCCGCCGACCACCGCCTGTGGACCGCCAATGGCCGCGTGCTCGATGGTGCCATGCTGGCCGAGGCCGGCGATGGCGGCTACGACCTCGGCGCGCGGGCACGCCAGGTCCGCGACGGCCTGTTCGCGCGCGGACAGTTCGACGAGCGCGACCTGCTCGCCATCCAGCTTGACGATCGTGCCGTGCTGATGGAGCGCTGGTGGAAGCTGCTGCGCGCCACCGTGGAGCACAGTGACGACCCGGCGCTGCGGCGGCTGGAAGCGGCCAGCCGCCACTGGGACGGCCGCGCCGCGGTCGACTCGGCGAGCTACCGCATCGCCCGCGGCTTCCGCGGCATCGTCCTGGATACGCTGGAGGACGGCCTGCTGGCGCCCGCGCGGCAGCGGCTCGGGGAGGACTTCGTGGCGCCGCGCCTGCCGCAGCTGGAGGGCGTGGCCTGGCCGCTGCTGGAACAGCGCCCGCCGCACCTGCTGCCACCGCCGTTCAAGCGCTGGGACGAACTGCTGGCGCACAGCGCGCGGCAACTGGAAGCGGACCTGGCCGCGCAGGGCCACGACCTGGCCGCGCGTACCTGGGGCGAGCGCAACACCGCGGCGATCTGCCACCCCGTGTCGCGTGCGCTGCCTGCGCTGTTCAGGCGCTGGCTGTGCATGCCGGCACAGGCGCTGCCCGGCGACGGCAACATGCCGCGCGTGCAGACGCCCGACTTCGGCGCGTCCGAGCGCATGGTGGTCTCGCCCGGCCATGAAGCCGACGGCATCGTGCACATGCCCGGCGGCCAGAGCGGGCATCCGCTGTCGCCGTTCTGGGGCGCCGGCCACGACGACTGGGTACACGGCCGGCCGACGCCGTTCCTGCCGGGCGCCACCACCCACACCCTGGTGCTGCGCCCGCGCTGAAACGGCGGGCGCAGCACGGATCAGCCAACGCGCGGCGCTATTTCAGGCGCACCGTCCATTCGACCTCGAGCATGTCCTCCGCGTTGAACAGGCGGCTGACCTGAACCCAGCTCGCGGCAGGGTACCTGCCGTCGGCGAAGAACGCCTTGCGCGCCGGAATGGCCTTGACCAGTGCATCCATGTCGGTGGTGTACGCGGTTTCCTTCACCACCTGGCTGCTGTCGGCGCCGAAGCGCTGCAGGATCTTCGTCAATTCGCCATAGCACGCCCGTACCGCGGCCTGCATGTCCTGGCCGCGGCAGGGCACGCCGGACACATACAGGGTGTCGCCATCGCGCACCACGCCGCTGTAGCCGATATCCGCTTCCCAACTGCCCAGCGCGTGGCGCTCCAGCGGCACCTCCGCGGCAGCGGCAGCGGCAGGCACAGCGCACAGCAGACCGGACACCAGCAACGAATACGCACGCATCGAAGAACCCCCTTGAGCGCAACAGTGAGATGAGCGGCGACGGCGGCGCCCGGCAGGGACCGCCGCCGCCGCGATGGATACGGACGCGCCAGCCCCAGGGACAGACGCGCCGTGCGATGAGGAAAGACCGGCGGCGCAGCAGTGCGCCGCCGCCCTGCTCATCCCGCCAGCGCCTGCGCGTGCACGCCGGCCACCGCGCGACCGGACGGATCGGCCATCGCCGCGAAGCTGGCGTCCCAGGCGATCGCCGCCGGCGAGGAACAGGCGATGGACTTGCCGCCCGGCACCGTCTCCGCCGCCGCCGGGCTGGGATAGAACTGCTCGAACAGGCTGCGGTAGTAGTACGCCTCCTTGGTCTGCGGCGGGTTGTACGGGAAGCGCTTGTCGGCGGCGGCGAGTTCGCGGTCGCTGACCTGCGCCTCGGCATGCGCCTTGAGCCCGTCGATCCAGCCGTAGCCGACGCCGTCGCTGAACTGCTCCTTCTGCCGCCACAGGATTTCCCTGGGCAGGTAGCCCTCGAACGCCTCGCGCAGCACCGCCTTCTCGATGCGGCCGCTGGCCTTGTCCACCATCTTGTGGCGGGCGTCCATGCGCATCGCCACGTCGAGGAAGGCGCGGTCCAGGAACGGCACCCGCGGCTCCACGCCCCAGGCCATCATCGACTTGTTGGCACGCAGGCAATCGTAATTGTTGAGCGCGTCGAGCTTGCGCACCAGCTCCTCGTGGAACTCGCGCGCGTTCGGCGCCTTGTGGAAGTACAGGTAGCCGCCGAAGATCTCGTCGCTGCCCTCGCCGGACAGCACCATCTTCACCCCCATCGCCTTGATCCGCCGCGCCAGCAGGAACATCGGCGTGGAGGCGCGGATGGTGGTGACGTCGTAGGTCTCGATGTGGCGGATCACTTCCGGCAGCGCATCCAGGCCTTCCTCGAAGGTGTACTCGAAGCCGTGGTGCACGGTGCCGAGCATGTCGGCGGCGATCTTCGCCGCGGCCAGGTCGGGCGAGCCGGCCAGGCCGATGGCGAAGCTGTGCAGGCGCGGCCACCAGGCTTCGCTGCGGTCGCCGTCCTCGATGCGATGGCGGGCGTAGCGCGCGGCCACCGCCGCCACCAGCGACGAATCCAGCCCGCCGGACAGCAGCACGCCATAGGGCACGTCGGTCATCAGCTGGCGGTGCACGGCGGCCTCGAAGGCTTCGCGCAGCGCCTGCCGGGACACCTCCACGCCCTGCACCGCGTCGTAGTCGCGCCACGGCCGCGCGTAGTACTGCAGCAGCTCGCCGGTGGCGCTGTCGTACCAGTGGCCCGGCGGGAACTGCGCCACGTCGGCGCAGGTATCGGCCAGCGATTTCATCTCCGACGCCACGCACAGGCGGCCCTGCTTGTCATGCCCCCAGTACAGCGGCACCACGCCGATCGGGTCGCGGGCGATGATCGCGCGCCCGGCGACCTTGTCCCACAGGGCGAAGGCGAAGATGCCGTTGAGCCGGTTGAGGAACGACGCGGGGTCGTCCTCGCGGTACAGCGCATTGATCACCTCGCAGTCCGAGCCGGTCTGGAACGCATAGGGCTGTACCAGTTCCTGCTTCAGTTCGCGGTGGTTGTAGATCTCGCCGTTGACCGCCAGCGCCAGCGTGCCGTCCTCGGACAGCAACGGCTGTGAACCGCCGGCCGGGTCGACGATGGCCAGGCGTTCATGCACGAGGATGGCGCGCTCGTCCACGTACACGCCGCTCCAGTCGGGGCCGCGGTGGCGCTGGCGCTGCGATTGTTCGAGGGCCTGGCGGCGCAGCGCCTGCAGGTCGTCGCCCGCCTGCAGGCCGAAGATGCCGAAGATGGAACACATGGGGACTGCTCCTGGTTGTGGGGGCTTTTCGTTGAATCCCGGTCATGGCTGGCCGGGCGCTTGTGGAGGGACCCACGCACGCAACAAAAAACCCGCATCGGCCGATGCGGGTTTTCTGGTCACTGGGCGTATGGTGCTTGTGGCTCAGTCGCAGACCCGCATCGGCCGCGCGCGATTGTTCGCAACCGCATTATTGCGGTTGTTCGACACGTTCACGTTGGTGCGGGCGTTGCGGTTCATGGGGCCGACGATAGCGTGGCCCTGCGACGGCGTGCAACTGTTTCGTGGGCAACCGATGTGCCCGTGCGTGCGCGCCTGCGATCCCACGGCCGCCGCGGCGGCCGCGGGCGGATCAGGCCAGCAGCCGCGCGATCAACTGCCGGTACAGGTCGGGCAGCGCCCGCAGGTCGTCCAGGCGCACGTGCTCGTCCACCTGGTGGATGCTGGCGTTGACCGGCCCCACCTCGATGCACTGCGCGCCCAGCGGCGCGATGAAGCGGGCATCGGAGGTGCCGCCACCGGTGCTCTCCTCGGGCGTGGCGCCGGCGAACCCGGCCAGTACCTCGCGCGCGACGCTGCGCAGGCGTCCTTCCGGGGTGTAGAAAGGCTCGCCGCTGCGGTGCCATCGCAGCGTGTAATCAAGGCCATGGCGGTCCAGCAGCGCGGCGATCTCCGCCTCCAGCCGCCCGGCATTCCAGTGCGGGTTGTAGCGCAGGTTGAACATCACCTGCAGGTCGCCGGGGATGACATTGCCGGCGCCGGTGCCGGCGTTGATGTTGGAAATCTGCAGGCAGGTCGGCGGGAAGCTCTCGTAGCCGTCGTCCCAGTGCCGCGCGACCAGTTCGGCCAGCGCGGGGGCGGCCAGGTGGATCGGGTTGCGCGCCTTGTCCGGATAGGCGACATGGCCCTGCACGCCCCTGACCTGCAGCGTCGCCGACAGGCTGCCGCGGCGGCCCACGCGCAGCAGGTCGCCCAGGGTCGCGGTGGACGACGGCTCGCCGGTGATGCACCAGTCGATGCGCTGCCCACGCTCGCCGAACAGGCGCGCGACGTGGCGCACGCCATCGATGGCATCGCCCTCCTCGTCGCTGGTCAGCAGTACCGCCAGCGTGCCCGGGTGATCGGGATGGGCGGCGACGAACTGTTCGGCGGCGACCACGAACGCGGCCACGCTGCCCTTCATGTCGGCCGCGCCGCGGCCGTAGAGCATGCCGTCGCGCACCTCCGGCTGGAAGGGATCGCTGGTCCAGGCCGCAACCGGGCCGCTGGGGACCACGTCGGTATGGCCGAGCAGTACCAGTACCGGCGCGCCGCTGCCGTGGGTGGCCCACAGGTTGTCGACCTCGCCCAGGCGCAGGTGCTCGCAGTGGAAGCCGGCGGCGCGGAGGCGGCCGCCGAGCAGTTGCTGGCAACCGGCGTCGTCCGGGGTCACCGACGGCCGGGCAATCAGTTCGCAGGTCAGTTCGACCACATCGTCCATCGGCGCCATTGCCTTACCCGATGCCGAAGCGCTGCTTGAAGCCGTTGTCGGAAAAACCCTGGCTCAGCGCGCCGTCGTCGGTGACCACCAGCGGGCGCCGGATCAGCTGCGGGTACTCGCGCAGCAGCAGCTTCCACTCGGCGTCCGAGCCCGGCGCCTTGCGCGCATCGGGCAACTGCCGCCAGGTGGTCGAGGACTTGTTGACCAGCGCGTCGAAACCACCGGCCTTGCCGGCCCATTCGACCAGGGTCTCGGGGCTGGGCTTGTGCTCGCGGTAGTCGATGAAAGCATGGGCGACGCCGAAACGGTCCAGCCACTTGCTGGCCTTCTTGCAGGTATCGCAGTTCTTGAGTCCGTAGAGAGTGGTCATTGCAGGATCCAGGGCTTGCCCTCTCCGGCCAGGGAGAGGAGGAACATCAGTCGGCCAGGCCGCGCAGCAGGTCGTTGACGCTGGTCTTGCTGCGGGTGCGGGCGTCGACCTGCTTGACGATCACCGCGCAGTACAGCGAATGGGTGCCGTCCTTGCTCGGCAGCGAGCCGGACACCACCACGCTGTAGGGCGGGATGTAGCCGTAGCTGATCTCGCCGGTGGCGCGGTTGTAGATGCGCGTGCTCTGGCTCAGGAACACGCCCATGCCGATCACGCTGTGGTGGCCGACCACCACGCCTTCGACCACTTCCGAGCGCGCGCCGATGAAGCAGTGGTCCTCGATGATGGTCGGGCTGGCCTGCAGCGGTTCCAGCACGCCGCCGATGCCGGCGCCGCCGGACAGGTGGCAGTGCTTGCCGACCTGCGCGCACGAGCCGACCGTGGCCCAGGTATCGACCATGGTGCCCTCGCCCACGTACGCGCCGATGTTGGTGAAGCTGGGCATCAGCACCACGTCGCGGCCGAAGTGCGCGCCGCGGCGGGCGATGGCGCCGGGCACCACGCGCACCCCGGCGGCGCGGAATTCTGCCTCGCCATACCCGCCGAAGCGCGATTCGACCTTGTCCCAGAACGGCGCCGGACGCCCGTCCATCACGCTCATGTCGTTGACGCGGAAGTACAGCAGCACCGCCTTCTTCAACCACTCGTTGACCTTCCAGCCGCCATTGCCATCTGGCTCGGCGACCCGGAACTCGCCCGACTCCAGGCCGTCGATGACGCGGTTGACCAGCGGCCGGGTGTAGCCCTCGATCTCGTCCATGGTCAGCATCGCGCGGCGTTCGAACGCGCTCTCGATGCCGAACTTCATTTCCGCCACGCCCGGCGCCGGCGGCTTGCGCAGGCTGCGCGGACCGATCGATTCGATCGCCTTCGGCCGGGCCGCGGGCGTCTTCCTGGGCGCCTTGGCCGGCTTCGCGGCCGGCGCCGCCGCAGCGGCGACCTTCTTCGGCGCGGCCTTCTTCGCGGCGGTCCTGGTCGTAGCGGTCCTGGTCGGGGCGGGCTTCTTGGCGGCGGGCTTCCGGGTGGCCATCAGCGGGGGTCTCCTGGCGTTCTGTCGGGCTCCAGGCAGGCCAGCAATGCGTCGCGCAGTGCCTGCCGGGAAGTTTCGGTAAGGGGGCGATCGTGGCGATCGGTCAGCTGGAACTGGTCCTCGGCGCGTTCGCCGAAGGTGGCGATGCGCGCATCCTGCACCCGCAGCTGCTGGTCGCGCAGCACGTGCGCGACGTCGGCCAGCAGGCCCGGGCGGTCCGGCGCCACCAGGTTCAACACCGTGCGCGCATGCTCGGCGTTCTCGATGAACTCGATGCGCGGCGCGAAGCGGAAATGCCGGAGCTGGCGCGGGATCACCCGCCGCGCCGGCCGCAGGCATTGGATGTCGCCGGCCAGCGCCTTGCGCAGCAGCAGCTCCAGGCGCGCGGTATCGCCGTCGGCGAAGCTGCCGGCCGGGGTCACCTCGAAGGTATCGAAGATGGTGTCCTCCGGCCCGTCGAGCACCCGCGCGCGGTGGATGCTGTAGCCGGCGCGGTCCAGGGTCATCACGATCGCGGCGAACAGGCCGTCGCGGTCGGGCGAATGCACGAACACTTCCAGCGCGTCGCTTTCCGGTGCGATCCGGCGCGCCTTGACCAGGGTGCCGCCGCGCGCCACTTCCATCAGCGATGTGGCCTGCCACACCAGCTGCTCGGGCCGGAAGCGCACGAAGCTCTCGTCGGGCATCGCGCTGAACTGGCGCTCGATCACCGCATCGGCATGGCCGAGCGCGCGCATCAGTTCGCGCACGCTGGCGCGCGCTTCCTGTACCCGTTCGGCCTCGGGCAGCGGCTGTTCCAGCCCCTCGCGCAGCGCGCGGCGCGCGGCGAAATACAGGTCGGCCAGCAGCCGGTCCTTCCAGGCGTTCCACAGCTTCGGGCTGGTGCCGGCGATGTCCGCGCAGGTCAGCAGGTACAGGTAATCGAGCCGTTCGCGGCTGCCGACCAGCCCGGCGAAGCGGTGGATCACCTCGGCGTCGGTGATGTCCTGCTTCTGCGCGGTGACCGACATGCGCAGGTGCTGTTCCACCAGCCACGCCACCAGTTCGGTGTCGGTGGCGCTGAGGCCATGCGCGGCGCAGAACGCGCGCGCGTCCACCGCGCCGAGTTCGGAATGGTCGCCGCCACGGCCCTTGGCGATGTCATGGAACAGACCGGCCAGCAGCAGCAGCTCGGGCTTGCGCAGCCGCGGCCAGACCTCGTGGGCGATGGAGAACCGCTCGTCGGCGCGGCCGGCGGCGAACACGCCGATGTTCCGCAGCACCATCAGCGTGTGCTGGTCCACGGTATAGACGTGGAACAGGTCGAACTGCATGCGCCCGGACACCTGCGCGAACGCCGGTATCCACTGCCCGAGCACGCCCAGCCGCGCCATGCGCGCCAGCGTGTCCACCGCGCGCGGCCCGCGCAGCAGGGCGATGAACTGCTCGCGCGCCGCCGCGTCCACTTCGGTATAGGCGGGAATCTCGTCCAGCATCTCGGCCAGGCCGCGCGCGGTCAGCGAATGCAGCCCGCGCACCTGCGGGGTGCGCGCCCAGCAGGCGAACAGGGCGAAGATGCGGGCGATGTCGCCATGCGGCCACAACGGGTCGTCGGCCGACAGGTAGCCGCGGCGCAGCGAAAAACCGTCGCCGACCGGCTCGGGCGATGCCTCGCCGTCGAACTGCTCCTCGAACCGCTGCAGCAGGCGGTCGCTGATCCGCCGTACCACCGCCGCGCTGCGGTAGAAGCCCTGCATCATCTTTTCCACGCCCAGGTTGCCGGCGTCATCGGCGAAGCCCATGCGCTCGGCCAGCGCCTTCTGGTGGTCGAAGCGCAGGCGCTCCTCGGCGCGCTGCGCGACCAGGTGCAGGCCGAAGCGCAGTCGCGCCAGCACCGCGCGCTCGCGCTTGAGCGCGGCGGCCTCGTCCAGGCCCAGGTGGCCCAGCCCGACCAGCGCGTCGATGTCGCTCACGCCGAACGCGCGCAGCGCCATCCAGCCCAGGGTATTGAGGTCGCGCAGGCCGCCGGGGCCATCCTTGATGTCCGGCTCCAGGTTGTCGGCGGTATCGCCGAACCGCTGGTGCCGCAGCAGCAGCTCCTCGCGCTTGGCCAGGAAGTAATCGCGCGCCGGCCAGATCAGGGTCGGCGATACCGCGCGCGCCAGCGCCTGCTGCGCGCCCGGCGCCACGCACAGCGGCCGCGCCTCGATCAGCGCGGTGAGCACGGTCTGGTCGGCCGCGGCCTGCGCGCACTGCGCGGCCGAGCGCACCGCGTGGCTGGCCGGCAGCCCGGCGTCCCACAGCAATGCGAACAGGCGCGCCAGCGCGGCCTCGCTGGCCTGCTGCACCTGGGGCTCGCCCAGCACCAGCAGGTCGATGTCCGAACGCGGGAACAGTTCGCCACGGCCGTAGCCGCCTACCGCGAACAGCGACAGTCCACCCTCGCCCGCCAGGCAACGCCGCCAGGCCTGCTGGATCAACTGGTCGACGCAGCGCGCACGCAGTGCCAGCAGCCGCTCGATGTTGTCACCCTGCTCGAAGCGCCGGCACAGCCGCGCGTCGGCCTGGGCCAGCGACTGCCGCGCCGCGGCAGCCCACTGCGCATCGCCCGCGGGGTCGGCCGGCGCGTCCGGTACGTGCTGGACCAGATCCGCCGGCAACAGGCTCATGCCGCCCCGGGTTGCGCGTGCCCGGCCTCGGCCGGCGACAGCGTCAGCACCTCGACGCCGTCCTCGGTCACGGCGACCATGTGTTCCCACTGCGCCGAGAGCTTGCGGTCCTTGGTGACCACGGTCCAGCCGTCGGGCAGCACCTTGGTGTAACGGGTGCCCTCGTTGATCATCGGCTCGATGGTGAAGGTCATGCCCGGCTTGAGCACCAGCCCCTGCCCGGGACGGCCGTAATGCAGCACCTGCGGCTCGTCGTGGTAGACCTTGCCGATGCCGTGGCCGCAGTACTCGCGGACCACGCTGAAGCGTTCGGACTCGGCGTATTCCTGGATCGCATGGCCGATGTCGCCGAGCGTGGCGCCCGGCCGGACCGCGCGGATGCCGCGCCACATCGCCTCCCGGGTCGTCTCCACCAGGCGCCGGGCCATCACCGAGGGCGTGCCGACGTAGTACATGCGGCTGGTGTCGCCGTGCCAGCCATCCTTGATGACGGTCACGTCGATGTTGACGATGTCCCCGTCCTTGAGCACCTTGGCCTCGCTGGGGATGCCATGGCAGATGACGTTGTTGACCGAGGTGCACAGGGTCTTGGGAAAGCCGCGGTAGCCGACGTTGGCCGGGATCGCGCCCTGCACGTTGACGATGTGGTCGTGGCAGATGCGGTCCAGCTCCTCGGTGGTGACACCGGGCTTGACGTGCGCGCCGATCATGTCCAGCACTTCGGCCGCCAGGCGGCCGGCGATGCGCATCTTGGCGATTTCTTCGGGGGTTTTCAGGTTCACGCTCATGGCCGCCATTATCACCCATCGGCGCCTGCCTGAACGAGTTTTCCGGCGCCACCGCCGCCCGCCCGGCCCGGCAATTTGCGTGGCGCCCCGCGCACCCTATAATCCGGCGGCTGCGTTGCCGGCCCCGCGCCTGCCCAGGCCGCCCACACCGGGCGTCACCGGTGAATCCACACCTGCTGCCCCCATCCGTGCCGGGGTGCTCCGCGAGGAGTTCGGCCACGGAGGCAACAGGGAAGCCCAACCCCGGAACCCGTCGCGCTTCCACGCGTCCCGCACACTTTGCCCGCGGGCGGAATCGCCGGTTCCCCGTCAGGAGTTCTGCAATGTCCCAGATCACCATGCGCCAGATGCTGGAAGCCGGCGTCCACTTCGGCCACCAGACCCGTTACTGGAACCCGAAGATGGCCCCGTACATCTTCGGCGCCCGCGGCAAGATCCACATCATCAACCTGGAAAAGACCGTTCCGCTGTTCAACGACGCGATGAACTTCATCTCGTCGGTTGCCCAGAAGCGCGGCACCATCCTGTTCCTGGGCACCAAGCGCAGCGCGCGCGATGCCATCAAGGAAGAAGCCGAGCGTTGCGGCATGCCGTTCATGAACCAGCGCTGGCTGGGCGGCACCCTGACCAACTTCCGCACCGTCAAGCAGTCGGTTGCGCGCCTGAAGGAACTGGAAGCCGGCGAAACCGACGGCACCTTCGACCGCCTGGTCAAGCACGAAGTGCTGGGCCTGCGCCGCGAGCGCGACAAGCTGGAAGCTTCGCTGGGCGGCATCAAGGACATGAACCGCCTGCCCGACGCGATCTTCGTGATCGACATCGGCCATGAGGACATCGCCATCAAGGAAGCCAAGAAGCTGGGCATCCCGGTGATCGCGGTGGTCGACACCAACTACAACCCGGAACTGGTGGACTACGCCATCCCGGGCAACGACGACGCCATCCGCGCCGTGCAGCTGTACGCCCGCGCCGCCGCCGACGCGGTGCTGGAAGGCAAGGCCGCCGCCCCGCACGCCGCCTCGGTGCGCGAGGAAGAGTTCGCCGACGCCGCTGCCGCCGAAGAAGCCAAGCCGGCCCGCCGCGCTCCGGCCAAGAAGGGCGCCAAGAAGGGCGACGAGGCTTCGGCCTGATGCACCCGGCGGGTGGCGCTTCCACCCGCCTTCCCTGCGGCAGCGCCACCGGCGCCGGCCACTGACAGGGCCACGTAACAACGGCCGGCGATCATCGCCGGCCTGCCCCTTTCTATCGTTGAGGTAATCCCATGGCTGAAATCACCGCCTCCCTGGTCAAGGAACTGCGCGAGCGCACCGGCGCCGGCATGATGGAATGCAAGAAGGCTCTGGCCGAAAACAACGGCGACATCGACGCCGCTGCCGAAGCCCTGCGCAAGTCCGGCGCCGCCAAGGCCGACAAGAAGGCCGACCGCGTCACCGCCGAAGGCCGCATCGGCGTCGCCGTCAACGGCGGCAAGGCCGTGCTGGTCGAAGTGAACTCGGAAACCGACTTCGTCGCCAATGACGTCAACTTCAAGGCTTTCGTCGACGCCGTCGCCGCTGCCGCGCTGGCTTCCGGCGCCGCCGACGTCGAGTCGCTGAAGTCGGCCAAGCTGGCTTCCGGCGAGACCGTCGAGGAATCCCGCACCGCCGCCATCCAGAAGCTGGGCGAGAACATCCAGATCCGCCGCCTGGCCAAGGTCGACGGCAACAACACCGTTGGTGCCTACGTGCACAGCAACGGCAAGATCGGCGTGCTGGTCGACCTGGCCGGCGGCAACGCCGAGCTGGCCAACGGCCTGGCCATGCACGTGGCCGCGATGAACCCGCCGCACAACAAGGCCGCCGACGTGCCGGCCGAGTTCGTTGCCAAGGAAAAGGAAATCGAGCTGGCCAAGATGAGCGAAAAGGACAAGGCCAAGCCGGCCGAAATCCTGGAGAAGATCATCAGCGGCAAGATCAACAAGATCATCAGCGAAGTCACCCTGTACGGCCAGAGCTACGTGCTGGACAGCGACAAGACCGTCGAGCAGGCCGTGAAGGCCGCCGGCGGCGACGTCGTCGGCTTCCAGCGCCTGGTGGTCGGCGAAGGCATCGAGAAGGTGGTCGAGGACTACGCCGCCGAAGTCGCCAAGGCGATGCAGGTCTGACCCGGCCCCGATCCGGAGCCCAGAAGAAGCCGCGGACTCCGCGGCTTCTTTTTTTTCCGCCATACGGTGGCCGGACCGGCTTTTGCTGTGGACTTCAAGTCCCTTTGCCCGATACTGTGACGCAAACCCGCCCGCCCCCGCCCTGCCTGTATCCTTGATGGCCTGCTGAACACCTCCCCCGACATGTCCCCGAGCTCAACGCAGCGCTGTCACTCTGCCGCAACCTGCCCTCGCCGCCGGGCATCGCCATCCGCATCATCGAGCTGGCGCAGGATCCGGAGACCGACATCGCCACCGCGGCCGATGCCATCGCGATGGACATGGCGCTGAGCGCGCGGATGCTGCGCATCGCCAATTCACCGCTGTATGCCAGCCGGCGCCGCATCGAGAACCTCGGGCAGGCGCTGACCATGCTCGGGCTGAACGCGACTCTGCAGCTGGCACTGGGCTTCTCGCTGGCCAACGCGATGGACAAGGAGGGGCTGGACCCGCGCCTGCTGGAGCGCATCTGGCGCCGCAGCGTGCTCTGCGCGCTGGCCGCGCGCTTCCTTGGACTCGGCAGCGGGGTACGCCGGGTCGAGGAACTGATGCTCGCCGGGCTGCTGCAGGACGTCGGCACCCTGGCGCTGATGCAGGCCAGCCCGGACATCTACCCGGCGCTGTTCGACAAGGCCACCTGCAACGAGGAGCTGCTCGCCCACGAGCGCGCCATCCTCGGCTGCAGCCATGCCGACATCGGCGCGCAGCTGTGCGAGCAATGGCACCTGCCCCGGTACCTGGTCGAGGGCATCGCCCGCAGCGAACCCCCGGCCGAACCCGAAGACCTGTTCCAGCGCTGCATCGCCCTGTCCGGCTGCGTGGCCGAAATCTGGCTGGCGGCCGATGCTGACGCCGCGCGCAGCCATGCGCTGCAGCGCGCCTACCGCGAGCTGGGCATGGACAGCCAGGGCTTCGAGCTGGTGCTGCAGCGGGTCAGCCAGATGCTGCCCGAGCTGTGCGCGCTGCTCGACGTGCCGGTACCCAGCTCCGCACGCCTGCGCTTCCTGCTCGACCACGCCGACGAACTGAAGGAACTGCGCAACCTGCGCGAGCTGCAGGACGCCTCCGCCAGCCGCCGGCGCGCCGATGATTTCGAACTGATGGCCCGGCGCCTGGCCGAACAGGCGCACCTCGACGCGCTGACCGGGGTACTCAACCGGCGCCACCTGGAAACGGTGCTGGAGCAGGAGTTCGCCCGCGCCGCGCACATGAACCGGCCGCTGTCGATCGCCTTCATCGACCTGGACGACTTCAAGAAGATCAACGACGCCCATGGCCACCTGGCCGGCGACCAGGTGCTGCAGTCCTTCGCCTCGCACCTGCAGGAGCAGCTGCGCACCAGCGACACCGTCGCCCGCTTCGGCGGCGAGGAGTTCGTGGTGCTGTTCCCCGACACCAACGAACGCATCGCGCTGGAAGTGGTGCGGCGGGTGCTGGACACCATCGCGCAGACGCCGATGGCGGAGATCGAGGGCGCGCCACTGCACGTGACCTTTTCCGCGGGCGTGGCCACCCACGGCGACTACGAGCGCTTCGCCAACGTGCAGGACCTGCTCAAGGCCGCCGACGACGTGCTCTACCGTTCCAAGAGCCTGGGCCGCAACCGGGTGATCGCCCGAGCCCCCGAGCCGCAACCGGCTTCCGGCTGAACGCGCGCGGGTGCGGCACCGGGCCGGTCATTGCAGTGCAACAAAAGCGCTGCCCGGCGGGCCTTCGATCCGTTAGAATTCCCGCGTTTTCCAGCCATCGAGGTCGTCCATGTCCCAGCTCGCCTACCAACGCATCCTTCTGAAGCTTTCCGGGGAGGCGCTGATGGGAGACGAGGACTACGGCATCGACCCCAAGGTCATCAACCGCCTGGCGCGCGAGGTCATCGAAGCGCAGCAGGCCGGCGCCGAGGTGGCGCTGGTCATCGGCGGCGGCAACATCTTCCGCGGCGCCGGCCTGGCCGCCGGCGGCATGGACCGGGTCACCGGCGACCAGATGGGCATGCTGGCCACGGTCATCAACGCGCTGGCCATGCAGGACGCGCTGGAGAAGCTCGGCGCCAAGGCGCGGGTGATGAGCGCGATCAAGATCAACGACGTGTGCGAGGACTACATCCGCCGCCGCGCCATCCGCCACCTGGAGAAGGGCCGGCTGGTGATCTTCGCCGCCGGCGTCGGCAGCCCGTTCTTCACCACCGATTCGGGCGCCGCGCTGCGCGCCATCGAGATCGGCGCCGACCTGCTGCTCAAGGCCACCAAGGTCGACGGCGTCTACGACAAGGACCCGAACAAGCATGCCGACGCGGTGCGCTACGACACCCTGAGCTACGACCAGGTCATCAGCCAGGGGCTGGAAGTCATGGACACCGCCGCCTTCGCCCTGGCCCGCGACAGCGACCTGCCGCTGCGCGTGTTCGACATGGGCCAGCCCGGCGAGCTGCTGAAGATCCTGCGCGGCGAGAACATCGGCACCCTGGTGCACGGCCGCGACGCCCACTGACCCCGGCCCGCGCCGCGGGACCACGCACCGGGCGCGCGGGATCGGCCGCGCCCGGCTTCACGATTCCCGTCCGGCCGGCAGGGCTGTTCGCCTATAATCGGCCGGTTCCAGAAACATCCAGGATTCCGGCGATGATCAACGACATCAAGCAAGATGCGCAGGCGCGCATGGCCAAGAGCATCGACGCTCTGCGCCACACCCTCACCACCATCCGCACCGGCCGCGCCTCGCCGGCCCTGCTGGACGGCATCAAGGTCAAGGCCTACGGCACCGACACGCCGCTGAACCAGGTGGCCAGCATCAGCGTCTCCGAAGGCCGCTCGCTGGTCATCACCCTGTTCGACAAGAACATGATCAAGGAAGTGGAGAAGTCCATCTACGCTTCCGACCTGGGCCTGACCCCGACCACCGTGGGCACCACCATCCGCCTCAACCTGCCGCCGCTGACCGAAGAGCGCCGCCGGGAACTGGCCAAGACCGTGAGCAAGGAAGGCGAGGACAGCAAGGTCGCCATCCGCAACATCCGCCGCGACGCCAACCAGGAAGTGGCCCGGCTGCTCAAGGACAAGGCGATCACCGAGGACGAGGACCGCCGCGCGCAGGACGAGATCCAGAAGCTGACCGACAAGGCGATCAAGGACGTCGACGAGGTGGTCAAGCTCAAGGAACAGGAACTGATGGCGGTCTGACCGGTGCCGTCCGTCATGCCCGACGGCATGCCAGCACCCGGCGTGCCCGCGCACGTTGCCATCATCATGGATGGCAACGGCCGCTGGGCGCAGCAGCGGCGCCGCCCGCGCATGATCGGCCACCGCGCCGGCGCGCGCGCGGTCAACCGCACCATCGACTTCTGCCTGGAGCGCGGCATCGCCGCGCTCACCCTGTTCGCGTTCTCCAGCGAGAACTGGGGACGGCCGGCGGAAGAAGTGGACGCCTTGATGAAGCTGTTCCTGGGCGCGCTCGACCGCGAGGTGGACGAACTCGACCGCCGTGGCGTGCGCGTGCGTTTCATCGGCGACCGCGCGCGTTTTGCCCCCGGCATCGTCCAGCGCATGGCGCGGGCCGAACAGCGTACCGCCGGCAACGGCGCGATGACCCTGAACGTCGCCGCCAGCTATGGCGGCCGCCAGGACATCGCCCATGCCGCGCGGCTGCTCGCCGAGCAGGTCGCCGCCGGCGCGCTGCAGCCCGCGCAGATCGACGAAGACCTTCTCGGCCGCCACGTGGCGCTCGCCGACCTGCCGCCGCCGGACCTGTTCATACGCACCGGCGGCGACACCCGCATCAGCAATTTCCTGCTGTGGCAGTTGGCATATACCGAACTGTGGTTCACCGACGTGCTGTGGCCGGACATCGATGCCGGCATCCTGCAGCAGGCCCTGGACGACTACGCGCGGCGCGAACGCCGCTATGGATTGACCAGCGCACAGGTCGCCGCGGCGGCCACGGAGACCGTTTCCCCATGACCAAGACCCGTGTCATCGCCGCGCTGATCATGGCCCCGGCGGCCATCTGCGCGATCCTGCTGCTGCCGCCGCAATGGCTGGCCGCGGCCGCCGCGCTGGTGTTCCTCACCGGCTTGTGGGAATGGTTCCGCCTGGCCGGCATCGATGGACTGCCGCGCACCGTGCTGCTGGTGCTGAACCTGCTGCTGATGGTGCTGCTGGTGTGGGCATCGGCCGGCAGCCTGGTGCTGTTCCAGCTGGCCACGCTGGCCGGGATCGGCTTCTGGCTGCTGGCGCTGCTGTGGCTGCGTTTCTTCGATTTCGGCGCCCACGAGGAAAGCAGCGCACGCATGCTCAAGCTGGCCGCCGGCACCCTGGCGATCGTTCCGGCCTGGGCCGCGCTGGTGTTGATCCATGCCGGCGAACCGCACGGCAACCGCTGGCTGCTGACCGCGCTGGCGGTGGTCTGGGCGGCCGACTCGGGGGCGTACTTCGCCGGGCGCGCGTTCGGCAGGCACAAGCTGGCGCCACGGGTGAGCCCGAACAAGACCATCGAAGGCCTGCTGGGCGGGCTGGTGGCCGGCCTGGTCGTCGCGGTCGGCTTCGGCTGGCTGGCCGGCGTGCAGCCCGGCGCCATCGGCTGGCTGCTGCTGGTGGCAACGGCGACGGTGCTGGCCTCGGTGCTCGGCGACCTGTTCGAAAGCCTGCTCAAGCGCCATGCCGGCTTCAAGGATTCGGGCAACGTGATCCCCGGCCACGGCGGCGTGCTGGACCGCATCGACGGCGTGCTCGCGGCACTGCCGGTGTTCGCGCTGGGCAAGGAAATCTTCGGTTTCTGACATGTCCGCCGCCCCGCTCCCCCACCCGCGCCGGGTCGCGATCCTGGGCGCCACCGGCTCGATCGGCACCTCCGCGCTGGACGTCATCGCCCGCCACCCGGGGCAGATGCGCGCCAGCGTGCTGGCCGCCGGCAACAACGTGGACGCGCTGCTCGCGCTGTGCCGCAGCCACCGCCCCGAACACGCCGCCATCGCCGACCCGGCGCTGTATGCGCGCCTGCGCGACGGGCTGCGCGATGCCGGCCTGGCCACCCAGGCGCACGCCGGGGCCGGGGCCATCGACGCATTGGCCGCCGGCGACGCCTGCGACACCGTGGTGGCGGCCATCGTCGGCGCCGCCGGGCTGTCCTCGACCCTGGCCGCCGCCCGCGCCGGCAAGCGCCTGCTGCTGGCCAACAAGGAATCGCTGGTGCTGGCCGGCGAACTGCTGACCCGCGAAGCGGCCGCCGCCGGTGCGGACATCATCCCGATCGACAGCGAACACAACGCCATCTTCCAGTGCCTGCGCTCGCGCGACGCCAGCGTCGAGGGCGCGGGCGTACGCCGCATCCTGCTCACCGCGTCCGGCGGCCCGTTCCGCGGCCGGCGTCGCGCCGAACTGGAAGCGGTCACCCCGGCGCAGGCCGTGGCGCACCCGAAGTGGTCGATGGGGCCGAAGATCTCGGTCGATTCGGCCACGTTGATGAACAAGGGCCTGGAAGTGATCGAGGCCCACCACCTGTTCGGCGTGCCGGGGGCGCGCATCGAGGTGCTGGTGCACCCGCAGAGCCTGGTGCATTCGCTGGTCGAGTTCATCGACGGCTCCACCCTGGCCCAGCTCGGCCTGCCGGACATGCGCACCACCCTGGCGGTGGGCCTGGGCTGGCCGCGGCGGGTCGAATCGGGCGTGGCCGGGCTCGACCTGCTGGCCCAGGGCCGGCTCGATTTCGAGGCGCCCGACCTGGAGGCCTTCCCCTGCCTGCGCCTGGCCTGGCAGGCCATGGAGGCCGGCGGCAGCGCCCCGGCGATCCTGAACGCCGCCAACGAAGTCGCCGTTTCAGCCTTTCTTCAGGGCCGCATAGGCTTCCTGTCGATCCCGGCGCTGGTGGAACATGCGCTGTCCACCCTGCCTGGCATGGCTGCCGATACACTGGACGCCCTGCTGGCGGCCGACGCCCGCTCCCGCCAGGTCACCTCCACCGCCATCGCCCGCCTGCCCCATGCCTGACCCCGTCTTCCAACCGAGCCGCGCCCATGGCTGACTTCCTCGGTTCCGTGTGGTGGATGATCGTCAGCCTCGGCGTGCTGGTGACCTTCCACGAGTTCGGCCACTACTGGGTGGCGCGCCGCTGCGGGGTGAAGGTGCTGCGCTTCTCGGTCGGCTTCGGCCGCCCGCTGTGGAGCCGGCGCAACCGCAACGGCACCGAGTTCGTCATCGCCGCCATCCCCCTGGGTGGCTACGTGAAGATGCTCGACGAGCGCGAGGTCGAAGTGCCGGCCGGCGAGCGCGCCGTGGCGTTCAACAACAAGAGCGTCTGGCAGCGCATCGCCATCGTGGCCGCCGGCCCCGCCGCCAACCTGCTGCTGTGCATCGCGCTGCTGTGGGCGATGTTCGTGATCGGCCGCCAGGACTATTCGGCCACCGTCGGCCGCAGCAGCGGCATGGCCGCCAGCGCCGGGCTGGCGGCGGGCGACCGCATCATCGACATCGACGGCCGGGCGGTCGCGACCTGGGCCGAGGCCAGCATGGCCCTGACCACGGCCGCGATGGACCGCCAGGACGCCCGCGTGCGGGTACTGGACGCGCTGGACACCCCGCACACCCGGGTGCTGCCGCTGTCCACCCTGCCGGCCGGATTCGACGAACGCACGGTCCCGCAGCAGGCCGGGCTGGCCTGGCGCTTCATGCTGCAGCCGGCGCAGGTCGAGTCGGTGGCCGAGGGTTCGGCCGCCAGCGGCCAGCTGCAGCGCGGCGACCTGATCCTGGCCATCGACGGACAGCGCGTGGAGAGCGCCGACCAGGTCGCGCCGCTGGTGCAGCAACTGGGCGAGCGCGGTGGCCCGGGCATGGTCGAGGTCGAACGCGACGGCCAGCGCATGGCCCTGGAAGTGCTGCCGCGCAAGGCGCCGGGCGACGGCCGCTGGCTGCTCGGGGTGGGCTTCGTCACCGGCCAGGCGCCGGCCTACGACGCCCGCCAGCAGTACGGGCCGCTGGCGGCGCTGCCGGCCGCGGTACGCGAAGCCGGCCGCCTGGCCGGCGACTCGCTGGGAATGATGCGGCGGATGCTGACCGGGCACGCCTCGGTCAAGAACATCTCCGGCCCGATCACCATCGCCCGCGTCGCCAATGCCTCGGCCGAGCGCGGGGTGGACTTGTTCCTGTACTTCCTGGCCCTGCTGTCGCTGAGCCTGTGCATCATCAACCTGCTGCCGATCCCGATCTTGGACGGCGGTCACCTGCTGTATTACCTTATCGAGTTGCTCAAGGGCAGCCCGTTGAGCGAGCGCGCCATGGCCGCCGGGCAATATATCGGCCTGGCGCTGCTGGCCGGACTGATGGGGCTGGCGTTCTACAACGACATCCTCGGGCTGTTCCCGCGATGAACTTTTTCCCGCTGACGTCGTCATACGCCGGCACCCACGCAACAATGAAATCGACTCCAACCGGACGTGACATGACGCGACTTCCCAATCGCCGCCTGCTTGCCCTCGCCCTCGCCGCCGGTCTGGCCGCGCCCGCGCTCGCGCAGGCAGCCGAGCCCTTCACCGCCAGCGACATCCGCGTGGACGGCCTGCAGCGCATCTCATCCGGTACCGTCTTCACCTACCTGCCGGTGGAACGCGGCGACCGCGTCGACGACGCCAAGGTCGGCGAGACCATCCGCGCCCTGTACAAGACCGGCTTCTTCGAGGACGTGCAGCTGGACCGCCAGGGCGACATCCTGGTGGTCACGGTCAAGGAACGCCCGGCGATCAACAAGCTCACGGTCACCGGCAACAAGGACATCAAGAGCGAGCAGCTGCTCAAGGGCCTGGCCGACATCGGCCTGAGCGAGGGCGGCACCTTCGACCGCCTGAGCCTGGACCGGGTGACTCAGGAGCTGCGCCGCCAGTACAACGACCGCGGCAAGTACAACGTCGAGATCACCCCGACGGTGAGCCCGCTGGACCGCAACCGCGTGGACGTGGCCATCGCGGTCAAGGAAGGCAAGGCGGCCAAGATCCGCCACGTCAACCTGGTCGGCACCGAGAAGTTCGAGGCCGCCGACATCCTCGATACCTGGGAGTCCAAGGAGCACAACTGGGCCTCGTGGTACCGCCGCGACGACCAGTATTCCAAGGAAAAGCTTTCCGGCGACCTGGAGAAGCTCAACTCCTGGTACTTGGACCGCGGCTACATCGATTTCAGCGTCGACTCGACCCAGGTCTCGATCAGCCCCGACAAGCGCGACATGTTCATCACCGCCGGGGTGACCGAGGGCGAGCAGTACAAGATCTCCGAGATCAAGGTCACCGGCGACACCATCCTGCCGCAGGAAGAGGTCGAGCGCATGGTGTTCCAGAAGGCCGGCGACACGTTCTCGCGCGGCCTGCTGGAGTTCAGCGCCGACGCGATCACCAACACCCTGTCCAACATCGGCTACGCCTTCGCCAAGGTCAACCCGATCCCGACCAGCAACCGCGCCGAGCGCACGGTGGCGGTCAACATGCAGGTGGTGCCTGGCCCGCGCGTGTCGGTGCGCCGCATCGTGTTCAAGGGCAACACCCGCACCGCCGACGAGGTGCTGCGCCGCGAGATGCGCCAGTTCGAGAATGCCTGGTACTCGCAGGCCGCCATCGACCGCTCCAAGATCCGCCTGCAGCGCCTGGGCTACTTCGAATCGGTCGACGTCGAGACCTCGCCGGTCACCGGCAGCAACGACCAGGTCGACGTGGTCTACAACGTCAAGGAAACCACCTCCGGCAGCTTCGTGTTCGGCCTGGGCTATTCGCAGTCCTACGGCATGACCACTTCGGTGCAGCTGTCGCAGAACAACTTCCTGGGCGGCGGCAACCGCGTGTCGGTCGAGGCCTCGCGCAGCAGCTACCTGCAGCGCTACGGCTTCTCGTACATGAACCCGTACTTCACCGACGACGGCGTCTCGCTGGGCTACAACCTGTCCTGGCGCGAGCTGGACTACTCGGACTTCAACACCGCCCAGTACAACAGCACCAACGGCTCGGCGCAGATGATCTTCGGCGTGCCGATCACCGAGAACGACAGCTTCTCGCTGATGTTCGGCATCGACAGCAACCAGATCACCACTTACAGCGGCTACACCCCGCAGTCGATCATCGACTACATCGATGCGATGGGCACGCGCACGTTCCACTCCTGGCGCACCGAGCTGGGCTGGGCGCGCGACACCCGCAACGACTACTTCATGCCGACCCGCGGCACCTACCAGCGCCTGGGCCTGGAAGCCACCCTGCCCGGCTCCACCGCCGAGTACTACAAGCTCAGCTACCAGATCTCCAAGTACTGGCCGATCATGCCGTCGCTGGTGATCAACACCCGCGTCGAGTTCGGCTACGGCGACTCCTACGGCAACGACAAGGTGCGCGACATCTGCTGGTTCGAGACGCCCGCCGTCCCCGGCACCCCGGCCGATGGCGACAAGCCGGCCGTCCCGGGCACGCCGGCCACCACCGAGGTGGTGGACTGCGCCACCAACCCCACCGCCAAGCACCGTCAGGTCAAGGCGTCGGGGCTGCCGTTCTTCGAGAACTTCTACGCCGGCGGCACCAACTCGGTGCGCGGCTTCCGCGACAACACCCTGGGCCCGCGCTCGGAGATCTTCGGCGGCTACTACCGCGGCCAGCCGCTGGGCGGCTCGCTGAAGACCGTCGGCTCGGTCGAGGCGTACTTCCCGAAGCTGTTCGACAGCCCGTCGGCGCGCGTGTCGGCGTTCCTCGACTTCGGCAACGTCTACAACGGCACCGACAACTTCGACGCGGGCGAACTGCGCGCCTCGGCCGGTGTCGCGCTGCTGTGGCGCGCCCCGGTCGGCCCGATCTCGATCAGCTATGCCTTCCCGCTCAAGAAGAAGGAAGGCGACGAGATCGAGCGGCTGCAGTTCACCTTCGGCGGACAGTTCTAGGGAACTGCCCGCGCGCCCAAGGCGTCGCCTTGGGCACCCCAGGTTTCGCTGAGCGAAACCTGGGGACGCGCCCTGGCCTTCCGATCCCCCGCCTTCGGCGCACCCCCTTACCAAGGGGGCTCTTCTCCAGAATCATTCCGGCGGTTCCAAGCCGAGCCGGCCTGCGCGCGGCCTGTGCCCCACCTGCCGCATGACCGCGCCACTTCCAGACGCTAAACTCCCGGCGTGAATACTCCGACCCATACCGCACAGGAACTGGCCGACCGTTTCGGGCTGCAGGTGCACGGCGATCCGTCCACCGCGATCCACGGCGTGGCCACGCTGGCCCATGCCGGCCCCGGACAACTGACCTTCCTGGCCAATCCGCGCTACCGCGCGCAGCTGGCCGAGAGCAGGGCCGGCATCGTGGTGCTGCGCGCCGACGACGCCGAGGCCGCGCCCGGCACCGCCCTGGTCGCCAAGGACCCCTACACCACGTTCGCCAAGATCGGCGCGCTGTTCGAGGCGGTGCCGCTGCGCGAGCCCGGCATCCATCCCAGCGCGGTGATCGACCCGTCCGCGCGGGTGGCCGCCAGCGCCCATATCGGCCCGTTCGTCAGCATCGGCGCGCGCAGCGTGGTCGGCGAGAACTGCATCGTCGGCGCCGGCAGCATCATCGGCGAGGACTGTTCGCTGGACGCCGGCTGCGAGCTGGTCGCCCGGGTCACCCTGGTCACCCGCGTGCGCCTGGGCAAGCGCGTGCGCATCCACCCCGGCGCCGTGCTCGGCGCCGACGGTTTCGGCCTGGCGATGGACGCCGGCCACTGGATCAAGGTGCCGCAGCTGGGCGGGGTGCGCATCGGCGACGACTGCGAGATCGGCGCCAACACCTGCGTGGACCGCGGCGCACTGGAAGACACCGTGCTGGAAGAAGACGTGCGCCTGGACAACCTGGTGCAGATCGCCCACAACTGCCACATCGGCGCGCACAGCGCGATCGCCGGCTGCACCGGCATCGCCGGCAGCGCCCGGATCGGCCGCTACTGCCTGCTCGGCGGCGCGGTCGGGGTGGTCGGCCACCTGGAGATCTGCGACCACGTGGTCGTCACCGGCAAGTCGGTCGTGCGCAACTCCATTACCGAACCGGGCGAGTACTCGTCCGGCACCCCATTGACCGACAACCGCACGTGGCGCAAGAACGCCGCGCGCTTCAAGCAGCTGGACAGCCTGGCGCGCCGGGTCCTGGCTGTGAGCAAGGAGAAGGAATGAACTCACCGCTGCCGTTGCCCATCGACGTCAACACGATCCGCACGCTGATCCCCCACCGCTACCCGTTCCTGCTGGTGGACAAGGTGGTCGCGCTGGATACCGAGGCAAGGACGATCGTCGCGCACAAGAACGTCACCATCAACGAGCCGTTCTTCCAGGGGCATTTCCCCGGCCAGCCGATCATGCCGGGGGTGCTGATCATCGAGGCGCTGGCGCAGGCCGGCGGCGTGCTGACCCAGCTCAGCCTCGGCCGCGACGCGCAGTCCAAGCTGTTCTACCTGGTCAAGGTGGACAACGTGCGCTTCATGAAGCAGGTGGTGCCCGGCGACGTGCTGGAGCTGCACGTGCAGGTCAAGCGGGTGATCCGCAACATGGCCGTCTACTACGGCGAGGCCAAGGTGGACGGCGAAGTGGTGGCGCATGCCGAGGTGCTGTGCGCCGGCACCCGCGAATGATCCCGACCGGAGCCCGCGCATGAACGACAGCGCCCCCCTGATCCACCCCACCGCGGTCATCGACCCGTCGGCACGGCTGGCCGACGACGTCCGCGTGGGCGCGTTCTGCCTGATCGGCGCCGACGTCGAGATCGGCGCCGGCACCGTGGTCGGCCCGCACTGCAGCATCCACGGCCCGACCCGGATCGGCCGCGACAACCGCTTCATCGGCCACGCCGCCATCGGCGGCGAGCCGCAGGACAAGAAGTACGCCGGCGAGCGCACCGAGCTGGTGATCGGCGACCGCAACGTGGTCCGCGAGTTCGTCACCGTCAACCGCGGCACCGGCGGCGGCGGCGGCATCACCCGCATCGGCAACGACAACTGGCTGCTGGCCTACACCCACGTCGCCCACGACTGCCAGGTCGGCGACTACTGCGTGTTCTCCAACAACACCACCCTGGCCGGCCACGTCAGCGTCGGCAACTGGGTGATCATCAGCGGCTTTGCCGGCGCCCACCAGTTCTGCCGCATCGGCGACCACGCCTTCCTCGGCATGGGCGCGCTGGTGACCGGCGACATCCCGCCGTTCACCATGGTCGGCATCGACGGCCACGGCCGTCCGCGCGGCATCAACAGCGAAGGCCTCAAGCGCCGCGGCTTCGATACCGCGCGTATCGCCGCGATCAAGCGCGCCTACCGTACCCTGTACGTGGCCGGCATTCCGCTGGCCGAGGCCAAGCAGCAGCTGGCCGAGCAGGCGCGGGACAGCGACGACGTGCGGCAGATGCTGGACTTCATCGAACACGCGGACCGTCCGCTGCAGCGATGAGCGCCGAAGGCAGCACCGGGAACGGGCACGCAGGGCCCGGGGACGGCGGCGACGGGGCACCCATCGCCGTCGCCCGTGAGCGCGTGGCGCGCGGCCCGCGCATCGCGCTGGTGGCCGGGGAAACCTCCGGCGACCAGCTCGGCGCCGGACTCATCGCCGAACTGCGCCGGCACTTCCCCGACGCCGAATTCGCCGGCATCGGCGGCGATGCCATGCGCGGCGCCGGCTGCCAGACCTGGTTCGATGCCAGCGAGCTGGCGCTGATGGGCCTGGCCGAGATCCTGCGCCACCTGCCGCGCCTGCTGAAGCTGCGCCGCGCGTTCCGCGAGCGCGTGCTCGACTGGCGCCCGGACGTGTTCATCGGCATCGACGCGCCCGACTTCAACCTCGGCGTCGAACGCTGGCTCAAGCAGCGCGGCATCCGCACGGTGCACTACGTCAGCCCCTCGGTCTGGGCCTGGCGCGAGAAGCGCGCCGAGAAGATCGGCGCCAGCGCCGACCGGGTGCTGTGCCTGTTCCCGATGGAGCCGCCGATCTACGCGCGGCATGGCGTGGACGCACGCTTCGTCGGCCACCCCATGGCCGATGCGATCCCATTGGACAGCGACCGCGCCGATGCCCGCACCCGGCTCGCACTGCCGGCCACCGCGCCGATCCTGGCGGTGCTGCCGGGCAGTCGCCTGGGCGAGATCGGGCGGCTCGGCCCGGCGTTCTTCGAGGCCGCCTGGCAGGTGGCCGAGCGCATGCCCGGCCTGCACATCGTGGTCCCGGCGGCCAATGCCCGCTGCCGGCAGCTGATCGACCAGCAGATCGCCGCCTCGGCGCTGCCGGCCGCGCGCCTGCACGTGCTCGACGGCCAGGCCCGCGACGCGCTGACCGCCGCCGACGTGGTGCTGCTGGCGTCGGGTACCGCCACGCTGGAAACCATGCTGGTCAAGCGGCCGATGGTGGTTGGCTACCGCGTGTCGGAGCTGACCTACCGCATCGCCCGCGCACTGAAGCTGGTCAAGGTCGACCGCTACGCGCTGCCCAACGTGCTGGCCAGGCGCGACCTGGCGCCGGAACTGATCCAGCACGACTGCACGCCGGAGCGCCTGGCCGCGGCCGTGCTGCGCTGGTTCCAGCATCCCGGCCACGTGCCGGGGCTGCAGGACGACTACCGGCGCCTGCACCTGGAGCTGCGACAGGACGCGTCGGCACGCGCCGCCGACGCGGTGGCGGAGTTGCTGGGTCCGGAAGCCGGCGGCCAGCAGCCCGAGGCGCACCCGCGATGAAGGCCGACACCGGCAGCCTGCCGCTGTTCCCCTCGGCCCCGGCCGCCGGTCCCGGGCTCCTGCCCTATGCCGGCATCGACGAGGCCGGACGCGGCCCCCTGGCCGGCCCGGTGGCCGTGGCCGCGGTGGTGTTCGACCCGCAGCGGCCGCGCATCAACGGCCTGGACGACTCCAAGGCACTCACCGCCGCGCGCCGCGAACAGCTTTTCGAGCGCATCGTCGAACGCGCCCTGGCCTACAGCATCGTGCTGGTGGACGTGGCCGAGATCGACGGCATCAATATCTTCCAGGCCACCATGCAGGGCATGCGCCGGGCCGTGCAGGGCGTGGCGCACGTGGCGCAGTTCGCGCGCATCGACGGCAACAAGGTGCCCAAGGGCCTGCCGTGCCCGGCCGAGGCGCTGGTCGGCGGCGACGCCCTGGACCGCGCGATCATGGCCGCCTCGATCCTGGCCAAGGTCAGCCGCGACCGCTACATGCTGGACCTGCACCTGCGCCATCCCGAATACGGCTTCGACCAGCACAAGGGCTACGGCACCCCGGCCCACCTGGCCGCGCTGCGCGCGCATGGCCCGTGCCCCGAGCACCGCCGCAGTTTCGCACCGGTGCGCGACGCCCTGGCCGTGGCCTAGCCACGGCCCCGGGTGCATTGGCCGCCCGTCAAGCCTTGTCCGCTCCCGCCCCCGCCGCTACCCTGCCCGTTCACCGCAGTGATCCGGCATGAGCACTCCCCGCTTCGTCCACCTCCACGTCCACACCGAATTCTCGATGGTGGACTCCACCATCCGCGTCCCGGCCAAGCCGGACCAGGCCGATCCGAAGAAGGCCAAGCAGGCCAACCTCCTCAGCCGTTCGGTGGAAATGCAGGCGCCGGCGCTTGCGGTCACCGACCTGAACAACATGTTCGCGCTGGTGAAGTTCTACAAGGCCGCCGAAGGCGTGGGCATCAAGCCGATCGCCGGCGCCGACGTGCTGATCGCCGAGGACGGCCACGACCCGTGGCGCATGACCCTGTTGTGCCGCGATCGCGACGGCTACCTGAGCCTGTCGCGGCTGCTCAGCCGCGCCTGGCTGGAGGGCCACCGCCCCGAGGGCGGCGTCGCCATCCACCCGCAATGGCTCAAGGACGGCTGCCACAACCTGTTCGCGCTGGCCGGGCGCCAGAGCCTGGCCGGGCGCCTGGCCGGCGAAGGCCGCCATGACCTGGCCGAACAGCAGCTGGCCGACTGGCAGCGCGTGTTCGGCGATGGCCTGCACCTGGAACTGACCCGTACCGGTCGTGACGGCGAGGAAGCCTTCAACCAGTTCGCGCTGATGGCCGCCGGCCAGCGCGGCCTGCCGGTGATCGCCAGCAACGACGTGCGCTTCCTGTCGCCGCAGGACTTCGACGCGCACGAGGCGCGGGTGTGCATCTCCACCGGGCGCGTACTCGACGACCCCAAGCGCCCGCGCGAGTACAGCCGCGAGCAGTACCTGAAGTCGCCGGAACAGATGTGCGAGCTGTTCGCCGACATCCCCGACGCCATCGACAACACGCTGGCGCTGGCGCAGCGCTGCAACCTGGAGATGCGGCTGGGCACCTACTTCCTGCCCAACTACCCGGTGCCCGACGACGAGACCCTGGACACCTGGATCCAGAAGCAGTCGCGCGACGGCCTGGAAGAACGCCTGCAGAAGAACCCGCTGGCGCCGGGCAAGACCCGCGAGGACTACTTCGAGCGCCTCGAGTTCGAGCTCCACACCATCATCAAGATGGGCTTTCCCGGCTACTTCCTGATCGTGGCCGACTTCATCCAGTGGGGCAAGAACCAGGGCATCCCGATCGGCCCGGGGCGTGGTTCGGGCGCCGGCTCGCTGGTGGCCTGGGCGCTGAAGATCACCGACCTGGATCCGCTGCCGTACAACCTGCTGTTCGAGCGCTTCCTCAACCCGGAACGCGTGTCGATGCCCGACTTCGACATCGACTTCTGCATGGACCGCCGCGACGAGGTGATCGACTACGTCGCGCGCAAGTACGGCCGCGAGCGGGTCAGCCAGATCATCACCTACGGCACCATGGCCGCCAAGGCGGTGGTGCGCGATTCCGGGCGTGTGCTCGGCTTCCCGTACGGTTTGGTCGACGGCGTGTCCAAGCTGATCCCCAACATCCTGGGCATCGGCCTGAAGGACGCGCTGGGCAAGGGCAAGGAAGGGCCGGATTCGGAAATGGCCTCGGCCGAGCTGATCCAGCGCTACCAGAACGAAGACGACGTCCGCGACCTGATCGACCTGGCGCTGCAGCTGGAAGACCTGACCCGCAACGCCGGCAAGCACGCCGGTGGCGTGGTCATCGGGCCCGAGCCGCTGTCCGAGTTCTGTCCGCTGTACGCCGAACACGACGAAGGCAGCCTGGGCAAGAACCCGGTCACCCAGTTCGACAAGAACGACGTGGAGGAAGTGGGCCTGGTGAAGTTCGACTTCCTCGGCCTGCGCACGCTGACCATCATCGACTGGGCGGTGAAGGCGATCAACAAGCGCCATGCGCGCGCCGGCATCCCGCCGGTGGACATCGCCGCGATCCCGCTCGACGACGCGCCCACCTACAAGGACATCTTCGCCAACGGCAACACCGGCGCGGTATTCCAGTTCGAATCCTCGGGCATGCGCCGGCTGCTGAAGGACGCGCGCCCGGACCGCTTCGAGGACCTGATCGCGCTGGTGTCGCTGTACCGCCCCGGCCCGATGGACCTGATTCCCTCGTTCAACGCGCGCAAGCACGGCCAGGAAGAGATCATCTATCCCGATCCGCGCACCGAAGCCATCCTCAAGGACACCTACGGCATCATGGTGTACCAGGAGCAGGTGATGCAGATGGCGCAGATCGTCGGCGGCTACTCGCTGGGCGGCGCCGACCTGCTGCGCCGCGCGATGGGCAAGAAGGTGCCGGCGGAAATGGCCAAGCACCGCGAGATCTTCCGCGAGGGCGCGGCCAAGGGCGGCGTCGACGGCCCCAAGGCCGACGAGATCTTCGACCTGATGGAGAAGTTCGCCGGCTACGGCTTCAACAAGTCGCACGCCGCCGCCTACGCGCTGGTCAGCTACCAGACCGCCTGGCTCAAGCGCCACTACCCGGCCGAGTTCATGGCCGCGACGCTGTCCTCGGACATGGACAACACCGACAAGGTGGTCGGCTTCCTGGCCGAGGTGCGCAACCTCGGCCTGCGCGTGGAACCGCCGCGGGTCAACGAATCGGCGTACATGTTCGAGGCGTCCTCGGCCGACACCATCCGCTACGGCCTGGGCGCGATCAAGGGCGTCGGCCAGGGCGCCTGCGAAGCGGTGGTGGCCGAGCGCCTGCGCGGCGGCGAGTACACCACGCTGCTGGATTTCTGCGCGCGGGTGGAATCGGCCAAGCTCAACCGCCGCACCCTGGAAGCGATGATCCAGTGCGGCGCGCTCGACGGCCTTGGCCGCAACCGCGCCTCGCTGATGCTGCAGCTGCCCGAGGTGCTCAAGGCCACCGACCAGATGGCGCGCGAGAAGGCATCGGGCCAGAACTCGTTGTTCGGCGCGCCCGATCCGGTCAACGCCGCCGCGCAGCTGGACCTGCCGGAAAGCCGCGAATGGCCGGTGGCGCAGCTGCTGGGCGGCGAACGCGAGACCCTGGGCTTCTACCTCAGCGGGCATCCGTTCGACCCGTATGCCGATGACGTCAGGGAGCTGGTCGGCACCGACCTGGGCGCGCTGGACAAGCTGGTCGCACCGGCCCCGCCGCCGCGCGACGGCGAGAAACGCGGCTGGCGCCAGGAAGCGCAGGTGATCCTGGCCGGCATGGTCGTGGGCATGCGCCGCAAGGGCGACAGCCAGGTGTTCGTGCAGCTGGAGGACGGCAAGGGCCGGGTCGAGTGCAGCGCCTTCTCCGACGGCCTGGCCGAGTTCGGCCACCTGATGACCAAGGACCGTATCCTGGTGGTCAAGGGCGGCCTGCGCGAGGACGAATTCAACGGCGGCTACGCGCTGCGCATCCGCCAGTGCTGGGATTTCGAGCAGCTGTGCGCCGACCACGCGGTGCGCCTGTCGCTGCGCGTGGACGGCCGCGGCGGCCCGGTATGGCAGCGCATCGAACCGCTGCTGGCCACGCACCGCCCCGGGCGCACCCCGATCCGCCTGGACCTGCTGCTGAAGGGCAAGGACGGCGGCGGCGTGGCCGGCATGCTCGACCTCGGCGGCGCCGGCGCGGTGCGGGTCAGCACGCAGCTGCTCGACGCCCTGCGCGAGGACCCGGCGGTGCGCCGGGTCAAGCTCGCCTACAGCCCGCCCTGGGCCAGCTGAAGGTCCGGACGGCCGCGTACGGGTGCACCCGACGCGTTCGGCTACACTTCCCCACTTTCATTCAAGACGGTTTCCGATGAACCCGAATTACCTCGATTTCGAGCAGCCCATCGCCGATCTGGAAGCCAAGATCCAGGAGCTGCGCAGCGCCAGCGCGGGCCCGGCGGTCAATGTCGAGGCCGAGGTCCGGGCACTGCAGGACAAGCTGCGCCTGCGTACCGCGCAGATCTTCCGCAACCTCTCGTCCTGGCAGGTGCTGCAGGTGGCACGCCACCCCTCGCGCCCCTACACCCTGGATTACATCGGCATCTTCTGCGACGAGTTCCAGGAGCTGGCCGGCGACCGTGCGTTCGCCGACGACAAGGCCATCGTCGGCGGCCTGGCCCGCATCGGCGGCCGCCCGGTGATGCTGATCGGCCACCAGAAGGGCCGCGACACCAAGGAAAAGATCAAACGCAACTTCGGCATGCCCAAGCCCGAGGGCTACCGCAAGGCGCTGCGGCTGATGAAGATGGCCGAACGCTTCGGGCTGCCGGTGCTGACCCTGATCGACACCGCCGGCGCCTGGCCGGGCATCGACGCCGAGGAGCGCGGCCAGTCCGAGGCCATCGCCCGCAACCTGATGGAAATGGCCGAACTGAAGGTGCCGGTGATCTGCACCGTGATCGGCGAGGGTGGCTCCGGTGGCGCGCTGGCGCTGGGCGTGGGCGACCGCACGGTGATGCTGGAATACAGCGTCTACTCGACCATCAGCCCGGAAGGCTGCGCCTCGATCCTGTGGAAGGACGCCGGCAAGAACAAGGAAGCGGCCGAGCAGCTGGGCATGACCGCACCGCGGCTCAAGCAACTGGGCCTGATCGACAAGGTCGTGCGCGAGCCGATCGGCGGCGCCCACCGCAACCCGAAGCAGATGGGCCGGCGCCTGAAGGCGGTCCTGCTCAACGAACTGGACGCGCTGGAAAAGCTGCCGGTCGACGCGCTGCTGGCCAAGCGCTACGCGCGGCTGCGCGGCTATGGTGCCTACGAGGCCGCTTGAGCCGGTTCCTGAGGCGCGCGCGAAAAGGCCGGCATCCGCCGGCCTTTTTCGTTTTCAGCACGGTGTGCGTGCCGGCGGGTCAGAACGGCTTGGCCAGCACCAGGTAGACGATGGCGATGAACAGCACCAGCGGCAGTTCGTTGAACCAGCGCAGCGCGCGCGCCGACGGCAGCGCGCGGCCGGCATCCACGCCCTTGAGCCAGCGCCCGGTGAAGATGAAATACACCAGCAGCAGCACCACCAGGCCGAGCTTGGCGTGCAGCCAGCCGGCGGCGCCAGGCGCGACCATGGTCGGGAAATCCGGCAGCACCCGGTAGCCCAGCCACAGCACCAGCCCCAGCACGAAGGCCAGGCCGAACATGACGTGGCCGAAGCGGTACAGCCGCCGCCCCATCAGCTGCAGGCGCTGCCCGACCTGCGCCTGGCCGGCGGCCTCGGCCAGGTTGACCAGGATCCGCGGCAGGTAGAACACCGCGGCCATCCACGCCACCACGAACACGAGGTGGAAGGTCTTCACCCAGAAATACGACTGCATGCGCTGGCTCCATCGGCGGCGTAGGATGGCCGCATTTTCGCCCATCCGCCGCCGACACGCACATGCAGGAAAAGCACTACGACGCCGCCTATTTCCAACACTGGTACCGCCGCGGCGACATCGGCGGCCCGGCGCGGCTGGCACGCAAGGTGCACCTAGCCGTGGCCACCGCCGAGTACTACCTGGAGCGGCCGATCCGCAGCGTGCTCGACATCGGCTGCGGCGAAGGTGCGTGGCGCGCGCCGCTGCTCAAGCTGCGGCCGAAGCTGCAGTACATGGGCTTCGACGGCAGCGAATACGCCGTGCAGCGCTACGGCCGCACCCGCAACCTGCACCTGGCCCGCTTCGGTGATTTCCAGTGGCTGCGCCCGTGCGCGCCGGTGGACCTGCTGGTCTGCGCCGACGTCATGCACTACGTGCCCAGCCGCGAACTGCGCCAGGGCCTGCCGGGGCTGGCCGAGCTGTGCGGCGGCGTGGCGTTCCTGGAGACCTTCACCGCCGACGACGAGTTCCATGGCGATCACCAGGGATTCCAGGCGCGCCCGGCGCGCTGGTACCGTCGCCAGCTGGCGCAGGCCGGCTTCCGCGCCGCCGGCTCGCACTGTTGGCTGGGGCCGCACTGCGCCGACGACATGGCAGCGCTGGAGCGCGGCGGCTGAACCCGCGCTACGCCATCGCGTCGCGCGGTCGCCCCACGGCCTGCACCGCACACCGCCGGCCCCGCCTTTCGCCTGACACACCCCGCGGCTTGCGGCGCGCCCGTGATTCAGGGGGATGTTCTCCGGACACGTTCCGCAGGTACGGGGCTCTGCCGCCCCGCCGGTCCTGCAGGGCCCCACTCCGCGCACCGGCCGGATCCCGCCGGTGCCGCGTCCGTCATTCTCCGCTTAACGCCGCACCCGCCTGTTTGCGTTATGCTGCAAGGCACCATATGACCATACATATTGCCCGGCATGCTCTATCAACTGCATGAGATGACCCGCAATCTGCTCGCGCCCTGGGTCCACCAGGCGCAGGCCAACGCGGCGTTCTTCAACACCCCGGGCCACTGGTGGTCGTCCATGCCCGGGGCCGACCGGCTGGCGGCGATGAACGAACTGTTCCACCGCCTCGGCAAGGATTACGAGAAGCCGGAGTGGGACATCCACGAGCTCGAGCTCGATGGCGAAGTCGTGCCCGTGGCCCAGCTCACCGAACTGGAAAAGCCGTTCTGCCGCCTGCTGCGCTTCAAGCGCCACAGCAACGACGGCGCCCGTGTCGAAGCCCTGCTTGCCCAGCCCGCGGTGCTGGTGGTGGCGCCGTTGTCCGGCCACCACGCCACCCTGCTGCGCGACACCGTGCGTACCCTGCTGCGCGACCACCGCGTGTATGTCACCGACTGGATCGACGCGCGCATGGTGCCGGTGGAACAGGGCGAGTTCGGGCTGGACGATTATGTCGAGTACGTGCAGGCGTTCATCCGCCACCTCGGCGCCGCCAACCTGCACGTGGTCAGCGTCTGCCAGCCGACCGTGCCGGTGCTGGGCGCGGTGTCGCTGATGGCCGCCCGCGGCGAAACCACGCCGCGCTCGCTGGTGATGATGGGCGGGCCGATCGATGCCCGCCGCAGCCCCACCGCGGTCAACAACCTAGCCACGCGCAACCCGCTGTCGTGGTTCGAGAACAACGTCATCCACACCGTGCCCGGCCCCTACCCGGGCCAGGGCCGGCGCGTGTACCCAGGCTTCCTGCAGCACGCCGGCTTCGTGGCGATGAACCCCAGCCGCCACCTGATGTCGCACTGGGATTTCTACACCGACCTGGTCAAGGGCGACCTGGACGACGCCAACGCCCACCGTCGTTTCTACGACGAGTACAACGCGGTGCTGGACATGCCCGCGCGCTTCTACCTGGACACCATCCGCGTGGTGTTCCAGGAGTTCCTGCTGCCGCGCGGGCAGTGGCACGTGCGTGGCGAACGCGTGGACCCGTCGGCGATCCGCGACACCGCGCTGCTGAGCATCGAAGGCGAACTGGACGACATCGCCGGCCTCGGCCAGACCGAAGCCGCGCAGGCGCTGTGCACCGGCATCCCGGCCGCGCGCCGCAGCCACTTCATCGTCGAGGGCGCCGGCCACTACGGCATTTTCAGCGGCCGCCGCTGGCGCGAGGTGGTGTACCCGAAGGTACGCGACTTCTTCATCGCGCAATCGCAGCCGGCGGCGGCGAAGAAGCCGCGCAAGGCCGCCGCCAGCAACGTCACCCCGCTGCGCCGCCGCGCGCAGCGCTGAGACACCACGCCCGTCCCGCACGCGCCCGCGAACCGGGCGAACCGCGGGCAGCGCTGCCGGCAAAAAAACGGGGCACCCAAGTGCCCCGTCGTTCGTCGCCCCGCCGGTCCGCCTACAGCCGCACCAGCAGGTGCTTGGCGATGGCCCCGTGCAGCCGGCCGATGGCACGCGCCAGGTGCAGGGTCGCCAACAGCAACACCAGCCCCACGGCCACCGACAACGGCCATACCCACAGGCCGCCGCCCAGGTTGACATCGTTGATCCAGATGCCGACGGGCTGGTCCAGCGCCACGTCGGCCAGCGGCGCGAACACCAGTGCCAGCGAGGTCGAGAGCAGGGTCGTGGCAACGCTGAAATAGACCACGCCCAGCGGCAGCATCAGCACGAAATACAGCATGGTCAGCCAGGTGCGCACGTCGGTGAACATCGCCCCGATCCGCGCCAGCCAGCCCTGGCTACGGTCGGTGTACATCGGCCGGCGCGGCATGCGCACGCCCAGCAGCGCCTCGATGATGCGCCCCTCCACCAGCGACAGCACCCGTACCGACCCCAGGAACAGCAACAGCACCGGGATGCCGATGATCAGGATCAGCAGCGACACCGACAGCGACAGCCCGGTCACCACCCAGGTGAAGAAGAACACGCCGGTGACCAGCGACAGCAGCATGTAGAACAGCGCGCCATAGGTATGCGGGTCCAGCACCACGCCGAAGAAGCGTGCGGCCGCCGGGCGCGGCCTGGCGGTGGGCGCGGCCGGGGCGGTGGCGGCCACGCCCACCGCGGGCGTGGCGAGCGGCGGCGTTGGCGGCCGGCGACCCGGCAGTGGCGTGCGCAGCGCGCGGTTCACCGTCACCTCGGTCTCGCGGTAGATCTCGGCCACCTCCTCCGGCGCGCCGTAGCTGCCGGCGACACCGGCGATCACCTCGGCCTCGCTCTTGCCGGGCTGCTCGGCCAGCTCCGAGCGCAGGTACTCCTCGGCGTCGTACAGCGCGTCCTGGACCATCGCCGGGTCGGCACCGGCCAGCGCGGCGCGCAGCTGCTCCAGGTATTCGGGAATCGTGGTCGGCAGCGGCCGTGGGTTGGTCTCGTTGTTCATCGTTCGACTCCCTCCAGTACGGACTCCAGCGAGTCCCGGGTGGCATTCCAGGCCGCGATCCACTGCTTCAGCACGGCGCGTCCCTCGTCATTGATGCGGTAGTAGCGCCGTGGTGGCCCGGCCACCGACGGCTCGACATGGCTTTCCAGCAGGCCGGCGCCTTCCAGGTTGCGCAGTACCGGGTACAGCGCGCTCTGCTTGCCACTGAGCACGCCATCGCCGGTGCGCTCCAGTTCCTTGGCGATCAGGTACCCGTACAGCGGCTCCCCGGCCTTGGCCAGCACCGCCAGCAGTGCAAGCGACACCGTGCCGGCGCTGAGTTCCTTCTGGAATTTGCGCAGTTGGGCCTCGAAATCACCCATCGTCCCGCTCCTGCCAACTAGCCTGAAGCCAACACTATTACTCACTTCGCTATAGCGGATGTGCCGGTAGTCACCCCACTCCCGGCATGGTCTGGCGGCGGCCCCGGGCGATCCGCCAGAATCGGCCCACACCCGATCACGGAACGCGCCCGATGACGCTACGCCCGACCCTGCTGGCCCTGGCCCTGATGCTGCCCCGCTGCCGGCGCTGGCCGCCGACGCGCCGGCCAGGTACCGCAGCGCGCAGGAGATCCTCGCTGCCTCGCCCGACAGCGACTGGCACGTGCCCGCCGCCGACAACCTGCTGTACATGGACCTGGACGGCGGCCGCGTCATCATCGAACTGGCCCCTGAATTCGCCCCCGAACACGCCGGCAACATCCGCACCCTGGCGCGCGAGGGCTTCTGGAACGGCACCAGCATCTACCGTTCGCAGGACAACTTCGTGGTCCAGTTCGGCGACGCCGATGCCGACGACCCGGCCCGGGCGCGGCCGCTGGGCAGCGCGAAGACCCATCTGCCGGCCGAGTTCCAGCGGCCGTCCCGGGGGCTGGCGTTCACCGCGCTGCCCGACCGCGACGGCTGGGCCGCGAAGACCGGCTTCGTCGGCGACTTCGCCGTTGCCGGCGACGGCGAACACACCTGGCTGGCGCACTGCTACGGCGCGGTCGGTGCCGGCCGCAACAACGACGAGGACAGCAGCATCGGCGCCGAGCTGTACGTGGTCACCGGGCAGTCGCCGCGCCAGCTCGACCGCAACATCACCCTGGTCGGGCGCGTGCTCAAGGGCATGGAACTGCTCAGCACGATCAAACGCGGACCCGAGCCGATGGGCTTCTACGAAGACCCCGCGCAGCGCACGCCGATCCGTTCCATCCGCCTCGCCAGCGACGTGCCCGCCGCGCAGCGCACGCCGCTGCGGGTGCTGCGCACCGACTCCAGGACCTTCGCCGACATGGTGGAAGCGCGCCGCAACCGCCGCGACGATTTCTACAAGCGCCCGGCCGGCCATATCGACCTGTGCAACATCCCGCTGCCGGTGCGCTGAGCCGGGCCGCATGCGGGTGACGCCAGCGGCCACCACCGCATGCGGTCACCGGCCGCTGCCTAGCTGTGATCTCTCAGTAGGTTGTTCATCCGGGGCATCGCTGGAAGATGGGGGTTACGACACCAACCCAGCCCCCAGGAGCCCCGGATGAACCTGCATAAACATGCCCGTTTGACGCCTCGCGGTCGAGCCCTGCTTGTGGACCGCATCCTCGTGCAGGGCCTGCGCATCGCGGAGGCCGCCCATGCAGCTGGCGTGAGCGTGCGCACGGCCTACAAGTGGCTGAAGCGGTACCGGGAAGAGGGTCCTGCTGGCTTGGCCGACCGCAGCTCCCGGCCGCATGCCTGCCCCCATGCCACACCGTCAACCATCGCAGCGCAGATGCTGGAACTGCGACGCTCACGCCAGACCTATCGCCAGATCGCCCAGCGGCTGTCCGTGGCGCCAAGCACCATCGCCCGGTTGCTGCGCCGTGCCGGACTGCACCGCTTGGCCGAACTGGAGCCGGCGCTGCCGGAGAACCGCTATGAACACGCCCGGCCCGGCCAACTGCTGCATCTGGACATCAAGAAGCTGGGGCGGATCGGTTCCCCGGGCCACCGTGTGACCGGTGACCGCTCGCATCGACACAGGGGCATTGGCTGGGAATACGTCCATCTGGCCATCGACGATCACTCGCGCGTGGCCTTCGCCTCCATCGAGCCGGACGAGCGCGGGACCAGCGCCTGCAAAGCCCTTATCCGCACGGTGCGCTACTACCGCAGCCTGGGCGTGTGCTTCGAGCGGGTGTTGACCGACAACGGCACCTGCTACAGGTCGCGCCGTTTCCAGCGCCTGCTCCGTCGCCTTGGCATGCGCCACCTGCGCACGCGTCCCTACACCCCGCGCACCAACGGCAAGGCCGAACGCCTGGTCCAGACCAGCCTGCGCGAGTGGGCCTATGCCCGCGCCTATGACAACTCCGGGCAGCGGGCTGGCGCCCTCCATGACTGGCTGCATCACTACAACTGGCACCGCCCTCATGCAAGCCTCGGCTACAAACCACCCATCTCCCGCATACCCCTGAACAACGTGCTGGGTTTACACACCTAGCGCTGGCTGACCGCCACGCTGCCCAGGACCAGGCCGCCGGCGAGCAGCATCTGCAGGGTCACCGGCTCGCCCAGGAACAGCCAGGCGAACAGCGCCCCGAACAGCGGGATCAGGTAGGTGACGGTGGCCGCGCGCGACGCTCCGATCCGCCCGATCAGGCGGTAGAACACCAGGAACGCCAGGCCAGTGCAGAGGATGCCCAGGGCGACGGCACTGGCCCACGAGGCGGCCGGCACCGGCTGCCGCGGCCAGTGGCGCAGCGCCATCGGCAGCATCCACAGCGATGCGCAGCCCAGCGTGGCCGCCGCCGCCGCGGCCGGCGGCAGTCCGCCCATGTGGCGACGGACCAGGTTGGCGCCCAGCCCGTAGAGCAGCGCCGCCACCGTGCCGGCCGCCACCGCCGCGCCGATCGCCAGGCCCGACACCTTGGCCGTGGCCAGCACCACCACGCCGGAAAAGCCGACCAGCAGCGCGAACGCCCGGCGCGGGCCGATCTTCTCGCCGAAGAACAGGAAGCCGATCAGCGCGGCGAACAGCACCGTCATCGCGTTGCAGATCGCGCCGATCGCCGCCGGCGCACGCTCGGCCGCCCACGCGAACAGCACGAACGGCAGCGCCGAATTGACCAGGCCGACAGGCGCCAGCCACAGCCAGCGCCGCGCCGGGAAAAGCGCACGTGCACGCCACAGGAACGGCATCAGCACCAGCGCGCCGAGCAGCAGGCGCACCTCCACCAGCGCGTACGGGCCGAAGTCGGGCACCGCGATGCGCATGAACAGGAACGATGCGCCCCACACCATGCCCAGCCCCAGCAGTTCCAGCGGCGTGGACCAGTCGCGCGCCACCGGCGCCGGCCTCGCCCCGCTCATCGGCCCGGCTCCCTCACCCTTGTTTCCTTCCGCACCGCGCCTGCCATCGACATCCCTCCGTGGGTGGAATGCAAGCATCCCTGCAACCGCGCCCGCTGACAAACAGCGCGCGCACGCGCCGCCGCGTTTCACGTTGCCTTGCCCGCCCGATGCCCAGGCTGGGGGCCCCTTCCCACGGAGCTCCCCCATGCCCCTGCTGCGCATCCGCATCACCGGCGACGCCGACGACGCCCTGGCCGTGACCGACCTGCTGCACGGCCTGGAAGGCATCGAACACGTCGAGGAGACCGACGACCTGATGCCGCACATGGACGACGAGGACTCCAGTTCGGCCGGCCTGTCCGACGACATCGGCCCCGGCATCCACGAACTGGAAGTGGAGGTCGGCAACACGGCCACCGCGGACAAGGCGCGCCGGGCGGTGGAGCTGCTGGCCCGCGAACGCGGACTGGTCATCGAGTACGAGCAGGACGAGGGCTGACGGCCCGGGCGGGCGCCGGCAGGCGCGGCACCGCCGCGGTTTGATCCTGGTCAAGACATCGCGGCCGGCGGCAGCGCACATTCCGCTGTCCATCCACCGCTACAGGAGACCACCGCGATGACCGACCTTTGGCTCGACACCCTGATCACCGCCACCCCGCAGGAAGGCTTCGAGCTCGCGGTCCTGTTGAGCCGCCGCAGCGTCAAGTACACCCAGCCGGACCTGTCCATCCTGCAGAAACTGCGGCCGGAGTATGCCGACTCCACCGACGCGCTGACCGCGGCCGCCCAGGTGCTGGCACTCAATTTCCAGACGGTGGCCGCGGCCAATAATTACTGGCGGCCGTGAGGTCGCTGGCGCACCCCGGTGCGCCCTGCGACCGGCTCACCCCTGCCGCTGGCGCCGGCAACGGCGCCGGGGCTGCAATCCACCGCACCGCAGCACGACGGCGGCAGGCCGGGGGTGAAGATGCCGCGGACGTCTCCAGCGCGCGATCGCTCTGTATCCCGGGGCCGGGAATGCACGGTCCGTGGCCGCCGCGGTCAGCCCGGTGGCCACGCCGGCCGCAACGGCGTCGTGCCCGGCGCAGCCCACGGCCGGCAGTGGCAGCGGGTCAGCCCGGCCGCGCAGCCGTCAGCGGCTGGCGCCGTCGTAAGGGTGGATCTCCAGCGCCTCCAGATCGACGTCCGGCACGCAACGCAGGTTGATCGCCACGGTCGGCTGGCCACTGCGCGGGTCGACCGCTTCGCTGAACGGAGCAACGCCGCAGACGTGGCAGTGGTGGTGATCGATGTGCCTGGAATTGAAGCGGTAGCTCTCCAGGTGCGCCGGATCGGTCCGGAGTTCGAAACCGCTGCGCGGGCCGAACCACAGCAGCGAACCGCGGCGCCGGCAGATCGAACAGTTGCAGGACACGGCACTGGCGATCGGCTCGGCCGACTCGAACGCGAACGCGATGCGCCCGCAGTGGCAACTGCCTTCGTAATGCATCGCATCCCCTCCACCGGCTTGTCTGGCGGACATGGTAA